>NZ_CP077095.1:0-300000 GCF_014268885.2 Pseudomonas xantholysinigenes | reverse complement strand
TCGCTGGTCCAGGCGGCATTGAGCTGGTTGCGCACGCCGCCCATGACCAGGTTGTGGGTGGAGCCGAGCACCGAACCCACCAGGTTCTGCACCACCTTGGGCTGGCGCGCCGCGCCCAGGGCAACGCGCTGCGCCGCGGCCTGGGCCTGGTTCTTGGCCTCGCCCAGTAGCGCATCGCCACTGGCGCCGACCATGGCGCTGACTTGCACGTACAGCGCATTGAGGTCAGTCAGCAGGCCATCGATGGCCGCCGGCTGGCCTTCACCGGTGTCCACCAGGGCGGCCAGTTCGGCGAAGTGCGCGGTCACCGGGTCGACCTCACGGGCCGCCGGGTTGTCGCTGGGCAGCGGCGTATCGCCCAGCAGGCCGCCGAGGCGCTGGCGCAGCTGGTCGACACCGGCCTGCTCGGCCTTGGCCTGGACCTTGTCGAGGGTGGTTGGCTGGGCCAGGTTGGTTTCCTTGGCCACCGCTTGCAGCAGCTTCTTCATCGGCGAAGTCGGCCCGGACAGCACCCGCAGCACATCGGCAGCCTGGCCGACACTGGTGATGGGCACGAAGTCCAGGTCGGCCAGCAGCGCCTCCCAGTTGCGGATGTAGTCCTGGTAATACAGCTGCAGCACGTCGTCGGCCAGGCGCTTGGCGTCGCCCGCCTCACTGGCCTCGCGACCCAGCACCCAGCGCTCCTCGGCCAGGGTCTCGCTGTGCGCCAGGCTGGCGGCCAGGAACGCCTTGCGGTAACCCTCGACGGTGAAGATGCCCGGCAACGGCTCGCTCAGTGGCTTGCCGTTCTTGAAGCGGAACACCAGCGCCGCATCACGACCGGCGGCATCACTGACCCGGAAGTCGCTGACCCCGGCCGGCAGTTTCTGCCGCTTGACCCGATCGTAGACGCGCTGGGCCACCGGCAGCTGCTGCAACTGGCGACGGGTGTCGTCGATCAAGCGTTGGTCGAGGCGGGCATTGGGCGGGCGCTTGTCGAACAGCGCCGCCAGGTGCTGGGACAGGGCCTGGCGCAAGTCCGGAGCGAGGTCGCGGGGCAGGCTGCGCTCCCAGTCGAGGGTAATCCAGGCCTTGATGAACTCAGGGTCGTAATGCTCACCGTCAGCCAGCATCAGGTAGGCCTTGAGCCCTTCGTACAGGTAGTCGGACGGGCCTCCGGCGTACAGCTGCTCTTCGATGCGGGTGACCAGGCGCGGGGCGAAGATGGCGATCAGCAGCTTGCGGTAGACGCTGTCGGACTCGCCTTCGAGCATGTCGCCCTGGTACAGGCCCAGCCCCTCGGCCCAGCCCGGTGGATCGTCGGCCAGGCGACGCACGGCGTTGAGCAGCGGCAGCACCTCGACCACGTTGCGCTGCGCCGGGCTCAGCTCCTGCACACTCTTGCCCAAAGGCTTGAGGCGGCTGTCGACTTCGGCGATGTACTGCTGGTTGGCGCGGTAGCTCAGGGTCCACAGGGTGCCGACCACCAGCACCAGGGCCACGCTCAGGGCCAGGGCGCCACGGGCGATCCATTTGCGCCGCTGCTCGACCTTGGGATTGCTACCGACCAGGCCGCGCTCGGCGAAGGCCACCGCGCTGAACAGTTTCTCGATGAAGTAGCTGCGCCCGCTGCCGCTCTGGCGAGCCAGGTGCGCGCGATCCAGGCCCATGCTCTGGGCCATGCTGCCGATCAGGCGGTCGATCGGGCTGCCTTCCTGGGTGCCGCTGGTGAAGTACACGCCGCGCAGCAGCGCGCGCTCTTCGAAGGCATTGGGCTTGAAGATGCCATCGAGGAAAGTCGTGAGGTTGCCGCGCAGGGCGGCGAACTGCTGGACGAAACCGTACACCAGGTCGCGCCGCGCCGGGTCGCGCTCTTGTTGCAGGCGTTCGACCAAACGCTGGTTCAAGCGCTGCTCCAGCAGGCCGAATTCGCTGCCGAACTGGGCCAACGGGCCATCGCCCTGCTGGCCGTCATCCAGGGCGAAGGTCATGCCCCACACCTGGGCGCGCTCATCCTTGCTCAGGTTGTCGAAGAACTCCATGAAGCCTGGCACCAGGTCGAGCTTGGTCAGCATCAGGTAGATCGGGAAGCGCACGCCCAACTGGCTGTACAGCTCCTGGATGCGCTTGCGGATGGCCGTCGCATGGGCGGCGCGCTCGGCATCGCTGCCCAGCAGCAGATCGGACAGGCTGATGGCGATGAACGCGCCGTCGATCGGCCGGCGCGAGCGCTGGCTCTTGAGCAGGTCGAGAAAACCCAGCCAGGCGGCCTTGTCTACCTGGGCATGGCTGTCCTGGGTGGTGTAGCGCCCGGCGGTATCCAGCAGCACGGCTTGGTCGGTGAACCACCAGTCGCAGTTGCGCGTGCCGCCCACGCCACGGATGGCCCCCTCGCCCAACTGCGCCGCCAGCGGGAAATGCAGGCCGGAGTTGACCAGCGCGGTGGTCTTGCCCGAACCGGGCGGGCCGATGATCACATACCACGGCAACTCATAGAGGTTGCGCCGTTCGTCACCGCCCAGACGCGCCTTCTTCAGCAGCACCAGGGCCTCGTCCATGCGCTGGCGCAGGGTCGCCAGCTCTTCGGCGGTGGCGAGGCTGGCAGGGTCCGGCGCCGTTTCGGCGGCCAGGCTTTCCATGACTTTCGCCGCCTGCCGGCGGGCCTGGACGATGCGCCATGCCCGGTAGGCAAGCCACGCCGCGAACAGCAGGACGATCAGCACCACGCGCGGGGTGACCGGCGCCAGCACATCCAGCAATGGACCGACAAACCAGATGATCAGGCTCAGGGCCAGCAGGCCCAGCACCGGGATCACCCAGCGAATGACAAAACTGAAAAACGCCTTCACTCGACGCCCTCCGCCAGAACGGTGATTTCAACCCGGCGATTCTTCGCCCGGCCCTGCGCGCTGTCGTTCGACGCCAGCGGCTCGGTGTCGCTCAGGCCCTGCGCGGTGAAGCGTCCTGGCTGGCCGGTACGGGCGGCCAGGATGTCCTTGACCTCCTCGGCCCGGGCCTGGGACAGCGCCCAGTTGGACGGGAAGCGCAGCGTGGCAATGCGCTGGTTGTCGCTGTGGCCGGTGACCTTGACGTTGCCCTTGACCTTGGCCACGGCCTCGGCAATGCGCAGCATCAAGGGCTGGAAATCGTCCTTGATGCTGGCGCTGGCCGAGGCGAACAGCTCGTCGCCACGGATGGTCACCACCGAGCGGTCCACCGCGTCCTCCACGGCGACCCGCCCGGCCTTGATGTCGTCGGCGAGGAAGCCTGCCAGGCGTGGGCGTTCGATGGGCTTGGGCTGGACCACCGGGCGGTCCATGGCCTGCACCGGGATCTCGCCCAGGGCGTGGATGCCACGGAATACCGGCTCGGCATCGGCGGCCAGTTTCAGGCGCAAGCCGAACAGCACCAGCAACAGCAGCGCCAGGGCCACCGCCAGGCCGACCCAGGGCGGCACGAACTGCGCCAGGCGATCGCGCGCCACCGTGACGCCGCGCCAGTGCGGCGACAGCTCGCGCTCGATCTCGCCACGGGCGCCACGGATGGTCGCGGCGGTGCGTTCGCGCAGGGCCTCGAGTTGAGCGCGGCCGCCGTTCATCACCCGGTAGCGGCCTTCAAAGCCAAGGCTGGTGCACAGGTACAGCAGTTCCAGCAGGTGCAGGCGCTCACGCGGGCTTTGCAGGCAGTGCTCCATCAGCTGGAAGACCTTTTCGCCACCCCAGGCCTCGTTGTGCACGGTGATCAGCAGGCTCTGCTTGCCCCAGTCGCTGGCGCTGCCCCAGGGCGTGCTGAGCACCGCCTCGTCGAGCGCGGTGCACAACGCGTAACGTGCCAGCAGCACTTCGTTGCGCGGCACGCCCGCGGCCTCGGCGCGTTCCTCGAACTGGCGCAGGTAGGCCAGCAGTTGCGCGCGCAGGCTGGCCGGCGCCGGGTGGGCGATGGTGTTGCGCAGCCGGGTGAGCAGCGCCAGCAGCGGGCCTGCCGCCTGCTCCAGCGGGTTGAGGCCCTCGGCCTGGCCGGCTGCCAGCGGCGCGGCGGGCACGTTCAGCGGTGGCGGCGGCGCAGCCGGTGTCGGCGTGGCCGATTGCGGGCCACGGCCACCGGGGCGCGGCATGAACTGGGTGCGGTCGTTGGCGAGCGGATCGTCCGGTTGCATCGCGGCTTAGTCTCCGGTCCTTGGATGGGGGGTGGCCCTGTGATTCGAGTGCCCCTGTGGGAGCGGGCTTGCCCGCGAACACCGGCGCAGCCGGTGCCAAGCACCGAGTCGCCTGTTTCGCGGGCAAGCCCGCTCCCACAGAGTCCAGGTTGGGTCGAGTCGAACGACAAACATCACGATTTATCCCCGAATCGCCCAGAAGGCCAGGTTCAGGCCAGGGAACTCACCGGCGACATAGAAGGCGAAACCACCGGAATGCTGCAGCTGTTTCCAATGCTCACTGCCCCGATCGAGCTCAAAGTAGGTGGAGCCTGCGTGGAACGGAATCTGCCGTGGCGCCACCGGCAACGGCAGCAGGCCGATGCCCGGCAGTTGCAGGTTGACCAGGTCGCGAATGTGCTCCACCGAGCCGATCTTGCTCTGCTGGCCGAAACGGCTGCGCAGGGTCTCGCTGGGCACGTCGGCGCGCACCACCAGGATGAAGCTGGCGCTGTCCAGCAGGCTGCGATCGGCAAGCATGCCGACGTGGATGCCATAGGCCTTCTCGACCAGCGGGATGGCCACCGCCTTGCTGTCGATCAGCATCGACAAGGCTTCGCGCAGGGCGGCCATGACCGGGGCGAAAGTCGCGGCCAGGTCATCGTGCTGGTACACCGGGAAGGTTTCGGGGCGACGCCCGTCGCGGGTGAAGGTGGCGAACTCGCCGGCCAGCGCCACCAGCTCGCTGTACAACCGCTCAGGGTGCAGCGGCGTCAACTGGTCGAGGTGCTCGACCAGCGGCTGGGCGCGATTGACCAGTTGCAGCAGCATGAAGTCGGCAATCTCCGAGGCACCGCCGTTGGCCGAAGCCACTACGCGCCCAGCCAGGGCCTCGCCGCGCTGGTGCAGCAGGCCCAGCAACTCACCACGAAACCCCGAGAGGGTGTTGTTGGCAGTCACATCAAGCAGTGGCGGGATGTAGCTGTCATCCAGCACCAGGGCGCGGTCGGCACGCTTCTCGCGCACCCGCACCACGCCCAGCGCGGCGTAGTCGCCCAGGCCATCCTCGCCACGCAGCAGGCGCAGGGCGCGGCTGCCCAGGGCCAGGGGCGCGCGGTTCTCGAACGGGGCGTTGTCGTCACGCACTTCGCTGACACGGCTGACGTAGCGCGCGCCATCGAGCGGCTCGCCGTCGTCGACGGTGTCCCTGGCGCCGGCGCGTTTGAGCGGCAGGCCCAGGTAGATCACGCCGTCGCGCAGCGCATCGGGAACGTCCAGTGGCGGCGGCGGCAGGTCGTCACGGGGGATGTCGAACGGCGTGCCATCGGGCAACAGGCCACGGGCACTGAGGATCGCCAGCTTGCCCTGGGCCAGCAGGCCCTGGTCGATGAGCAGCTCGGAGAAACCCCAGGCGGCGGCGCTCAGCGGCCGGCTGCGGGTATCGACGAAGTGCTCCAGGTAGCGGTCGTGCTGCTGGAAGTGCTGGGTCGTGATGAACATCCCTTCCGACCAGACCACGCGATTGTTCCAGGACATGCAGTACTCCGATTGCCTAGCGGGCAGGCTCAGGTTGTGGGGTGGCCACGGCGCTGCGCACGGCGCGCACATCGAGGCTGATCTGATAATCGCGGGGCGGCACCGGCAGCACGCTGCGCCACTGGGCCTGGTCGATCTCGCGGTAGCCGACCACCAGGCCGACCTGGCGGGTGGCCGGGTCGAGCGGGCGCTCCAGGCGCAGTTGCTCGCCGGGCTGCAACAGCACTTCGTCCTGGTCGATCAGGTCGGCGGCGAGGGTCGCCGGGGCACGCTCGGCCAGGGCGAAATAGTCGGCGCGGGCAAACGCGGCACTGTTCTTCAGCTCGTAGATGCGCACCCGTACAGGCGCGGGCGTGCCGCTCGCGCCCGGGTTGAGCCCGGCGGCGGCGCTGAAGTACAGGGTGATGCCCGCAGTCCCGGCCTCGGTTGGGGCGCTGGCTTCGACCGGCGTGTCCTTGCTGCAGGCACTGAGCAGCACGATGGCCAGGGCTGCGATCAGTCTTGTTGCACTCATCCTCGTCCTCATGACGTATTCGGTTCTTCCTGGGTCCCGGGCGGTGGCCTCAGGGGCGTTGCATGCGTTGGCTGTGAGCCTGGTAGGCGCGGCTGAACTCGCGGCCGAACAGGTCCTGGAAATCGTCCTCGGCCTCGCGGGAAATCTGCTGGTACAGCGAGGTGAACTGCTGCCAGCAATGGGCCTGGCGCGAGCCGCCGAACAGCTTCGACAACCCGGCGGCAGGGGCCAGGCGCTCTTCCAGGCGCGCCGGCTCGAAACGCGCCAGCAGGTGCTTGAGCGCCGCCTCGACGCCGGCCATCACTGCCAGTTGGTGGGCGCGCAAATCGTCGAAGCTATCGCGCACCGCCTGGTCCGGGGCCATGAACGCCTGGCTGCCGTGACGCAGTAGCAACAGCAACGCCTCGTCGGCGTTGGGGGCGAATTTCAGTGGGTTGTTCTGCACCGGGGCGATGCTGGTCTGCTGCATGCGAAACTCGCCCTTGAGGCTACTGCGCGCACGCAGTACGTCGATCAAGCCCTCGACCATCAACCGGTAGCTACGGCCAATGGCCTCCATCTGCGCCGCGGCATCGGCGGCGTCGATACGCAGGTGCTCGATCCCGGCACCACGCAGGAAAGCCTGGAGCAAAGCGTCGTTATTGGCAGGCCGAGCCGGAGCCACCGGGGCCGGCGCAACAGGCGCGACCGGGGCCGAGACGGGCTCTGCAATGGCTTGTGGCGCAGGGGCAACCGGCGCGATTTGCGGTTCCGGAGCCGGCGTGTCATCAAACAGCGCCCAGTCGGCGGGAATCACCCCGGGGGCAGCTGGCGCGGCGACAGGCGTCGGCGGGCGGAAGTCGTGCTGCTGTGCTGGCACATGGTCCGGCTGGCTCACCGGCGGCACGCTGGCCGGGCCAAGAAAATCGAACAGATCCGGCAAGGTGTCGTGGTTGGACGCCCCTTGCAGGAAGGCCGCCGGCGCACCGGCGATGGGTGCGCTCGGCGCCGCCTGGTTGGCCATCAGCGCCTCGAAGCTGTGCGCCTCGGGCTGCCCGGCCAGCGGGATCGCCAGGCCGGCATCGATGCGCGCCTGGATCTCGTAATCGCCAATCCGAATAACTTCACCATCCATCAATGGCTCGCTGTTACCGCGGCGCAGGCGAATACCGGCGTGTACCAACTCCACGCCGTTGGTGCTGTTATCGGTCAGGTAATAGCGGCCATCCTTGAATTGGATTACACAATGTTTCGAAGATACAAGGCGCTCGGGATCGGGCAATACCCAATCGTTATCCGTGGCTCTTCCCACCGTAATGGCACCGGTTTCCAGCAACTTCTCCGGACATTGTCCTGGCGTGATCTTGTGGTAACTGGTGATGGTCAGGCAAAGTGCCATCATGCCTCCTTGCATATATATGAAACACTTATCCATCCATTTGAGTGGATGAACAAGCCCGACCAGGCAAACCAGCAGAAACCCCATAAATACTGGGTCCGCGCCGAAAAGCCGCATTCCGGAAGGTCGTATTAAACCCTATCGGCAAGGCACTTTGATGGCACCTGACCAATGGACACGAAGGCTTGCCAACTGGTTCACAGTCACCCTCTCGCGGCGCGTAGCTTACCTTGACAGCAATTTGGAAATAAACCATAAATGCGCAACTTGAGAGTGCCAAAGTGATATCACACTGATATCAACTTCGCATTCTTTGACAAGTTTGTGCGCCAGTTCACATTTGCAACTTGGTGTATACGAAGCCCGTGCCAAGGGCCGATATGGAGATCGAATTCTGGTGAACTCGCCGCTGCTGCTCGCCGCTATTTCCGCAGACTTCCCCTGTGGCGACGATCTCGAATACGACGCCGAATTCCTGCAACTGGAACGTGATGCCCAGGGCCGCCCCGAGCGTGTGATGGGCGACGCCGTACAGCCGGCCGAACCACCCCAGTGGCGCGCCATCGAGCAGTCCTGCGCCACCCTGCTGCAACGCAGCAAGGACCTGCGCATCACCCACTTCCTGGTCCAGGCCAACCTGGCCCTGCACGGCCTGCCGGGCCTGGCCGCCAGCCTCGAGCTGATTCGCGACCTGCTGGGCGAATACTGGCTGTACCTGCACCCGCAACTGGACGCCGCCGACGACAACGACCCCACCGTGCGGGTCAACGCCTTGGCCGGTCTCACCTGCGACACCAACATCGCCCTGCTGCGCGACGCCGTGCTGGTGCGCTCCCGCGCCTTCGGCCCGGTGACCCTGCGCGCCGCCCTGCATGCCGCCGGGGTACAGCACTTCGCCAGCGAGCAGCTGAGCGCCGAGGAACTCGCCGCCGCCCTGCGTGACGCCGACCCCGAGCAGCTCGCGCAATGTCGCCAGGCCCTGCAACTGGCCCGCGAGGCGCTGGACACCATCGAAAACCGGGTCAACGACCAGGTCGGCTCGGCCAGCGGCGTCGACCTGTCAGCCCTGCGCCAGCCGCTACGCCAGGTCCAGCAGGTGCTGGCCGACTACAGCCCGGATGGCGCGATGCCGAGCGAGGCCGACGCCGAGCAGCCGACAGCGAACACTGACGAAGACCAGCCGCCCGTGACCAGCGCTGCCACGCCGCGTCCAGCCGCGCGCCCCGGCGAAGTGAACAGCCGCGAGGACGTGCTGCAGAGCCTGGAGCGCCTGCTCCAGTACTACGCCCGCCACGAGCCTTCGAGCCCGTTGCCGGTACTGCTGCGCCGGGCGAAAAACCTGGTCAACGCCGACTTCGCGACCATCGTCCGCGACCTGATCCCCGACGGGATGTCGCAATTCGAGAATCTGCGTGGCCCGGAACACGACTGACGTCGCTCCGGCCGCCTAAACACCGACGCCCGCAACAAACAGAGCCGCCGTACCGGCGACCAGGAGGAACAACGTGGCGAAAGACAGCTCCCAGAAATTCATCGCGCGCAACCGTGCGCCGCGGGTACAGATCGAATACGACGTCGAGCTGTATGGCGCCGAGAAGAAGGTCCAGCTGCCCTTCGTCATGGGCGTGCTCTCCGACCTCGCCGGCAAGCCTGCCGAGCCGCTGCCGGCAGTGGCCGACCGCAAGTTCCTGGAAGTCGATGTCGACAACTTCGACTCGCGCCTGAAGGCCATGAAGCCACGCGTGGCATTCAACGTGCCCAACGAGCTGACCGGTGAAGGCAACCTGAGCCTGGACATCACCTTCGAGAGCATGGACGACTTCAGCCCCGCCGCCGTGGCGCGCAAGGTCGATGCCCTCAACCAGCTGCTCGAGGCCCGCACCCAACTGGCCAACCTGCTGACCTACATGGACGGCAAGACCGGCGCCGAGGACATCATCCTCAAGGCCATCAAGGACCCGGCCCTGCTCCAGGCCCTGGCCAGCGCGCCGAAACCCGCCGACACCGAGCCGAAGGCCTGAGGAGACCGACCATGAACGATCCGTTGCGCGACAGCCAGGCCCCGCAGGCGGCCACCCAGGACCCGAGCGAATTCGCCAGCCTGCTGCTGCAGGAATTCAAGCCCAAGACCGAACGGGCCAAGGAAGCCGTGGAAAGCGCCGTGCGCACCCTGGCCGAGCAGGCCCTGGCGCAGACCAACCTGGTGTCCAACGATGCCATCGGTTCGATCGAGCAGATCATTGCCGCGATCGACGCCAAGCTCACCGCCCAGGTCAACCAGATCATCCACCACGACGACTTCCAGAAGCTGGAAAGCGCCTGGCGCGGCCTGCACTACCTGGTCAACAACACCGAGAGCGACGAGCAACTGAAGATCCGCGTGCTCAACATCTCGAAGAACGACCTGCACAAGACCCTGAAGAAGTTCAAGGGCACCGCCTGGGACCAGAGCCCGATCTTCAAGAAGCTCTACGAAGAGGAATACGGCCAGTTCGGCGGCGAGCCTTACGGCTGCCTGGTGGGCGACTACTACTTCGACCAGTCGCCACCCGATGTCGAACTGCTGGGCGAAGTCTCCAAGGTCTGCGCCTCGATGCACGCGCCGTTCATCTCCGCCGCCTCGCCGACGGTGATGGGCATGGGCTCGTGGCAGGAGCTGTCCAACCCGCGCGACCTGACCAAGATCTTCACCACCCCGGAATACGCCGGCTGGCGCTCGCTGCGCGAATCGGAAGACTCGCGCTACATCGGCCTGACCATGCCGCGCTTCCTGGCACGCCTGCCCTACGGCGCCAAGACCGATCCGGTCGAGGCCTTCGCCTTCGAGGAAGACACCGACGGCGCCGACAGCAGCAAGTACACCTGGGCCAACGCCGCCTATGCCATGGCCGTGAACATCAACCGTTCGTTCAAGCACTACGGCTGGTGCTCGCGCATCCGCGGCGTGGAATCGGGCGGTGAAGTGCAAGGCCTGCCGGCACACACCTTCCCCACCGACGACGGTGGCGTGGACATGAAGTGCCCGACCGAGATCGCCATCTCCGACCGCCGCGAGGCGGAACTGGCGAAGAATGGTTTCATGCCACTGCTGCACAAGAAGAACACCGACTTCGCCGCCTTCATCGGCGCGCAGTCGCTGCAGAAGCCGGCCGAATACGATGACCCGGACGCCACCGCCAACGCCAACCTGGCCGCGCGCCTGCCGTACCTGTTCGCCACCTGCCGCTTCGCCCATTACCTGAAGTGCATCGTTCGCGACAAGATCGGCTCGTTCAAGGAAAAGGACGAGATGCAGCGCTGGCTGCAGGACTGGATCCTCAACTACGTCGACGGCGACCCGGCGCACTCCACCGAGACCACCAAGGCCCAGCACCCGCTGGCGGCCGCCGAAGTGGTGGTCGAGGACGTCGAAGGCAACCCGGGTTACTACAACTCGCGCTTCTACCTGCGCCCGCACTACCAGCTCGAAGGGCTGACCGTGTCGCTGCGCCTGGTGTCGAAGCTGCCTTCGGCCAAAGGGGCCTGACAGCACAGGGGCGCCACACATCCCCTGTGGGAGCGGGCTTGCCCGCGAAAGGGCCGCGACGCGGCCCCCATAGCACCGCCAACCGACTGGAAATCCCGAGGACATCATGGCTGTAGATATTTTCATCAAGATCGGCGACATCAAGGGCGAGTCCCACGACAAGGCCCACAAGGACGAAATCGACGTGCTCAACTGGAGCTGGGGCATGTCCCAGTCCGGCAACATGCACATGGGCAGCGGCGGCGGCTCGGGCAAGGTCAACATCCAGGACCTGTCGATCACCAAGTACATCGACAAGTCCAGCCCCAACCTGATGGCGCACTGCTCCAGCGGCAAGCACATCGACAAGGTCAAGCTGACCGTGCGCAAAGCCGGTGGCGAGAGCCAGGTCGAGTACCTGATCATCAACCTCGAAGAAGTGATCGTCAGTTCGCTGAGCACCGGTGGCTCGGGTAGCGACGACCGCCTGACCGAGAACGTGACCCTGAACTTCGCCAAGGTCACCGTCGACTACCAGCCGCAGAAAGCCGACGGCACCAAGGAAGGCGGCCCGATCAAGTACGGCTGGAACATCCGCTCCAACGTCAAGATCTGACCGACCGCGCCCGTGCCGCCCCAGGCAGCGCGGGCGCCCTTCCCCACGCCTCACCCGCCCACGGTGAACATCATGGCCAAGCCTTCTTTCATCAACTTGTGGAATGCCTATCCGAAAGTGTCCTCGCCCTGCGATGGTCCGTGGGACAACCAGTGCGCCATCCGCATGAGCATCGCGCTCAACGGCGAGATGAGCCTCAAGGTCAACAAATCCACCTACACCGAACCCAAGTGCACCCATGGCCATGCCCGTAGCGCCGAATCCCTGGCCAACTGGCTGGAGCGCCAGCTGGGACGCCCGCAGCGCATCGGCGGCAGCGCCCAGGAGCGCGACAAGCTCAAGGCCAAGACCGGGATCATCTTCTACAAGGACTGCTTCGCCCGCACCGGGCAAAGCCAGGAAAACCGCACGGGTGACCATATCGACCTGTGGAACCGCGGCCTGACCAAGGGCTTCTCCGATCAGAATTACCAGTCGAAACAGGTCTGGTTCTGGGAGCTGACATGAAGCGCGTGGCCCTGGCCGGCGCCCTGCTGCTGGCCCTGAGCGCCTGCGCCGACGCCGAACTGCTGAACCAGGCGAACCTGGGCGGGCAGCCGGTGAAGCTGACCGAGAATGCCGGGCAGTGCGTGCTCGATCGCGGCGAACAGCGCCTGGCGCTGGACATGCCATGGCCCTGCGGCCTGAGCCCCGACCGCGCCGGCAAGGCCCGGGTCGAGCAGTTCGGCGGTATGTCGATCGTGCTGGTGACCCATGTGCAGCCACACCCGACGCTCAAGGGCGAATGCCTGAAGACCTCCCGCGCCGTGCGCCTCACCCCGGCCGGCCTGGAAGCCTCCACGCCGGCGCCGAGCGCGTCCTGCGACACCGGCTTCGAAGACCAGAAAATGTTCACAGGGATGTTCCAGTGGTAGCCGAAATCGCCACCCGCGACCGCCTGCAGCCTTCGCTGCTGGACCGTCTGACCGACGACGACCCGGGCAACCCGCAGGAAGCCCCCGACAAGCGCGTGCTCAGCCTGCACCAGCTCAAGGCCTCGGTGCTGCGCGACCTGGCCTGGCTGCTCAACACCACCTCGCTGCTCGACAGCGTTGACACCCTGAACACCCATGCCGGCGCCTCGGTGGTCAACTACGGCCTGCCGGCGCTGGCCGGCAACAGCGCCTCGAACATCGACCTGAGCGCCCTGGAGCGCATCATCCACCAGGCCATCGCCACCTACGAGCCACGCATTCTCGCCCACACCCTCAAGGTGCGCGCCCAGGCCGCCCCCGGCGAGATGAACGCCAACGCCCTGAGCTTCGAGATCGAAGGCGACCTGTGGGCCCAGCCGGCGGCCCTGCCGTTGCTGCTGCAGACCGACGTCGACCTGGAATCCGGCCATGTCCGCGTGGCACCCGCCGAGCGCCGGAGACGCACATGAACCCGCGCCTGCTCGAACTGTACAACCAGGAACTGCAGCACATCCGCGAGGGTGCCGCCGAGTTCGCCAAGGAATACCCGAAGATCGCCGGGCGCCTGACGCTGTCCGGAATCGAATGCGCCGACCCTTATGTCGAGCGCCTGCTCGAAGGTTTCGCCTACCTCACCGCGCGGGTGCAGCTTAAACTCGACGCCGAGTACCCGACCTTCACCCACAACCTGCTGGAAATCGCCTACCCGCACTACCTGGCGCCGACCCCATCGATGACCGTGGTGCAGTTGCAGACCGACCCCGACGAAGGCTCGCTGGCCGCCGGTTTTCGCCTGCCGCGCGACAGCGTGCTGCGCGCCAACCTCGGGCGCAACTCACAAACGCCATGCGAATTTCGCAGCACCCAGGACGTCACCCTGTGGCCCTTGCAGGTGGCCCGCGCCGAATACTTCGGCAACCCCGGCGCCGTGCTCGGGCGCCTGGCCGCCAGCGAGCCCAAGGCCCGCGCCGGCTTGCGCCTGACCCTGCGCAGCGGCGCCGAGATCCCGTTCGCCAGCCTGCCGCTGAGCCACCTGCCGCTGTACCTCAACGGAGCCGACGAAACCCCGTTCCGCCTCTACGAGCAACTGCTGGGCAGTGCCTGCGCAGTATTCGTGCGCCAGCCCGGCGCCGAGTGGGTCGAACGCATCCCGGTCGAGCAAGCCTTGTTGCCGTGCGGCTTCGATGATCGCGAAGCGGCGCTGCCGGTGGTGCCCCAGGCGTTCCAGGGCTATCGCCTGCTGCAGGAGTACTTCGCCCTGCCGCAACGCTTCCTGTTCGTCGACTTCGCCGGGCTTGAGCGTGCCGTGCAACGCTGCAATGGCCAGGAATTGGAAATCGTGGTGCTGTTCGAGCGTTTCGAGCAGAGCCTGGAGAGCAGCATTGGCGCCAGCCAGTTCGTGCCGTTCTGCACCCCGGCGATCAACCTGTTCCCGCGCCGGGTCGACCGCATCCACCTGAGCGACCGGGTGCATGAGCACCATGTGATCGCCGACCGCACCCGGCCCACCGATTTCGAGATCCATTCGCTGCAACAGGTCGCCGGCCACGGCACCGGGCCGGACCAGGCATTCCTGCCGTTCTA
This sequence comes from Pseudomonas xantholysinigenes, assembly GCF_014268885.2. NCBI lineage: Bacteria > Pseudomonadati > Pseudomonadota > Gammaproteobacteria > Pseudomonadales > Pseudomonadaceae > Pseudomonas > Pseudomonas xantholysinigenes. The sequence goes on along the minus strand of NZ_CP077095.1, from coordinate 285,800 downwards.
TGCCGTGCGCGACCCATCGCGTTATGGCCGCGACCAGGCTTATTACATCGTTCGTCGCGAGCCACGGGTGCTGTCCAGCGAGCAGCGGCGCAACGGCACGCGCTCAAGCTACATGGGCAGCGAGACCTTTATCAGCCTGGTCGACGGCCAGCAGGCGCCCTACCGCCACGACCTGCGCCAGCTGGGCATCAGCGCGCTGTGCAGCAACCGCGACCTGCCACTGTTCATGAATGTCGGCGACGGGCGCAGTGACTTCAGCCTGGCCGACAGCGCCCCGGTCGCCGCCGTGCGCTGCCTGGCCGGCCCCAGCCGCCCCAAGGCCAGCCATGCCCACGACAACCGCGCCTGGCGGTTGATCAGCCAGCTGTCGCTGAACTACCTGTCGCTGGCCGAACAGGGCCAGGGCGCCGCCGCCCTGCGCGAGCTGCTGCGCCTGTATGGCGACCCGCAGGACAGTGCCCTGCTGCTGCAGATCGACGGCCTGCGCGAAGTCAGCTGCAAGCCCTGCACCCGACGCCTGCCGATGCCCGGGCCGATCGTCTTCGGCCGTGGCCTGGAGATCACCCTGACCTTCGACGAGAACGCCTTCCGCGGTACCGGGGTATTCCTACTGGGCGCGGTATTCGAACGCTTCCTGACCCGCTACGTGTCGATCAACAGCTTCACCGAAACCGTGCTGCGCACCAGCGAACGTGGCGAGATCATGCGCTGGAACGCCAAGCCCGGACGTAGGCCGACCCTGTGAACACGCTACAGGCCATGCAGGCCGAGCCCTGGGCCTACGACTTCTTCCAGGCGCTGCGCCGCCTCGAGGCAGAAAACCCGGAGCTGCCGCGCTTCGGCCACTCACTACGCCTGGCCGACGAGCCGGTGCGCCTGGGTCAGCGCCTGGACTGCGGTTTCGCCCCGGCGACCCTGGCCTCGGTCACCACCGGCGACGATCAGCCAGCGCGCCTGGAGCAGTTCTTCTTCGGCCTCGGCGGCCCCAACGGCCCGCTGCCGTTGCACCTGACCGAGTACATGCGCGAGCGCCAGCGCAACCACGCCGACCCGACCAGCAAGCGCTTTCTCGACACCTTCCACCACCGTCTGCTGAGCCTGTTCTACCGCGCCTGGGCCGAGGCCAGGCCCACGGTCAGCCACGATCGCCCGGGCGATGACTACTGGGCCGCGCGCTTGGCCGCGCTAAGTGGTCGCGGCCAGCCGGAACTGCAAGGCCAGGGGCCGCTGGCCGACACCGCCAAGCTGCACTGGTCCGGCCACCTGGCCGCGCAGACCCGCTACCCCGATGGCCTGTGCAGCATCCTGGCGGGCTACTTCGGCGTGCCGGTGAAGCTCGAAGAGTACGTCGGCCAGTGGCTCGAACTGCCCGAGCGCAGCCAGCTCGGCGTGCGCGCCAACCGCCTGGGCGTGGACCTGTGCCTGGGCCGCTATGTGTGGGACCGCCAGCACAAGTTCCGCCTGTGCCTCGGCCCGCTGACCCTCGACCAGTACCACGCCCTGCTCCCGGGCGGCCAGGCGTTCGTCGAGCTTGCCGCCTGGGTCGCCGAGTACCTCGGCCAGGAGCTGGACTGGGACCTCAACCTCATCCTGGCGCAGGGCGAAGTGCCCGCGCTGCAACTCAACGCCGGTCAACGCCTGGGGTTCGACACCTGGCTCGGCCGGCCATCGCACGATGCACGCGACCTGAAGCTGGCCCGGTACTACGCCGAGCAGCCGGTCGTCGCCCCCCTCACAAGGAGTCAGGACCATGGGTGAAATCAGCCGCGCCGCGCTGTTCGGCAAACTCAACAGCGTCGCCTACAAGGCCATCGAGGCCGCCACGGTGTTCTGCAAGCTGCGGGGCAACCCCTATGTCGAACTGGCGCACTGGCTGCACCAGCTGCTGCAACTGCAAGACAGCGACCTGCACCGCATCGTGCGCCAGTTCAACGTCGAGCCGGCACGCCTGGCCCGCGACCTGACCGACGCCCTCGACCGCCTGCCGCGCGGCTCGACCTCGATCACCGACCTGTCCTCGCAAGTGGAAGAAGCCGTCGAGCGTGGCTGGGTCTACGGCAGCCTGATGTTCGGTGAAAGCCAGGTGCGCACCGGCTACCTGCTGGTCGGCATCCTCAAGACACCGAGCCTGCGCAATGCCCTGCTGGGGCTTTCCGGCGAGTTCGCCAAGCTGAAGATCGAGGCCTTGAGCGAGCGTTTCGACGATTACGTCGGCGACTCGCCGGAGAACAACCTGGCCGCCAGCGACGGCTTCAGCGCCGCCGCCCCGGGCGAGGCCAGCGGCGCCGTGGCCCCGGCGGCGATGGGCAAGCAGGAGGCGCTCAAGCGCTTCACCGTCGACCTCACCGAGCAGGCCCGCAGTGGCAAGCTCGACCCTATCGTCGGCCGTGACGAAGAGATCCGCCAGCTGGTCGACATCCTCATGCGCCGTCGGCAGAACAACCCGATCCTCACCGGCGAAGCCGGCGTGGGCAAGACCGCCGTGGTCGAAGGGTTCGCCCTGCGCATCGTCGCCGGCGACGTGCCACCGGCGCTCAAGGACGTCGAGCTGCGCAGCCTGGACGTCGGCCTGCTGCAGGCCGGCGCCAGCATGAAGGGCGAATTCGAACAACGCCTGCGCCAGGTGATCGAGGACGTACAGGCCTCGCCCAAGCCGATCATCCTGTTCATCGACGAAGCCCACACCCTGGTCGGTGCCGGTGGCGCCGCCGGCACTGGTGACGCCGCCAACCTGCTCAAGCCGGCCCTGGCCCGTGGCAGCCTGCGCACGGTGGCCGCGACTACCTGGGCCGAATACAAGAAGCACATCGAGAAAGACCCAGCCCTGACCCGCCGTTTCCAGGTGGTGCAAGTGGACGAGCCGAGCGAAGCCAAGGCGTTGCTGATGATGCGCGGCGTGGCCTCGACCATGGAAAAACACCACCAGGTGCAGATCCTCGACGAGGCGCTGGAAGCCGCGGTGAAGCTGTCGCACCGCTACATCCCGGCGCGCCAGTTGCCGGACAAGTCGGTGAGCCTGCTCGACACCGCCTGCGCCCGCGTCGCCATCAGCCTGCACGCGGTGCCGGCCGAGGTGGACGACAGCCGTCGGCGCATCGAGGCACTGGAAGTCGAATTGCAGATCATTGCCCGCGAAGCCGCCATCGGCGTCAACACCGCGCAACGCCAAGCCCAGGCCGATAACCTGCTGGCTGAGGAACGCGAGCGCCTGACCGGCCTGGAAATCCGCTGGGCCGAGGAGAAAGCCCTGGTCGACCAACTGCTGGCCACCCGCGCGCAACTGCGCGAGCAAGTGGGCGTGGTCGACCAGGAAGTAGACATGCAGGGCAGCCATGAACTGCGCGAGAAGCTCGTCGACCTGCAACAGCGCCTCACCGCCCTGCAAGGCGAGAGCCCGCTGATCCTGCCAACCGTGGACTACCAGGCGGTGGCCTCGGTGGTCGCCGACTGGACCGGCATCCCGGTGGGGCGCATGGCGCGCAACGAGATCGAGACCGTGCTCAACCTCGACAGCCACCTGGCCAAGCGCATCATCGGCCAGGACCACGCGCTGAAAATGATCGCCAAGCGCATCCAAACCTCCCGCGCTGGCCTGGACAACCCGAACAAGCCGATCGGCGTGTTCATGCTCGCCGGCACCTCCGGCGTGGGCAAGACCGAGACTGCCCTGGCCCTGGCCGAAGCCATGTACGGCGGTGAACAGAACCTGATCACCATCAACATGAGCGAGTTCCAGGAAGCCCACACCGTCTCCACCCTCAAGGGCGCCCCACCCGGCTACGTTGGCTACGGCGAGGGCGGCGTGCTGACCGAAGCGGTGCGCCGTCGCCCGTACAGCGTGGTGCTGCTGGACGAGGTGGAAAAAGCCCACCCCGATGTGCACGAGATCTTCTTCCAGGTGTTCGACAAGGGCGTGATGGAAGACGGCGAGGGCCGCCAGATCGATTTTCGCAACACCCTGATCCTGCTCACCACCAACGCCGGCACCGAGCTGATCGCCGACATCTGCAAGGACCCACAAGCACTACCCGACCCGGAAGCCGTGGCCACCTCGCTGCGCAAACCGCTGCTGGAGATCTTCCCGCCGGCGCTGCTCGGCCGCCTGGTGACCATCCCCTACTACCCGCTCAGCGATGCCATGCTCAAGGCCATCACCCGCCTGCAGCTTGAGCGTATCCGCAAGCGCGTGGAGGGCACCCACAAGGTTGGTTTCGCCTACGATGACGGCGTGGTCGAGCTGATCGTCTCGCGCTGCACCGAGACCGAAAGCGGTGGCCGCATGATCGACGCCATTCTCACCAACGGCCTGCTGCCGGACATGAGCCGCGAGTTCCTCACTCGGCTGCTCGAAGGCAAGCCGCTGGCCAGCGTCAGCATCAGCCGCCGCGACAACGACTTGCACTATGACTTCGGCGCCGCCGACTGACAGGACCGACCATGCTGTTCAAGCAGTTCACGCGCCTGGCGCAGATCAACAGCCCCCTGGGGCCGGACAAGCTGATCCTTGCCGAGATGGGCGGCAGCGAAGAGCTAGGCCGCCTGTTCGACTTCGAGCTGCAGCTGACCAGCGACGATCCGGCCATCGACCTCAACCAGTTGCTGGGCAAGCCGATGAGCCTGAGCGTGCAGCAGAGCGTCGGCAGTTCACGGCACTTCCATGGCATCGTCGCGCGCTGCAGCCAGTCGGTGGACCAGGGCCAGTTCGCCGCCTACCGGGTCACCCTGCGCCCGTGGCTGTGGCTGCTGACCCGCACCAGCGACTGCCGGATCTTCCAGCACCTGAGCGCGCCGCAGATCATCAAGCAGGTGTTCCGTGACCTGGGCTTCTCGGATTTCGAGGACGCCCTGAGCCGCAACTACCGCGAGCGCGAATACTGCGTGCAGTACCGCGAGACCAGCTTCGACTTCGTCAGCCGGCTGATGGAGGAAGAAGGCATCTACTACTTCTTCCGCCATGAACAGGAACGCCACGTGCTGGTGCTCGCCGACGCCTATGGCGCGCACCAGAAGGTGCCCGGCTACGAGACCGTGCCCTACTACCCACCGGACGGCCAGCACCGCGAGCGCGACCATATCAACGACTGGCACCTGGCCCAGGAAGTCCAGCCAGGCTCGCTGGAACTCAACGACTACGACTTCCAGCGCCCCAGCGCGCGCATCGACGTGCGCTCGGCAATGCCGCGCCCGCACCAGTCCGGCGACTACCCGCTGTACGACTATCCGGGTGCCTACGAGCAGACCCAGGACGGCGAGCACTACGCGCGCACCCGTCTGGAGTCGTTGCAGAGCCTGCACGAACGGGTCGAGCTGCGCGGCAACGCGCGCGGCCTGGGCAGTGGCCACCTGTTCAGCCTGAGCAACTTCAGCCGCCAGGACCAGAACCGCGAGTACCTGATCGTCGCGGCCCGCTACTACGTGCACCAGGAGCGCCTGGAGAGCGGCGGCGGCGGCGGCGCGGCGCAGTTCGAGAGCAACCTCAGCTGCATCGATGCCCAGCAAAGCTACCGCCCGGTGGGCAGCACCCTGCGGCCGATCGTCAAGGGCCCGCAGACTGCCGTGGTGGTCGGCCCTTCCGGCGAGGAGATCTGGACCGACCAGTACGGCCGGGTCAAGGTGCACTTCCACTGGGACCGCCACGACCAGTCCAACGAGAACAGCTCGTGCTGGATCCGCGTATCGCAAGCCACGGCGGGCAAGAACTGGGGTTCGATCCAGGTGCCGCGTATTGGCCAGGAAGTGATCGTCAGCTTCCTCGAAGGCGACCCCGACCGGCCGATCATCACCGGGCGTGTGTACAACGCCGAACAGACCGTGCCCTACGACCTGCCCGGCAGCGCCACGCAAAGCGGCATGAAGAGCCGCTCGAGCAAGGGCGGCAGCCCGGCCAACTTCAATGAAATCCGCATGGAGGACAAGAAGGGCGCCGAACAGCTGTACGTGCATGCCGAGCGCAACATGGACAGCGTGGTGGAGCAGAACCAGACACTCTCCGTGGGCATCAGCCGGGTCAAGACCGTGGGCATGATCGAGACCGTGACCATCGGCCAGGACCGCCTGCGTTCGGTGCGCCAGCGCGACATCCTGCTGGTCGGTGGCGACAAGCGCGACAGTGTGCACGGCAACTACGTGATGGATGCCGGCGACCAGATCCGCCTGGTCTGTGGCGACAGCGTGATCGAGCTGAAGTCCGACGGCACCATCAATATCAGCTGCACCCAGTTCAACATCCATGCGACGGCCGACGGCATCATCAACACCGATGGCAAGCTCGACCTGAACCTGGGCGGCGGTCCGCAGGCCAAGGCCTCGGGGCAGGGCGACAAGGGCGAGATCGACGGGCGGGTGAAGCAGGTGTTCAAGCAATAGCGCCCCGCGTGCCCTGTCGACCCGGCAGGGCGCGGTGGGCCGGGCACGCTCGCTGCACCGCGAGTAATAGTCTTTTACCGATTGCCCAGGTTTTCCATCACGTGGCTTTGCCTATCCTAGGCCGGTCAACCTGCTTGCGATGGCCCCATGAAAGACTCGCTTCCCAGCCGTTACGCCTGCCTGGCCCTGTGCCTGCTGTTCACCCTCGTCAGCCTGCCCTTTCTCTCTCAGCACAGCTGGCTCTGGCCATTCACACTGGCCTGCGCCCTGCTTAGCCTGGTCGGCCTCAACGACCTGCGCCAGACCCACCACGCCGTGCGCCGCAACTACCCGATCCTGGGCAATATCCGCTACCTGATCGAGACCATCCGCCCGGAGATCCGCCAGTACCTGATCGAGGGCGACGACGACAAGCTGCCGTTCTCCCGCGCCCAGCGCTCGCTGGTCTACGCCCGGGCCAAGAACGAAAGCGCCGAGAAGGCCTTCGGCACGCTCAACGACGCCTACAAGCCCGGCTTCGAATTCATCAGCCACTCGATGCTGCCAGTGCAGATGCCCGACCCTGGGTCGTTGCGCATCCGCATCGGCGGGCCACAGTGCACCCAGCCGTATTCGGCGTCGATCTTCAACATCTCGGCGATGAGCTTCGGCGCCCTCAGTGCCAACGCCATCGCCGCGCTGAACAAGGGCGCGCGCCTGGGCCGCTTCGCCCATGACACCGGCGAAGGCAGTATCAGCCCCTATCACCGTGAGCACGGCGGCGACCTGATTTGGGAAATCGGCAGCGGCTACTTCGGCTGCCGCACCGAGGACGGTCGCTTCGACCCTGAACGCTTCGCCGCCCAGGCCCGCGATGCCCAGGTGAAGATGATCGAGGTCAAGCTCAGCCAGGGAGCCAAGCCGGGCCATGGCGGCATCCTCCCCGGGCACAAGGTCAGTGCCGAGATTGCCGCGACCCGCGGCGTGCGCGAAGGCGAGGACTGCATCTCGCCGGCGGCGCACAGCGCCTTCCGCACGCCGGTGGAGCTGCTGCAATTCATCGCCCGGCTGCGCGAGCTGTCTGGCGGCAAGCCAGTGGGCTTCAAGTTCTGCCTGGGTCATCCGTGGGAGTTCATGGGCATCGCCAAGGCCATGCTGGCCACCGGCATCACCCCGGACTTCATCGTCGTCGACGGCAAGGAAGGCGGCACCGGCGCCGCGCCCCGGGAGTTCTCCGACAACATCGGCGTGCCATTGCGCGAGGGCTTGATGTTCGTGCACAACACCCTGGTCGGGCTGAACCTGCGCGAGCGCATACGGATTGGCGCGGCGGGCAAGCTGGTCAGCGCCTTCGACATCGCCTGCGTGCTGGCCATCGGCGCCGACTGGGTGAACTCGGCGCGCGGCTTCATGTTCGCCATCGGCTGCATCCAGTCGCAAAGCTGCCACACCAACAAATGCCCGACCGGCGTGGCCACCCAGGATCCATTGCGCCAACGCGCGCTGGTGGTGCCGGAGAAGGCCGAGCGGGTCGCCAGCTTCCACCGCAACACCTTGCATGCCCTGGCCGAAATACTCGCCGCCGCCGGCCTTGACCACCCCGCGGAGCTCAAGCCCAAGCACCTGGTGCGACGCATCAGCTCCAGCGAAATCAGCCTGTTCTCGCAGTTGCACACCTTCCTCAAACCCGGCGAACTGCTCAGCGGCGCGATCACCAGCGAGTTCTACGCGCGGATGTGGCGGATGGCGCGCAGTGACAGCTTTGCGCCAGAGACCGGCGAGGTGGACGTGACGCCAGCAGCGGCGGCCCCACGCCGGAAAGAAACAGCCCCGGCATAGGCCGGGGCTGTGGCTGACGCGGGATCAGGATCAGAAGATGCTGATCGGGTACTCGACGAATACGCGGACTTCGTTGCCGTCGTCGTTGTAGCCGTTCTGCTGGACAGCATTGTTGGTGCGCAGGAACGAGCCACGCAGCTTGACCGACAGGTCCTTGGCCGGGCCTTCCTGGACGACGTAGCGCAGCTGGTTGAAGATCTCGCGCTCCTTGCCTTCGCCGAAGCCGTGGGTGTTGATGTTGTCACCACGCACGTAGGCGATCTTGTAGGTCAGGCCAGGTACGCCGAAGGCGCCGAAGTCCAGGCCGTAGCCGATCTGCCAGGAGCGCTCGTCCTCGGCGTTGAAGTCGGACCAGTAGGAGTTGGCCAGGTAGATGGTCGAACCACCGTCACCGAAGCCGCCGTTACGCTGGTAGCCACCGTAGTTGTAGCCGGTGTCGCCGGTGCTGCGCTGGTGGGCGATGGTCACCGAGTGCGGGCCGAAGGCGTAGGTCGCCGCCAGGCTCCAGATGGTGTTGTCGCGATCGCCTTCCGGCATGTCCCACTTGGTGATGAACTTCTTGTCCAGCTTGGACTTGTAGCCGTTGAAGTCCAGGGTCAGGGACTGGTCAGCCGCGATCGGGTAGACGTAGTTCATGCCCAGGTAGTGCTTCTTCATCACGTCTTCGTTGTCGGCGGTGTACAGCGACGCGGTGAAGTTGTCAGTGAACTTGTAGCTGCCGCCCAGGACGTTGATCGACTTCAAGCGACCGCTGTCGTGGCCTTGGGCGCTCTTCTGCACTTCGCTGGTGAAGCGACCGGCGTTCAGCTCCAGGCCCTTGATCTCCTTGGAAGTGATCAGGGTGCCGCTGTAGCTTTCTGGCAGCAGGCGCGAATCGTCGTACTGCAGCACTGGCAGGGCCGGCATCTGGTCACCGTACTTGAGCACGGTGTTGGAAACGCGGAACTTGATCGCCGCGCCAGCGCGGGACAGGTCGTTGGCCGCGTCGCTGCGCTCACGCGCATTGAGCGTGTTTTCGCGCTTGAAGAAGTCGATGCCGCCACCACCGTTGCGGCCCTTGCCACCATCCAGGCGCACGGCGTACAGCGCGAACGCGTCGACGCCCACACCGACGGTGCCTTGGGTGAAACCGGAGGAGAAGTTGCCGATGAAGGCCTGGCCCCATTGCGACTGGTCGTTGACGTGGTGCTTCTTGTCGCGGTTGATAAAGGCGTTGCGCAGCAGGACGTTGGCGTGGCTGTCCTCGATGAAGCCCTTGCTTTCGGCCTGGTCATTGGCCTGTGCCTGGGTCGCGGCGATCATCGCCAGGGCGACCAGGCTGATCCTGGTTTTCAACATGTTATTTTCCTTATTGAGTATTCAAAAACGCTCTGCATTAGAACGCCAGGAACCAACGCCCCTTCGTAGGTTCGACGCTATGCGGATCCAAGCCGAAAAGCCCGTCAACAGCTCTGCAACGAGCCTTGCAGCCGCATGGCCAAGTCATGGCCAGCAGGCGTAGACGCCGAATCCTAGCCTTGCCTGCTTATACATGTCAAAAAATCGTGAATTGCAGGTTGATATAACCAAAAATTAGGTCGGCGCTGGTGCATTTCCATGCATATCTGCCGTGGGTCAGCGCAAATTTGTCTCTTTTATGGAAAGCCGGCGACAAACGTACAACTGTCATATAAATCGCGCGCGGTTGGCCCCTTCGCTGGCAAGGTCGGCTCCTGCAAAAAGGCCTGCATCACGCAGTAGGAGCCGGCCTGCCCGGCGAATAGGCGATCACGTAAAAACAATCCAATTGGATGTTACAAATTGATACATTTGTAAAGACAAGCCTTTACAAATAGCCAAGCAATAGTAAATAGCAAGCATTACCATTCGCGCCCAATTTCTCACTAGCTAATCCGGACGCCCGTAATGCTCGCCCCCTGCCGCCTTTCGCCCCTGACCCTGGGCCTGTCGCTGCTGTGCAGCGCAGGCCTGGCCAGCGCCACCACCACCCTGTCGGAAACCGCGATCACCGCCGACAGCACTCGCGAGGAGGACAACCCGCGCGTGCGCGAAGTGACCACGGCCACCCGCACCTCGACCCCGGCCCGCTACGTGCCCCAGGCCATCGACTCGGTGAAGACCCGCAGCGTGCTGGACTACGGCAGCAGCAACCTGGGCAAGGCACTCGAAGGCATCCCCAACGTCAGCAGCAGCGCCGACACCCGCTTCGACAGCCTGCGCATCCGCGGTTTCGACGCCAGCAACGACTTCTACCTGGACGGCGTGCGCGACGACAGCCAGTACACCCGCGACCTGCACAACATCGAGCGGGTCGAAGTACTCAAGGGCCCGGGGGCGGTGCTGTATGGCCGTGGCAGCCAGGGTGGCATCATCAACCGGGTGAGCAAGGCCCCGGAACACGGCCGCCGCTCGACCGTCGAGGCCCAGGGCGGCAGCCAGGACCTGCGCAGCCTGTACGCCGACCTCAGCGCCGACCCCAGCGACACCCTGAGCCTGCGCCTGAACCTGGGCAACGAGGACAAGAACAGCTTCCGCGACGGCATCGATGGCAATCACCGCCAGTTGTTCGCGCCGTCCATGAGCTGGCAGTTGAACCCCGACCTGAACTGGCTGGTGCAATACGAGTACAGCCGCTACAACCGCACCCCGGACCGCGGTATCCCGGGCAACCCACTGACCGGACGCCCCGCCGACGTCAGCCGCAAGACCACCTATGGCGATACCCAGCGCGACTACATCGACGACCGCGCGCAATCGCTGCGCTCGCGGTTGAACTACGACCTCAACGACCAGTGGCAACTGCGTCATACCTTCAGCCTGTTCAAGCTGGAGAGCGATTTCGACAATACCTACCTGACCGGCTACACCCCCTCGACCGGCCTGGTCGCGCGCCAACGCTGGCAGCAGGACCTGAGCACCCGCAACCTGTACAACACCGTCGAACTCGAAGGCCATGTGCAGACCTACGGCCTGGAGCACACCCTGCTGGTGGGCCTGGAAGTGGGCGAGCAACGCCGCCATTCGCGCCTCGACCAGGGCGTCGGCGTGACCTCGGCGCCGATTGGCGGCTCCACCGCGCGCAATCAGCACAATGGCGCGATGAAGCTGTTCAGCAACAACGTGACCAACGTCGACAGCACCGGCCTGTACCTGCAGGACCAGATTCGCCTGAACGATGAATGGCAAGTGCTGGCGGGCGTGCGTTTCGATCGCTTCGAGGTGGACACCACCAGCAAGGTCTCAGGCGTCCAGGAAAAGCAGGACAGCACCAGCACCAGCCCGCGCCTGGGCGTGGTCTACACACCATGGAAGGACCATTCGTTCTATGCCTCCTGGAGCAAGTCGTTCGCGCCGATTGGCGGCGGGCTGATCGGCCTGTCGCCGGGCACCAAAGGCAACGCCAACCAGACCGATCCAGAGCTGACTCGGCAAAAAGAGATCGGCGTGAAAAGCGAGTGGTTCGACGAGCGCCTGAGCACCACGCTCGCGGTCTACGAAATTGAACTGTACAACCGCCGCCAGGAAGACCCGCTCAACAAGGGTACCTACCTGCTGACCGGGCTGCAGCGCTCGCGCGGTATCGAACTGACCGCCACCGGCAACGTGGTCGGCAACTGGTACGTGCGCGGCGGCCTCGGCTTGCAGGATGCCACCATCGTCAAGGACGACAACGGCAACGAGGGCAAGCGCATCAACGACGTGGCCAAGCGCAACGCCAGCCTGTTCGTGACCTGGAAGCCAGAGCTGGGCTGGTACGCCGAGACCGGCCTGACCCTGGTCGGCGATCGCTACGCCGACAACGCCAACACCATCGTGCTGCCTGGTTATGGCCGCTGGGATGCCCTAGCGGGCTACCGCACCCACGACTGGGACGTGCGCGCGGCGCTGAGCAACATCACCGACAAGACCTACTACAGCTCGGCCACCAGTGGTTCGCAGATTCAGTTTGGCGACCCGCGCAGCCTGGTGGTCACGGGCAGCTACACCTTCTGATCGGCTGAAAACCTGTAGGGGCGGCCTTGTGCCGCGAAAGGGCCGGGCGATTTCCTAAAGTGGCCATCGGTCATTTGATGAACCACAAACGAAAACGCCACCGCTTGCGCGGTGGCGTTGTTCATTGCAACGGGATCCTTCCCGGTCAGTGCCACACAGCCAGCAGAGCCTCGAGCTCGGCATCGCTGATCAGGCCCTGTGGGTATCGCCCGTCCAGCAGGCGTCGTGGGTCGGTCGTCCTGACCCGGTTGCTTCCATGGTGTTTCAACCACTGCGCCAACATCTTGAGCGACTGGTGATTCACTGCCAGTGGGCGCAAAGCCGACTCACTTGCTGCATTCATTTCAACACGCACTCCCTGGGGCCGTGAGCGGCTAACTTACGTAAGGTTTGTGACAGAAAGGTGTGCCTCTCTTCTCCCTGAAACACCGCAAAGCCAATACAAGAGCTATGCCATTTCCCCTTGCCGACGGTCGTCGCCCACAAAAAAGCCCGTCATCGGACGGGCTTTTGGCTACCAGGTGAATCAGCGCTTGAACGGCGCCGGCTGCTGCTGGGTGAGGCAGTGGATATTGCCACCGCCGAGCAGCAGTTCACGGCCCGGGATCATCACCACTTCGTGGTCCGGGAAGACCTTGGCCAGGATCGCTCTGGCCTGGGCATCGGCCGGGTCGTCGAAGCTCGGGGCGATGATGCCGCCATTGACGATCAGGAAGTTCACGTAGGAACCGGCCAGGCGCACCGAAGGGTCGCGCTCCTGGCTACCGACCACCTGGTCGACACCGTCGCACTCGGCTTGGGTGGCGTACAGCGGCCCCGGAATCGGCATCTTGTGCACCACGAACTCACGGCCCTTGGCGTCGCGGCTGTTTTTCAGCACCTCATAGGCGGCGTGGCAGCGCGCATAGTTGGGGTCCTGGGGATCATCGGTCCAGGCCAGTAACACTTCGCCGGGGCTTACGTAACAGCAGAAGTTGTCGACGTGGCCGTCGGTCTCGTCGTTGTACAGGCCATCGGGCAGCCAGACGATGGTCTCCACCGCCAGGTGCTCGCGCAGGATGTCCTCGATCTGCTCGCGGTTCAGGTGCGGGTTGCGGTTGCGATTGAGCAGGCATTCCTCGGTGGTGATCAGGGTGCCTTCGCCGTCGACATGGATCGAGCCGCCCTCGAGCACGAAGCCTTCGGTGTGGTAGCGCTGCACGCGCTCCATCTCCATGACCTTGGCCGCCAGTTCTTCATCGCGGTTCCACGGCGCGTAAAGGCCACCGTCGAAGCCGCCCCAGGCGTTGAAGCCCCAGTCCACGCCCCGCACCTCGCCCTGGTCGTTGATCACGAAGGTCGGGCCGGTGTCACGCACCCAGGCGTCGTCGTTGCTGATCTCGACCACGCGGATGTTGGGCAGGTCGAGCTGACGGCGAGCATTCTCGTACTGCCCGGCGGAGACCGCCACGGTCACCGGCTCGAAGCGGGCAATGGCCTTGGCCAGGGTGACATGGGCAGCCTGCGCCGGCTTGCCACCCAGGCGCCAGTTGTCCGGGCGCTCGGGCCAGACCATCCATACCTGGGTCTGCGGGGCCCATTCGGCGGGCATGTGGAAGCCGTCGGCGCGGGGGGTCGAGTTGAGCGTCTTCATCGGTAACCTCTGCGAAGCCCGGAGCCAGCGGCGCCAGGTCGGTGAGCGGAAAAGGTGCAGGCCGCCAGTATAGGCGGCAGGTCATGGGCTCGATATTACAACCGATAAATATCGACTTTAAATAGCTTTACATAAAATATTTCGCCATAAAAAAGCCGCTATGATCGATAACAATCGATCATAGCGGCTTTGGAGACAGGGATTAGAGCCCTTCGCCGAGGATCCGCTCCACACTGTCGACGAAGTAGTCCACGCTCGCCCGGGTGGTGCACATCGGCGGTTTGATCTTGAGAATGTTCAGGTAATCGCCGGTCGGCTGCATGAAGATCCCCAGGTCGCGCAGGCGGTCGCACAGGATCATGGTTTCCTCGGTCGCCGGCTCCAGCGTCTGGCGATCGCGCACCAGCTCCAGTCCCAGGTAGAAGCCTGAACCGTGGGCCGCGCCGGCCAGTGGATATTTATCGACCAGTGCCTGCAGACGCGCCTTGAAATACCGCCCCACCTCCCGCGCGTTGTCCCACAAGCCCTCGTCGCGCATCACATCGAGCACCGCGATACCGATGCGGCAACTCACCGGGCTGCCACCGGCGGAGGAGAAGAAGTAGCCCTCGGCCTCCAATGCCTCGGCGATCTCCCGGCGGGTGATCACCGCACCCAATGGCTGGCCATTGCCCATGCCCTTGGCCATGGTGATGATGTCCGGCACCACGCCCTGCTCCTCGAAGCCCCAGAAGTACTCGCCCAGCCGCCCGTAGCCAACCTGCACCTCATCGGCGATGCACACCCCGCCCCGCTGGCGCACCTGGGCATAGGCCTCGCGCAGGTAGCCCGGCGGCAGCGAAATCCCCCCGGCATTGCCGTATACCGGCTCGCAGATCAGCCCGGCCAGCTGGCGCCCACGGGCATCGAGATCGGCGAGCTTGGCCTCGACGTCGCGCAGGTAGTCCGCGGCGCTGTCGGCACCACGGAAGCGGCCACGGAAGGTATTCGGCGCTTGCACCGGATGCACCCAGTCTGGTCGGGTTTCCAGGGCCTGGGGGTTGTCGGCGATGGAGGTGGAAATCGCATCGGTGGCCACCGACCAGCCATGGTAGGCCTCCAGCACGCTGAGCAGGTCGCGCCCACCGCTGTAGGCCCAGGCCAGGCGTATCGCCAGGTCGTTGGCCTCGGTGCCGCTGTTGACCAGGAACACCCGGTCGAAGCCCGGCGGCGCCACTTCCAGCAAGCGCTCGGAAAACTCGGCGATGGCCGCGTAGTGGAAGCGCGAGTTGGTGTTGAGCAGCGACCACTGGCGCGCCGATTCGGCGACCATGCGCGGGTGCCCATGGCCCAGCACCGCGACGTTGTTGAGCATGTCCAGGTATGAACGGCCCTGCATGTCGATCAGGTAGTTGCGCCAGCCGCGCTCGATATGCGGCGGCTGCGCGTAGTAGTGCTTCTGCGAACGAGCGAAGCTGGCATCGCGGCGGGCCAGCAGGGCCTGGGGGTCGGCCAGCGGCGCGGCGTCGCAGTCAAAACCCAGCAGCGCCCGGGGCGATGGGCACAACGCCAGCCAGGCGGCGGACCGCGACGGCGTGGCGAAGAACGGTGGCTGCAGATCGGCGTGCAGGCACAGCTGCACGCTGAGGAAGCCGCAGGTCGCGCCCAGCGCCTGGCCTTGGTCCAGCACCTGGCCATCGCCCGGCGCATCTTCCAGGCCATTGAGCCACAAGTTCCAGCGCGCCGTGCGCAGGCAGCCCCGGCCCTCTCCGGTCTGCAGCCAGGTCCCGGCCGCGGGTGCCTGCAAGGTCGCGCCAGGCGGCAGGTTGAGCTCGACGCCCAAGGCACAGGTAGCCGGCTCTTCGGGGCGGTCGATATGGGTTTGCGACAGACGATACTGGCCATGCAAGCTGCTGGCCGGCGCAGGTTGGGCCGCGAGCAGACGCTGGTCAAAGCCCGGTTGCGTCCAGTTGCCGGCCTCGCAATGGGGGCTGAGCACACCCAGGTCGACCTGGGTCACCGCTTGCCCGGCCAACTCCGGCAGCAACGGGGCGCATTCGCCAAACTCCACGCTATCGGTGGCCCGGCCCGCCGCCTGGAGTATGGCCGCCTGCATCAAGGCGGCCGGTACCGAGCAGGCGGTATCGAAGATTTCCCACTCATGGGCGATGTTGTCGCGGATGTACTGGTTGCCAGGGTCGATGGCCAGTTGCTGTTCGCTGCTGAGCACCAGCACTGCCGCACGGTTGAGTACCAATGGCCACAAGGCCCGCAACTCGACGTCCTGCAGGGGGTTGATCGCCTGGTAGGCGGTGATCGCCGGCAGGATGCGCAGCGGATCACCCTCGGCATGGTGCAGCAGGGCGGCGCAGGTCACCGACAGGTCGGCCACGCGCCAGGTACGCAGCAAATCGCCGAAGTCGATCACCCCTTGCACCTGCCAGTGGCGCTGCTCATCACGGTGCCAGACCACGTTGTCATCGGTAATGTCCAGGTGCACGGCCTGGATCGGCAGCTGCGCCGCCAGTGGTTGCAAGCAGGCGCTGGCGGCCCGAGCGACCTGTTCGACCTGGGCGTGTCGTTGCGTATCCGCCAAGGCCGGCAGCAGGTGCTTGATCAACGCCTCGGCATGGCGCGGGTCCCATTGCAGCGTGCGCTCCAGGCCCGGGTGGTCGAAGCCGGCGAGCGCCTGGTCGACCCTGGCGCACAGCGCGCCCAGCTCGGCGATTACCTGCACCGGCAGGTGTTTCAGGCGTGTCAGTGGCTCGCCGTCGATGTATTCGAGCAGCCGCACCCGCAGCGCCTGGCCATCGACGTCCAGCGCCAGCAGCTCGGCGCCATCACTGGCCAGGCGCACCGCCGGGACTGGCAGCCCCTGGCTGCGCAGGTAGCCTAGCGCCGCATGCTGGGCCTCCAGCTCCACCTGGGCGTAGCTGCCATGGCAGGCTTTGAGCACATAGCGCGCCGTGCCGCTGTCGAGCCGCAGGTTCAGGTCCTGCTGGCTGCCCAGCGCCTGCAGGGTTCCCGCCAGATCGTAGTGCGCCCGCAGCAAGGCATGGGCCTGGGCCTCGCCGAGCAGAGGGGCCGGAAGGCTGGAGCGCTGGATCAGGGTCGACAGGGACATGTGGGAAACCTCGTTTTTTCCCCGTATATCGCCATCAGCCAGGGAAATTGGCAAGCGGCCAGCGTACAATTGCAGTTCGTCGCGCGAGATGCGCAACCCAGCGCATTCTGCTTGCCCGCAATCCAGTCAGTCGACAAGCTGTGGGCCCGCCAGCCACCGTCACATTTGTAAGGAAAGGGAATCCGAGATGCGTATTCTCATCACCGGGGGGGCCGGTTTCATCGGCTCGGCACTGGTACGTCACCTGGTCAGCAACACCGAGCATGAAGTACTCAACCTCGACAAGCTGACCTATGCGGGCAACCTGGAATCGCTCTCCAGCATTGCCGACCATCCCCGCTACGAGTTCGTCCAGGCCGATATCATCGACCAGGCTGCGGTAAGCGCCATACTTGCCCGCTTCAAGCCGCACGCCATCATGCACCTGGCGGCGGAGTCGCATGTGGACCGCTCCATCGATGGTCCGTCGGACTTCATCCAGACCAACATCGTCGGCACCTACAGCCTGCTGGAAGCCGTGCGCGGCTACTGGAGCACGCTGGACGAAGACGCGCGCAAGGCCTTCCGCTTCCACCATATTTCCACCGACGAGGTGTACGGCGACCTGCACGGTGTCGACGACCTGTTCACCGAGACCACCCCGTACGCCCCCAGTTCCCCGTATTCGGCGAGCAAGGCAGCCTCGGACCATCTGGTCCGCGCCTGGCACCGCACCTACGGCCTGCCGGTCCTGCTGACCAACTGCTCGAACAACTACGGGCCTTTCCACTTCCCGGAAAAGCTCATCCCCCTGGTGATCCTCAATGCCCTCGAAGGCAAGCCGCTGCCGGTCTACGGCGATGGCCTGCAGGTACGCGACTGGCTGTTCGTCGAAGACCACGCCCGCGCCCTGTTCAAGGTGGTGACCGAGGGCGAGGTTGGCGAAACCTACAACATCGGTGGCCACAACGAGCAGAAGAACATCGACGTGGTCCGTGGTATCTGCGCCCTGCTCGAAGAGCTGGCCCCGCAGCACCCGGCCGGGGTCGCCCGCTACGCCGACCTGATCACCTTCGTCAAGGATCGCCCAGGCCACGACCAGCGTTACGCGATCGATGCCAGCAAGATCGAGCGCGAACTGGGCTGGGTACCAGAGGAAACCTTCGACACCGGCCTGCGCAAGACCGTGCAGTGGTACCTGGACAACCTCCAATGGTGCCGCCATGTGCAGGACGGCAGCTATCAACGTGAGCGGCTCGGCCAAAACAGCCAGAAGGATTCGATCGCATGACCAAAGGCATCATCCTTGCCGGCGGCTCCGGCACCCGCCTGCACCCGATCACCCTCGGGGTCTCCAAGCAGCTGCTGCCGATCTACGACAAACCGATGATCTACTACCCGATCTCGGTGCTGATGCTCGCCGGCATCCGCGATATCCTGCTGATCTCCACCCCCCACGACCTGCCGCAGTACCGCCAGCTGTTCGGCGACGGCAGCCAGTTCGGCATCAACATCAGCTACGCCGAACAGCCATCGCCCGATGGCCTGGCCCAGGCCTTCCTGATCGGCGAGGCCTTCATCGGCAACGACCCGGTCTGCCTGATCCTCGGCGACAACATCTTCCACGGCCAGGGCTTCAGCGAGCAATTGCAGCGTGCGGTCAAGCAACCCACTGGCGCCACGGTGTTTGGCTACTGGGTCAAGGACCCGGATCGCTTTGGCGTGGTCGAGTTCGATGCCGACGGGCGCGCGCTGTCGATCGAGGAAAAACCGGCCAGGCCCAAGTCCAGCTACGCCGTGACTGGCCTGTATTTCTACGACAACGATGTGGTCGAGATCGCCAAGGGCATCAAGCCCTCCCCACGTGGCGAACTGGAGATCACCGACGTCAACAACGCCTACCTCAAACGTGGCGACCTACGCGTCGAGCGCTTCGGGCGCGGCTTCGCCTGGCTCGACACCGGGACCCACGACAGCTTGCTCGAAGCGTCCCAGTACGTGCAGACCATCGAGCACCGACAGGGCTTGAAAGTCGCCTGCCTGGAAGAAATCGCCTTCCAGAAGGGCTGGATCTGCCGCGAGCGTCTACTGGCCAAGGCCGAGGAGCTGAAGAAAACCGGCTACGGTCAGTACTTGAGCAAGTTGGCTGACGAAGCACAATGAACATCATCAAGACGGCCATCACCGATGTTTTGCTCATCGAGCCCAAGGTCTTTGGTGACAGCCGTGGCTTTTTCTACGAAAGCTTCAACGCCCGCGCCTTCGCCGAACAGGCCGGGATCGAGGCAACGTTCGTTCAGGACAACCACTCCCGCTCCCTGAAAGGCGTGCTGCGCGGCCTGCACTACCAGGTGCAGAACGCACAGGGCAAGCTGGTGCGCGTGGTCCAGGGCGAAGTGCTGGATGTGGCGGTGGATATCCGTGAAAGCTCACCGACCTACGGTCGATGGGTGGCTGAACGCCTGTCCGCGCAAAACCACCGCCAGATGTGGATTCCGGCCGGCTTCGCTCACGGCTTCGTGGTCCTGAGCGACACCGCCGAGTTTCTCTACAAGACCACCGATTACTACAACCCCGCCGCCGAGCGCAGCATCCGCTGGGATGATCCGGACCTGAACATCGACTGGCAACTGGGCGGATTGCAACCGCAGCTCTCGGATAAGGACCAGAAAGCCTTGTCGTTCCGTGAGGCGGAAAAATTCGCGTGAAGATCCTCGTCTGCGGGCGTAACGGCCAGGTTGCCCAAGCTTTGCACGACGCCCTTGATGGCTTGGTCGAAGTCGTGGCGCTTGGTCGCGAGCAGCTTGACCAGTCCCGGCCTGAGCAGATGCGCGAGCCGCTGCGCCAGCTGCAACCCGACCTGATCATCAATGCCGCCGCCCACACGGCGGTCGACCAGGCCGAAAGCGAAGCAGCCCTGGCCTTCGCCATCAACGCCGAAGCCCCGCGCGTGCTTGCCGAAGAAGCGGCACGTCTTGGCGTGCCGTTGATCCACTATTCCACCGACTATGTGTTCGATGGCAGCAAGACCGCGCCCTATAGCGAAGACGACACGCCCCATCCGCTGGGCGTGTACGGCAGCAGCAAATGGGCGGGCGAGCAGGCCATAGCGGCCGTCGGCGGCGAGCATTTGATCCTGCGGACCAGTTGGGTTTATTCCCTGCATGGGCGCAACTTCCTGCTGACCATGCAGAAACTACTGCAGGAGCGGGCGCAATTGAAGGTCGTAAACGATCAAGTCGGCGCTCCCACCTGTGCCGCCACCATTGCCGCCAGCACCCGCGCGCTGATCGAACGCTGGCAACAGGGCCAGGCCGGCGCCTGGGGCACTTACCACCTGACCGCCCAAGGCGAAACCTCATGGTTCGGCTTCGCCCAGGCCATCGCCGAGCAGCTCGAGGCCCGTGGCCTGCCCTGCGCCGAATTGTTGCCGATTCCCTCCAGCGAGTACCCGACGCCGGCCCGCCGGCCGCTCAACTCGCGCCTGGACTGCTCGCGCCTGGCCCGGGAATGGCAGGTAACCCAGCCGCACTGGCACGAAGCACTGATCGACTGCCTGAAGTAGCGCATAATTGCGCCAGACTTTTCTGGCGCAATGACCGCGATGATTCCACGACCCACGCCTCCCCGCCGCCCGCGCTGGCGCAGCCTGGCCTTGCTGGCGCTGTGCCTGGCGCCGCTGCTGTGGCCGCTGCACCACCTGGCGGAACGTTACTACCAGGACGAACTGGCCTCGCAGAACCGCCAGACCCTCGACCTGTACGTGGCCAACCTGCTGGGCACCCTGCACCGCTACGAGACCCTGCCGCAGATCCTCGGCGACCTGCCGGCCCTGCGTGGCGTGCTGGCCGACCCGTTGCGCCTGGAATCGGTGACCAACGCCAACCGCCTGCTCAAGGACATCGCCCACCAGACCGGTGCCGAGGTGATGTACCTGATGGATGTCAGCGGCAACACCCTGGCCGCCTCCAACTGGGACAAGCAGGACAGCTTCGTCGGCCGCAACTTCTCGTTCCGCCCGTACTTCATCGAAGCCATGGAAGGCCGCCTGGGGCGTTTCTTCGGCCAAGGCACCACCTCGGCCAAGCGCGGCTATTTCTTCGCCGCCGCCGTGCATGACCGCGAGCGCGTGATCGGCGTGCTGGTGGTCAAGGTCGACCTCGACCATACCGAAACCCTCTGGGGCCGCACCCCGGAGCAACTGCTGCTGACCGACCAGAATGGCGTGGTGGTGCTCACCTCGCGCCCGGACTGGCGGTTCCGCGCCACCCGAGAGCTGACCGCTGCCGAGCGCCAGGCAATCATCGCCATCCAGCCCTACCCGACGCAGGCGCCGCAACCGTTGAGCCTGAACCACGACGCCTGGCAGATCCAGACCCGCGATATCCAGGAAACCGGTTGGAAGGTCAGCATCCTCGCCCCACGGCAACTGGTGGACCGCTCGGTGCAGACCGTCATGGCCATTGGCGCTGGCGCGTTGCTGGTGACCATGCTGCTGGCCGGCCTGGTGATGCAGCGTCGACGCCACTACATCGATCGCATCGACTTCGAGGCCCGCGCCCGCCAAGAGCTGGAGAAGCGCGTGATCGAACGCACTGCCGACCTCGAAGGCCTCAACACCCGGCTCAAGAGCGCCGTGCTCGAGCGCGAGAGCGCCCAGCAAGAGCTGGTGCGTGCCCAGGACGAACTGGTCCAGGCCGGCAAGCTGTCGGTGCTGGGCACCATGTCGGCGAGCATCAGCCACGAGCTCAACCAGCCGCTGGCGGCGATCCGCAGCTACGCCGAGAACGCCGAGATCCTGCTCGACCACCAGCGCACCGACGACGTGCGCGGCAACCTCAAGCTGATCGGCGAGCTGACCGGGCGCATGGCCTCGATCATCACCCACCTGCGCGCCTTCGCCCGTCGCGATCAGCATGCCCCGGAAAGCGTGGCCCTGCAGCCAGCCCTGGACGACGCCCTGGCGCTGCTGGCCAAGCGCCGCCGGGCCATGGCCGTGGAGTTGGTACGCGACCTGCCGGAAGCCACGCTGTGGGTGCAGGCCGGCGAGACACGCCTGCGCCAGGTGCTCGGCAACCTGCTGGCCAACGCCCTCGACGCCCTCACCGAAAAAGCCAACCCACGCAAGCTGTGGCTAAGTGCCGAACGCCGCGATGACTGCGTCTACCTGTACATCCGCGACAATGGCCCAGGCTTCAGCCGCCAGGCCCTGGAACACGCCAAGGAGCCGTTCTTCACCACCAAGACCCGCACCCAGGGCCTGGGCCTGGGGCTGGCCATCTGCGAGAGCCTGATGCACGCGCTGGGCGGCGAGCTGCTACTGGGCAACCACCCGGAAGGCGGCGCCCTGCTGACCCTGCGCCTGCGCGTGGCCAAGCCCGGCGCCAACCTGCAATCCTCGGAGGACTCCTCGGCATGACCGAGACACTGATCGACAGCCGCGCCCAGGTGATCCTGGTGGATGACGACCCGCACCTGCGCCAGGCCCTGAGCCAGACCCTGGACCTGGCCGGGCTCAAGGTGATGGCCCTGGCTGACGCCCAGGGCCTGGCCGGGCGGATCGAGGCGGACTGGCCAGGGGTGGTGGTCAGCGATATCCGCATGCCGGGTATCGATGGCCTGCAACTGCTGGAGCAACTGCACGCCCGCGACAGCGAGCTGCCGGTGCTGCTGATCACCGGCCACGGCGATGTGCCGTTGGCGGTGCAGGCGATGCGCGCCGGAGCCTATGATTTTCTCGAAAAGCCGTTTGCCAGCGATGCCCTGCTCGACAGTGTGCGCCGGGCCCTGGCCCTGCGCCGCCTGGTGCTGGACAACCGCAGCCTGCGCCTGGCCCTGAGCGACCGCCAGCAGTTGGCCACGCGCCTGGTCGGCCAGTCGCCAGGCATGCAACGCCTGCGCGAGCAGATCGGTGCCTTGGCCGCGACCCGCGCCGACGTGTTGATCCTCGGTGAGACCGGTGCCGGCAAGGAGGTGGTCGCCCGTGCCCTGCACGACCTGTCGAGCCGCCGCGATGGCCCGTTCGTCGCGATCAATGCCGGCGCCCTGGCCGAATCGGTGGTCGAGAGCGAGCTGTTCGGCCATGAGCCAGGCGCCTTCACCGGCGCGCAGAAGCGCCGCATTGGCAAGTTCGAGTTCGCCAATGGCGGCACGCTGTTCCTCGATGAAATCGAGAGCATGAGCCTCGACGTGCAGGTCAAGCTGCTCCGCCTGTTGCAGGAGCGGGTGGTCGAGCGCCTCGGTGGCAACCAGTTGATCCCACTGGATATCCGCATCATCGCCGCCACCAAGGAAGACCTGCGCCAGGCCGCCGACCAGGGGCGCTTCCGCGCCGACCTGTACTACCGCCTGAACGTCGCGCCGCTGCGCATTCCGGCATTGCGCGAGCGTGGCGACGACATCCTGGTGCTGTTCCAGCACTTCGCCGATGCCGCCAGCGAGCGTCATGGCCTGCCAGCGCACAGCCTGCAACCGGCGCAACGCGCGCTGTTGCTGCGTCACGACTGGCCAGGCAACGTGCGCGAACTGCAGAACGCCGCCGAACGCTTTGCCCTGGGCCTGGAGCTGGCCCTCGATGGCCAGGCACCGGCCGAGCCCCACGACACTCATCTGCCCGCGCCCAGCGGCAACCTCAGCGAGCAGGTCGAGCAGTTTGAACGAGCACTGATCGCCGCCGAGCTGACACAACCCCACAACTCGATGCGCAGCCTTGCCGAAGCCCTCGGCATTCCGCGCAAGACCTTGCACGACAAGCTGCGCAAGCATGGCCTGAGCTTCGAAGGCGCAAGCGGCGGGCACGACGACCAGGAGGACAACCGTCAATGAGTAGCGACAGCCAGTACCTGCAATCCGTGCTGCACGGCGACATCCCGCTGACCCGCGATATGGGCATGCAGGTGCTCGACTGGCAGGATCACTGCCTGCGCCTGCGCTTGCCGCTGGCGCCCAACGTCAACCACAAGAGCACCATGTTCGGCGGCAGCCTGTACTGCGGCGCGGTGCTGGTGGGTTGGGGCTGGCTGCACTTGCGCTTGCGCGAGCTGGGGATCGATGACGGGCATATCGTCATTCAGGAGGGGCAGATCAGTTATCCGCTGCCGGTCACCGGCACTGCGGTGGCGCGTTGCCCGGCGCCAGACGAAAGGACCTGGGAACGGTTCCTGACGCTGTATCAGCGCCGGGGGCGAGCGCGGCTGACGCTGGAGACGATGGTGAGCAACGAGGGTAGTGACGAGCCTGCGGTGAAATTCAATGGGCAGTACGTTCTGCATCGCTGAAAGCTTGTGCCGCGATGGGCTGCAAAGCAGCCCCGGCGGTCTCAAGCTCGGATAGCGCCCGCCAGCTCGACCAACGCCTGTCGCCAACCGGCAGCCTTAGGCAGTGCCAGGAAAAACGGATTGAGCAACGACTCCCGCGGCGGATACCGGAACGCCAGCCCATCCAGGCCGATCACTTCGCCCCCCGCCCCCTCAAGCACCCCTTGCGCGGCAGCGGTATCCCACTGCGAGGTCGGCGCCAGGCGCGGATAACAGTCGGCGCTGCCCTCGGCCAGCAGGCAGAACTTCAGCGAACTGCCGATGTTGGCCAGTTCCAACTCACCCACCGCCCCTTTGAGCCCCGCCAGCAAGGCCTCCTGCTGCGGGCTGGAATGACGACGGCTGGCGACAACGGTGAAGTGCTCACCGCGTGGTGGCGCAGTGCGCACCTGGATCGCCTGCGCCGCACCGCCATGCTCCACGCGCCAGGCACCCAGGTCGCGGCCACCGTAATAGCAGCGGCCATTGGTCGGCATCGCCACCACGCCGAACACCACCTCGCCGTTGTCGATCAAGGCGATGTTGACGGTGAACTCTTCACTGCCGGCGATGAACTCCTTGGTGCCATCCAGCGGATCGACCAGCCACCAGCGCTGCCAGCCTTCACGGGTCGCCAGCGGGATGTCGCAGTCCTCTTCGGACAGCACTGGAATCTGCGGCGCCAACGCCTGCAGGCCTGCGGCGATGACCCGATGGGCCGCGAGGTCGGCGGCCGTGACAGGCGAGTCATCGGCCTTGCTGGTCACCGCCACGTCGGCACGCCAGAACGGCAGGATCGCCTCGCCCGCGTGCAAGGCGATCTGGATCACGCCCTGCATCAGTTCCCGATCGTTCATACGCTCAGCACCCCACGCTGGATCAGCAGGTCACGCGCCAGGTACAGCGCTGCCAGCGCCCGACCTTCAGTGAACTGCGGGTGCATCGCCAGGGTGGACAGATCACGCAGGTTGACCTTGTCGACCCGCATCGGCTCAGGCTCATCGCCCTCCAGGCGTTCCTCATACAGGTCGCTGGCCAGCACCACCTGGATCTTCTGGCTCATGTAGCCGGGCGACAGCGACAGTTCGGTCAGGTGCTCCAGCTGGCGCGCGCCAAACCCGGCCTCTTCCTTGAGCTCCCGATCGGCGGCGGCCAGCACGTCCTCGCCGGGCTCGATCAGGCCTTTGGGCAGGGACAGTTCGTATTCGTCGGTGCCGCCGCAGTACTCTTCGACCAGCACCGCGTGCTCGGCGTCGAGCATGGCCACGATCATCACCGCGCCATAGCCGTTGCCCCGCCCGACCAGGCGCTCGTAGGTGCGCTCGGCGCCGTTGGCGAAGCGCAACTGCACGGCTTCGACACGGAACAGACGGCTGCTGGCGACAATCTCGCGGCTGAGGACGGTGGGTTTCTGGCGCATGGGGCGGCTCCTTGGCGTGAACGGGTTACTATACCGTGGCTTGCCGACTGATCGAGAGTTTCCCATGCCCGTTCTTCCCTGGTCCGCCATCGACACCGTCCTGCTGGACATGGACGGCACCTTGCTCGACCTGCACTACGACAACCGCTTCTGGCTGGAGCACCTGCCCCAGCGCTATGCCGAGCTGCATGGCGTGAGCCGGGCCATGGCCGAAATGGAACTGCAACCGCTGTTCGAGCGCCACGCCGGCACGCTCAACTGGTACTGCCTGGATTTCTGGAGCCGTGAACTGCGCCTGCCGATTCGCGCGCTCAAACAGGAAATCGCCGAGTTGATCGCCCTGAAGCCAGACGCAGACACCTTCCTGGCCGCCATTCGCCAGGCGGGCAAGCGGGTGGTGATGATCACCAACGCGCATCGCGACTCGTTGTCGCTGAAACTCGAGCGGGTTGAGCTGGCACCGTATTTCGAACGGCTGATCAGCTCGCATGACTATGGGTACCCGAAGGAGAGCCCGCAGTTCTGGGACGCGTTGCAGGCGGATATCGGTTTTGATCCGGCG
This sequence comes from Pseudomonas xantholysinigenes, assembly GCF_014268885.2. Classification (NCBI taxonomy): domain Bacteria; kingdom Pseudomonadati; phylum Pseudomonadota; class Gammaproteobacteria; order Pseudomonadales; family Pseudomonadaceae; genus Pseudomonas; species Pseudomonas xantholysinigenes. Next base: position 259,631 of record NZ_CP077095.1, on the reverse strand, counting down.
CGCAGCCTGTTCATCGACGACACCCTGGCGATTCTGCGCAGTGCGCGGCGGTTCGGCGTGGGGCATCTGCTGGCGGTGCGCCAGCCGGATAGCCGGGCCGAGCCGCGGGATACCCAGGAGTTCGCCGCGGTGGAAGATTATCGGCAGTTACTGATTGGCCTGTGAGGGCCTCTTCGCGGGTAAATCGCCGCGGAGAACCGCCGCTCCCACAGGATGTGCATCACCTTTGACCTGTGGGAGCGGGTTTACCCGCGAAAGGGCCTGAACTGGCGATAACGATCAATCAGTCGGGAATACGCAATACCTGCCCTGGATAGATCTTGTTCGGGTCCTTCAGCATGGGCTTGTTCGCCTCGAAGATCTTGTTGTACTTGTTGGCGTCGCCATAGACCCGCTTGGAAATGGCACTGAGGGTATCGCCCTTTTCGACCTCGACGAACCGTGCCGCCTGCGCCACTGGCCCGGTAACGGTGATCTGGTCGTCCACCGAGGCCACGCCGGCGATGTTGCCGGCGGCCAGGATGATCTTCTCCTTCTCTTCCTGGCTGCTCACCTCGCCCTTGAGGATCACCTTGTCACCCTCTACAGTGGCCGAGATGTTCGGGTTGCCCAGACCGATGTCCTGGACATGCTTCTTCAACTGCTCCTCGGCATTGGCGTTGCCCGGCGTCAGCAGGTCGATCAACTTCTCGCCGGCTTCCTTCACGAAACTGAACAGGCTCATGTGGCGCTCCTTGATGATGAATCCATGGAAGCAGCAGTCTAGGCCAGGATCGCCCAACCCGCCCCCTGCGACTGATCGACGCGCTCTATCACGGGATAGACGCTAGCGATTAGACGCCCTGTGCCCAGGGGCCTAGGCTTGAGGGGTCAAACTGCCAGCCGGTATTCACCCCGATGAACAGCAAGCCACCGGTCTGCGCGGCGTCCACGCCCCTCGCCCTGCCCGCCGCCAGCAACACCTACGATTACGTCCAACTCTCCAACGCCACTCCCGACAGCACCCCGCTGGCCGAGGAAGTCGCGCTGGCCATCGTCTACAACGGCCTCAACCAGGCGGTGATGCTGGTCAGCCCCACTGACCTGGAAGACTTCGCCGTGGGCTTCAGCGTGGGTAGCGGCATCGTCGCCAGTACCGATGAAATCTACGATGTGAAGCTCTCTGGCAGCGGCTCGGCGCTGTACGCCGATCTGGAAATTTCCAGCCGCGCGTTCTGGAACCTCAAGGACCAGCGCCGCCAACTGGCCGGCACCAGCGGCTGCGGCCTGTGCGGTGTCGAAGCCCTGGAGCAGGCACTGCCCGAACTCAAGGTGCTGCCCGGCGCGCCGCTGCCGCCAGCGCACTGGCTCAAGGACCTGCGCCAGCGCATCGATGCCTTCCAGCCCCTCGGCCAGCACTGCGGCGCGGTGCACGCGGCGCTGTTCATGGACCGCGACGGCCAGTTGCTGCTGGGCCGCGAAGACATCGGCCGGCACAACGCCCTGGACAAGCTGATCGGCGCCCTGCTGCGCCAGCGCATCGACAGCGCAGGCGGGCTGGCCATCGTTACCAGCCGCTGCAGCCTGGAGCTGATTCAGAAAGTCCTGCGCGCCGGCATCCAGACCCTGGTCAGCCTCTCGGCCCCCACGGGCCTGGCCCTGCAATGGGCGCGCAAGCACAACCTCAACCTCATCCACCTGCCCAAACACAGCGCACCGCGGGTCTTCAGCCCGGCGGCGGAGTAGCAACAGCCGTGACCTCGTACGAAAAACTGCCCGACAACGCCCCCGCCGCCACGCCCCGCTACCAACCCTACCCTGGCCCCGCCGGCGGCTGGGGCGCGCTGCGCAGCGTGGCCAAGGCCTGGGTCGGCAGCGACAATGCCTTGAAGAACATCCGCGCCCTGCTCAAGACCAACCAGAACGGCGGTTTCGACTGCCCCGGCTGCGCCTGGGGTGATTCGCCCGAGAGCGGCATGGTCAAGTTCTGCGAGAACGGCGCCAAGGCGGTCAACTGGGAAGCCACCAAGCGCCGCGTCGACGCGGCGTTCTTCGCCCGCTACAGCGTCAGCGCGCTGCTCACGCAAAGCGACTATTGGCTCGAATACCAGGGCCGGCTGACCGAGCCGATGGTCTACGACCCGATCAGCGACCGCTACCAGCCGATCGAGTGGGACGCGGCCTTCGCCCTGATCGCCCGCCACCTCAATGGCCTGACCAGCCCCGACCAGGCCGAGTTCTATACCTCCGGCCGGGCCAGCAACGAAGCCGCCTACCTCTACCAGTTGTTCGTGCGTGCCTATGGCACCAACAATTTCCCGGACTGCTCGAACATGTGCCACGAGGCCAGCGGCGTGGCCTTGGGCCAGAGCGTCGGTGTGGGCAAGGGCACCGTCACTTACGATGATTTCGAACACGCCGACGCGATCTTCGTCTGGGGCCAGAACCCTGGCACCAATCACCCGCGCATGCTCGACCCGCTGCGCGACGCAGTGAAGCGCGGTGCCCAGGTGGTCTGCGTCAACCCGTTGAAAGAGCGCGGCCTGGAACGTTTCCAGCACCCGCAGAACCCACTGGAGATGCTGACCAACAGCGACCGCCCGACCAACACCGCGTTCTTCCGCCCAGCCCTGGGCGGCGACATGGCGTTGTTGCGCGGCATGGCCAAGTTCCTGCTGCAGTGGGAGCGCGAAGCTCAGGCCAAGGGCGAGCCAGCGATCTTCGACCACGGCTTCATCGCCGAGCACGGCCATGGCGTGGATGACTACCTGGCAGCGGTCGATGCCACCCCCTGGGAACAGATCGTGGCGCAATCGGGCCTGACCCTGACCGACATCGGGCTGTCGGCGCGCATGTACTGCAAGGGCAAGCGGGTGATCATGTGCTGGGCCATGGGCATCACCCAGCACCGCCATTCGGTGCCGACCATCCAGGAAATCGTCAACCTGATGCTGCTGCGCGGCAACCTCGGCGTCCCCGGCGCAGGCCTGTGCCCGGTACGCGGCCACAGCAACGTGCAGGGCGACCGCACCATGGGCATCAACGAGCGCCCACCGGTGGCGCTGCTCGATGCCCTGGAAAAGCGCTTCGGTTTCCCGGTGCCCCGCCACAACGGCCACAACACCGTCGAGGCGATCCACGCCATGCTCGAAGGCCGGGCCAAGGTGTTCATCGGCCTGGGCGGCAACTTCGCCCAGGCCACCCCGGACAGCGAGCGCACCGCGCAGGCCTTGCGCAATTGCGAACTGACCGTGCACATCAGCACCAAACTCAACCGCAGCCACCTGGTACATGGCAAGCAGGCGCTGATCCTGCCCTGCCTGGGCCGCACCGACATCGACCTGCAAGGCGAGGGCCCGCAGGCGGTGACGGTGGAGGATTCGTTCAGCATGGTCCACGCCTCCAACGGCCAGCTCAAGCCGCTGTCCCGGCAGATGCGCTCGGAGCCTGCGGTGGTGGCCGGCATCGCCGCCGCCACCCTCGGCAAGCAGCCGGTGGACTGGCAGTGGCTGGTGGCCGACTACGACCGCATCCGCGAGCTGATTGCCGATACCATCCCGGGCTTCGCCGACTTCAATCAGCGCCTGAACCTGCCCGGCGGTTTCTACCTGGGCAACAGCGCCGGCAGCCGTCAGTGGAAGACCGCCAGCGGCCGCGCCAACTTCAAGGCCAACTTGCTGCCCGACAGCTTGCTCGATGAACGTGTGCGCGCCAGTGGCCAGGTGCCTGATCTGATCATGCAGTCGATGCGCTCGCACGATCAGTACAACACCACCATCTACGGCATGGATGACCGCTACCGCGGGGTACGCGGCCAGCGCGACGTGCTGTTCGTCAACGAGGCCGATATCGTGCGCCTGGGCTTCCAGCCGGGGCAGAAGGTCGACATCGTCTCGCTGTGGGGCGACGAGCATGTGCGCCGGGTACACGGTTTTACCTTGCTGGCGTTCGATATCCCGGCAGGGCAGGCGGCAGCCTACTATCCAGAGGTAAACCCACTGGTACCGCTGGAGAGCATCGGCGACGGCAGCCACACGCCAACATCGAAGTTCATCGCCATCAAGCTGGAGCGAGCGCGGGACGACGGGCGAATCATCTGAGCCGTGTGCCAGAACGCAAGATTGGGCTATGCGCGATCCCTGTAGGAGCGGCCTTGTGTCGCGAAAGGGCCGCAAAGCGGCCCCGGCGATATCTGCTTGATGCACAAATCGTGGGGGCGCTTCGCACCCCTTTCGCGACACAAGGCCGCTCCTACAGGGGCAAGCGCAGATTCCGAGCAACTGCCCACAAAAAAGCCCTGTTCCGTAACGGTTCAGGGCTTCGTCATAAATAGCTCAGACCGCCGAAAACCGAGAAAGTTTCATACATAATTCAATAAGTTAGAGAATTGTGTACAACTCGTGCTACTCGTCGGATTTCCATTGCCAGCGCCCTCGCCGAGCCTCAAATTCCGCCTCGTCATCCCCTTGAGGCTCTCTTGATGAAGAAGTACTCCTCGATTCTGTTGTTGTCTTTCAGCTTGCTCAGCGGCGTTGCCATGGCAGGCGGCACCACCGAGGCCGGCATTGGCGGCGCATTGGGTGGGGTACTGGGCTCCGTGGTGGGCAACTCCATCGGCGGTAGCACCGGCGGCGCCATTGGTGCCGGTCTGGGCGGCGCGGCCGGCGGTGCCCTGGGTGCCGACAAACGCCAGCGTGGCGAAGCGGCCATCGGTGGCGCGCTGGGCGCAGCCGGCGGCAACGTGGTCGGTCGCTCCATGGGCGGCACCACCGGTAGCTACATCGGTGCGGCCGCTGGCGGTGGCGCCGGTGGCGCACTGGGTAACTACATGGGCAACAAGGCCGACGAAGACGAGCGCCACGAGCGCCGCTACCGTCGTGACTACGACGACCGCCGCTACCACGACCGTGGCCACCACTACGGCCACCGCAAGCACAAGCGCCACTGGCGCGACTGATCGCCAGGCTTGCGCCTGACGCCTAAGGCCCTGCCCTCACCGGCGGGGCCTTTTCGTTCGTGTCTGCGCCAGCGGATTAAGGGCTGCCCCGATATGGAGGCTAGTAGCCACTAGTTATCATCCGCTCTCCACACCATGTACAGGACGCAGGGAATGCGCGTGATCGGCACTGATCCTATCTGTTCGGCCCAGGCCAGGGACACCTGAAGGATGCCCGGCCGCCGCCCGCCCCTGCTCAGCGAAAGCGCATTCGCGCAGATTCGCCAACGGGTCGTGCAAGCCACCGGCGCGCTGTTGGCCGACGATCGCCGCATGGTAGTCGCCAGCCGCCTGCACAAGCGTCTCAAAGCCCTGCGGCTGAGCCATTTCGAACAGTACCTGGCACTACTCGAAAGCTCGGACGGCGTGGCTGAGCTGGAGCATCTGCTGCGTTTGCTGGTTGCCCGCGACAGCTACTTCTTTCGCGAACATCGTCACTTCGAATGCCTCACCCGCTGGCTGGCCGGGCTCGAGCACCCAGCGCGCCTGTGGAGCGCCGCCTGCGCGAGCGGCGAGGAAGCCTGGAGCCTGGCCATGGTCGCCGCCGAAAGTGCTCGGCATCCGGACTGGCAGGTACTGGCCAGCGATTTCGACCCGCAACTGCTGGAGCGCGCCGGCACCGGCCTCTACGACGTCGCCCAGGCCCGCTACTTCCCGGAAGGCTGGCTGGCCCGGCACTGCCAGTACGGCACCGACGCCACCACTGGGCACCTGCGTATCGCCCCGCACCTGCGCGAGCACATGCGCTTCGAAGCGATCAACCTGATCCAGCCCCTGCCCGATCACCTTGGCAGTTTCGACGTCATCCTGTTGCGCAACCTTCTGGCCAGCCTGGCACCGTCCTACAAGGCTAGGCTGCTTCCCCGTCTGCTGGCGCACCTGCGCCCGGGCGGTCTGCTGATCATCAGCCACAGCGAGAGCATCCACGGGTTGCAGCTGCCGCTGCGGCCACTGCTGCCATCGGTGTTCGAGCGCCTATGATCACAGGCACTGCCGCGCCTACCGGCAGACAAGGACTGATCGCGCACCCGCGTGGCAGTGCGCTTTGGGATCGAGCCAGCCTGCCGCCCCCCTTCCTTTGCGAAACAGGCCTTTATCCATGCCTTGCCGAATTCTCCTTGCCGACCCATCGCCCCTTTTCCGCGCAGGCTTGCGCGCCTTGCTCGAACAGAAGAAAGACTTCGTGGTGGTGGGCGACACCGGCGATGCCATGACGGCCGTCAGCCTGGCCGAAAAGCTCAAGCCCGATATCGTGATCCTCGACATGAGCGGCGAACTGGACAGTCAGCAGGCCCTGCAGGAGCTCTTCATCCGCGCGCCCGCCAGCCGGGTGCTGATGTTCTCGGCGCGTTCGGAGCTCGACCACGTGATGAACTGCCTGCAACTGGGCGCCCACGGTTTTCTCTTGAAGAACGCCTCGGTGGCCGAGCTCGAACAAGCGCTGCAGACCCTGCGCGGCGGCGGCCAGTACCTGTCTTCGGCGGTACTGCCAATGGTCATCGGCCAAGCCCTCAGGCACAACCGCAAGCGCGGCGGCACGCAGGCCCCGGCTCAGCCGCTGACCACCCGCCAGCTGGAGATCCTGCGCCTGATCGCCCGCGGCGAGACCACCCGCTCCATCGCCGATGGCCTAGGCCTGAGCATCAAGACCGTCGAGGCGCATCGCTCGCAGATCATGCACCGCCTGCAGATCCACGATGTACCCGGGCTGGTACTGTTCGCCGTGCGCGAAGGGATCATCCGTCTCAACGATTGAGCGACAGCCCGGCGAGGATCAACTGCAGAGCCTCGGGGAACGCCGCCGGTCGCCCTGAAGCCCGCTCGACGAAGACCTGGACCACGGTGCCCGCCGCGCAAGCCTCGGCTTCACCCGGACGGAACAGCGCCAGGCGGAACTCCACCGTGCTTCCGGCCAGGCGAGTGACGCCCAGGCCGACCTCGAGCACGTCGGGAAACCCCGGCAGGGCGAAGAAATCTGCTGCCGAGCTGACCACGAAGCCGGCCAGTTCGCCATCGCGCAGGTCCAGTTCGGCCTGCTCTACCAGGAATGCCTGGATGGCGGTCTCGAAGAAGCCATGCACGGTGGAGCCGGCGAGGTGGCCGTTGAGGTCGTTGTCCTGGGGGCGGGTGAGGATGGGGTGGAAGTGAGAGAAGGCGGCGCGTTGCGGGGATTCGGTCATGAAGGGCATCCTTGGCTGTCTTTCGCTGTAAGCGAAGCATCCCACACCCTGCCGGGATCGCCTATCGCCTCGCACGGCGATGCCTGGTTCGCCAGCAAAGCTGGCGCCTACAGGGCTGCGGTGATTCCTGAGAACGAAAAAGCCGCCCCGAGGGGCGGCTTTTCAGGTCGACGGCAGGCTTACAGCTGCGGACCGGCAGCCTTGATGGCATCGGAAACGTCGAACTTCTTGAAGTTCTCGATGAACAGGCCGGCCAGGCCCTTGGCGGCTTCGTCGTAGGCAGCCTGGTCAGCCCAGGTGTTGCGCGGGTTGAGCAGTTCGGTCTCAACGCCTGGAACAGCCTTCGGCACGTCCAGGTTGATGATGTCCAGGTGCTCGGTCTCGGCACCGACCAGCGCGCCGCTCTGAATGGCCGCGATCACGCCGCGGGTGGTCGGGATGCTGAAGCGCTTGCCCACGCCGTAGCCACCGCCGGTCCAGCCGGTGTTGACCAGGTAGACCTTGGAGCCGAACGCCTTGATGCGCTTGATCAGCAGCTCGGCGTAGACGCCAGCCGGGCGCGGGAAGAACGGTGCGCCGAAGCAGGTGGAGAAGGTCGACTTGATGCCGCCGCCCGAACCCATTTCGGTGGAACCGACCAGCGCGGTGTAGCCGGACAGGAAGTGGTAGGCCGCCTGCTCGTTGTTCAGGATCGACACCGGAGGCAGAACGCCAGTCAGGTCGCAGGTCAGGAAGATGACCGCGTTCGGCTCACCGCCCAGGTTCTCTGCCGAGACCTTCTCAACGTGCTCCAGCGGGTAGGCCGCACGGCTGTTCTGGGTCAGGCTCACGTCGGCGTAGTCGGCGTGCTTGTTGGCGTCGATCACGACGTTTTCCAACACCGCGCCGTGCTTGATGGCTTTCCAGATGACCGGCTCGTTCTTCTCGGACAGGTCGATGCACTTGGCATAGCAACCGCCTTCGATGTTGAACACCACGCCCTCGCCCCAGCCGTGCTCGTCGTCACCGATCAGGTAACGGCTTTCGTCGGCCGACAGGGTGGTCTTGCCGGTGCCGGACAGACCGAAGAACAGGGTCACATCGCCCTCTTCGCCGATGTTGGCGGCGCAGTGCATCGGCAGCACGTCGGCGGCCGGCAGCAGGAAGTTCTGCACCGAGAACATGGCTTTCTTCATTTCACCGGCGTAACGCATGCCGGCGATCAGCACCTTCTTCTGGGCGAAGTTGATGATCACGCAGCCGTCGGAGTTGGTGCCATCACGCTCAGGCACGCACTCGAAGTTGGCGACGTTGAGGATCTGCCACTCACCACGGCCAGCCGGGTTGTACTGCTCAGGGTTGATGAACAGGCAACGACCGAACAGGTTCTGCCAGGCAGTCTGGGTGGTCATCTTGACCGGCAGGTAGTGCTCGGCCGCGGCGCCTACGTGAACGTAGGAAACGAAGTGATCCTGGGCGTTGTTGAACGCCTCGACGCGGTCCCACAGGGCATCGAACTTGTCGGCCGGGAACTTGCGGTTGATCGGGCCCCAGCCAATCTGGTCCTGGGTGGACGGCTCTTCGACGATGAAACGGTCAGCCGGCGAACGACCGGTGCGGTGACCGGTTTCCACCACCAGTGCGCCGGTATCGGCCAGCACACCTTCACCGCGTTGCAGCGCTTCTTTTACCAGGTCATCGACGCTCAGGTCGGTGTACACGGTGTTGTTGGCTTGCGTCATGAGATACCCCATCCGGCCCGAGGCCGAGTGCTCCAAACGTTTTGTAGTCGTCTTGAAAAAACTACTACAGCGAAAAAAGTGGCCGGATTATGCCAGAAAAGCCCAAAAAAAGTAGGCCCCTCCTGTCAGAACTGCGCTTTTGCGCAATTCGACAGGAGATTGTCCTGTAGTGAAGCGTTTCAGTGCTGAGTTTCTGAGGGCGCCTCGGTACCACCGCCAGCAAACAATTGCGCGACATCGGTGGCATCGAACAGATAACGCTCGTTGCAGAACTGGCAATCGATCTCGACAGTGCCGCCACACTCGGCCACCAACGCCTTGGCGTCGGCCTCGCCGAGGCTGACCAGGGCATTGCCGGAGCGCTCGCGCGAGCAACTGCACTTGAAGCGCAGTGGCTGGATGTCGAACAGGCGCACGGCGTCCTCGTGGTACAGGCGGTGCAGCACGGTTTCGTTGTCCAGGCCCAGCAGCTCCTCGACTTTCACGGTGTTGGCCAAGGCCTTCACGTGGGCCCAGCTTTCCTCACGCTCTTCGCTATCCTTGTGGATCTCGGCCGGCAGCTGCTGCACCAGCAGACCGCGGGCGCGCACGCCATCGGCCGCCAGGGAGATGCAGGTGTTGATCTGCTGCGACATGACGAAGTAGTTGGTGAAGCACTCCGACAGGTCCTTGCCGTCCAGCTCGACCGTGCCCTGGTAGCGCTGGCCGTTGACCGGAATGATGGTCAACACCAGGTGACCGCCCGGCATCAGATCGGCAAGGGTGGCGTCAGCCCCGATCTGCTCGGCCTCGTAGCGCGCCAGGCCACGGATGTCGTGCTCGCTGGTGTACTCGATGGCCAGCAGCGGCACCGGCCCCTGGGATTGCGCCTGGAGCACCAGCAAGCCGTCGAACTTCAGGGTGCCGACCAACAGCGCGGCGGCGGCCATCAGTTCGCCCAGCAGTTGCTGCACCGGCTGCGGGTAGGCGTGCTTGGCCAGCACCTCGGCATAGCTGCGTTCCAACGCGACCATTTCACCGCGCACATCGCGGTCGTCGAAGATGAAACGTTGTGTGAAATCGGTATCTGGCAAGTCGCTCATGGCTGTCTGGCTATCTGAAAATGATGACAAAATGATTATCCGGGACTAAAACGTCCGTCGCTGAGCGCTCGCTGGGCGCTCATTTCACGTTAGGAGATCGAGGTATCTTATGGACAATCGACCACTGTTCCAAGCGAGGTGGTCCTGGGGACCCTTGGCAGCCTGCACGCTGCTGCCCATCGCTCTACTGTGTTTCTGGTTATGGCCCGTTGGCCAGATCCTGTGCCTGACTTTCGACGAATGGCTGTTCCACAGCCTCAACGCCCCGCTGGCCGACAACGTAGTCTGGCGTACCATCTGGGCCGTCGGCAGCCTGCGTCCATTCGACATCCTGGTCGGGCTGATCATGTTGTCGCTGCTGATTCGCGGCGACTGGGTGTTCAAGGCCGTGCAGGTGCGCCAGGCATTTTTCGGCTTCCTGGTGACCCTGCTCCTGTTAGTGGTGATTCGCGCGCTGTTTTCCAAGTGGGTCAGTGCAATGGGTTGGCAACACAATAGCCCATCGATGACGTTCGACAACGCCGTGCACCTGAGCGACTACTACCCGGACGTGGAAAAGAAATGGGAGCTCAAGGACCGTTCGAGCCAGAGTTTCCCGGGTGACCACGCGTCGGTGCTGCTGATCTGGGCGCTGTTCATGAGCCTGTTCAGCCGCCGCCTGATGCAACACCTGGTGATCTGGGCGCTAGCGCTGCTGTTCATGCTGCCGCGCCTGGTGGCAGGCGCCCACTGGGGCCAGGACGATTATATCGGTGGCCTGCTGATGGCCGTGCTGGCGCTGGGCTGGAGCTGCTACACACCGTTGGCCGCCAAAGGCAGCGCGGCGCTGGTGCGCTGGACGGCACCGCTGTTCAGGCTGCTGGGCAAGCTGCCGCTGGTCGGGCGCATGAGCGTCATTCGCACCGCCTGATTGCAAGCCCTGCAGGAGCCAGCCTTGCTGGCTCCTGCGTGCTCAGGCAAGGATCATTCGAAACTGCCATGCAGCTGGTGAATCTGCCGCCGCTGCTTCTTGGTCGGCCGCCCGTCGGTGCTCACCCCCACCGCTCCCGCCTTGCGCAGTTCGGCGGCCTGCTCACGACGTTTCACGCTCTCGGCGGTTTCCTCGTACAACGTCTGTGCCTCCGGCGCCCCGCGCCGCACCACCGCCAACGCCTTCACCACCACGGTACGCTCGTCGAAGCCGGTGCGCAGCACGAACTCGTCGCCCACCCGTGGTTCCTTGCCCGGCTTGCAGCGCTCGCCCCGACAGTGCACCTTGCCGCTTTCGATGGCCGCCTTGGCCAAGGCCCGGGTCTTGTAGAAGCGCGCCGCCCACAGCCATTTGTCCAAACGGACCTTGTCGTCGTCCTCAGGCTTTTGTGCCATGGTTTTTCCTCGAATACTGTCGTTCACGGAACTGTACTACCGTGACTGACGGATGCAAAAAGTCCGTGCCGTCATTACAGTTCACCACCTTATTCGCAGGGCCCGCTTCGTGAAGACATTTGACCACCTGACTGTGATCGGCCTGCGCGAGTGGGTCGCCCTGCCCGACCTCGGCGTCGCCGGCCTGCGCGCCAAGATCGACACTGGCGCCAGCACCTCCAGCCTGCATGCCACCGAGGTCGAGCCGTTCGAGCGCGATGGCCAGCCCTGGGTGCGCTTTACCGCTCACCTGGGCTCGGTGGTGCAGTTGCGCCACCGGCGCTGCGAAGCGCCACTGGTGGCGATGAAACGCATCAAGAGTTCCAACGGCCAGGCCCAGGCGCGCTACGTGATCCGCACCAGCCTGGCGCTTGGCGACCGGGTCTGGGAGGTAGAGTTCACCTTGGCCTGCCGCAAGAACATGCGCTACCGGCTGCTGCTCGGCTCGAAGGCGCTGATCCATGGCCAGCTGGTGGTCAACCCAGGCCTCAAGTACGTCCAGGACAAACCGGCCTTCCCGGCCACCCTATCCCCTGTCACAGGTGCTGCATGAAGATCGCTGTGCTCTCGCGCAATCCGCGTCTGTATTCCACCCGCCGCCTGGTCGAGGCCGGTACCCAACGGGGCCATGAAGTGGTGGTGATCGATACGCTCCGGGCCTACATGAACATCGCCAGCCACAAGCCGCAGATTCACTATCGGGGCAAGCCGCTGGAGGGTTTCGACGCGGTGATCCCGCGCATCGGCGCCTCGGTGACCTTCTATGGCTGCGCGGTGCTGCGCCAGTTCGAGATGATGGGCGTCTATCCGCTCAACGAATCGGTGGCCATCGCCCGCTCGCGGGACAAGCTGCGCTCGCTGCAATTGCTGTCACGCCGTGGCATCGGCCTGCCCATCACCGGCTTCGCCCATTCACCGGACGACATCCCCGACCTGATCCAGATGGTCAATGGCGCGCCGCTGGTGATCAAGGTGCTCGAAGGCACCCAGGGCATCGGCGTGGTGCTGTGCGAAACCACCAAGGCCGCCGAGTCGGTGATCGAGGCGTTCATGGGCCTGAAACAGAACATCATGGTCCAGGAATACATCAAGGAGGCCGGCGGCGCCGATATCCGCTGCTTCGTGGTCGGCGACAAGGTGATCGCCTCGATGAAACGTCAGGCCAAGCCGGGCGAGTTCCGTTCCAACCTGCACCGCGGTGGCGTGGCCAGCCTGATCAAGATCACCCCCGAGGAACGCATGACCGCCATTCGTGCCGCCAAGGTCATGGGCCTGAGCGTGGCCGGCGTGGACATCCTGCGTTCCAACCATGGGCCGCTGGTGATGGAGGTGAACTCCTCCCCAGGGCTGGAGGGTATCGAGGTGACCACCGGCAAGGATGTGGCCGGGATGATCATCGAACACCTGGAGAAGAACAGCGGGCCGAATCAGACCCGGACCAAGGGCAAGGGTTGATGGCGCCTGTACCGGCCTCTTCGCGGGCAAGCCCGCTCCCACAGGAATGATGCCGAACCCTGTGGGAGCGGGCTTGCCCGCGAAGAGGCCGCTGAAGATCACACGGCGTTGCGCGGCAGCAACAACCCCAACGGCAGCCTCACCCGCGCCTCGATCCCGCCACCGGAGCGGTTGCGCAGTTCCACATTGCCGCCATGCTGCGCGGCAATCCGCTTGACGATTGCCAGCCCCAACCCGGTGCCCTTGCCGCCGCGTGCGCGGTCACCACGAATGAACGGGTTGAAGATGGTTTCCAGTTCCGACTCGTCGATCCCGGTGCCACGGTCCAACACGCTGAGCACCACATAAGGCGCGCTCTGCTCGCCCGACACATAGGCCGCCACCTCCACGCCCTTGCCGGCATGGTGCAGGGCGTTGCCAATCAGGTTGCCGAGCATGCGCTTGAGCGACACCCGGCGCAGCGGGAACGGTGGAATCGGCTCCAGGCACAGTCGTACCTGTTCCTCATGCTGGTTGTAGGGCGCCACCACCTCGTAGATCAGGTCGTTGAGGTCGACCTCCTCCACCGGCTCGTCGCGTCCGTCGCGGATGAACGCCAGGAACTGGTCAAGGATCGCGTCCATGTCCTCGATATCACGCACCATGTCGTCGCTGAGGTCGCTGTCGCTGCCCATCAGCGACAACGACAGGCGCAGCCGGGTCAGGGGCGTGCGCAGGTCGTGGGACACCCCGGCCAGCATCAGCTCACGCTCGCGCCCGGCCTGTTCGACATCCTCGGCCATCTGGTTGAACGCCCGGTACACCTCGGTCATCTCGCTGGGCGTGTCACTGATCGGCAGGCGCACGCTGCGCCCCTGGCCCAGTTGGCGGGCGGCGAACACCAGGCGCTTGAGCGGTTGGTTGAGCTGGCGCACGAAAATCCATGCCGATGCGGTGGACAGCAAGCCGATGGCCAGGAACCAGCCCAGCACGTTCCAGATCTTCTGCCCGCGCAGCGGATGCGGGTACAGCGGCACCTTGAGCCAGCCCGGCCCCAGGCTCGGCGCATTCACCCACAGCGCCGGCGGCGCGTGGATGCGCAGGCGGACTTCGGTGTCCTCACCCAGTTCGGCCTGCATCTGCCGCTGGTAGATCTCGCTGTACGGCCAATGCTGCTCGCCTTCCGGCACACCCGCCCCGGTCACGCGGATCAGCCCGGCGGCCTCGGCGATCTGCTCGCGGTTTTCTTCATCCGCCGCCCAGTAGGCCCGCAGCGTCAGGGCCACGCCGTGACTGTACTGGCGATCGACCAGCACGTCCTCGTTCATCAGCAGGTACACCAGTGTCAGCGCCTTGGAAAACAGCACGACGATCAGCACCAGCCAGAGGGTGCGGGCGAAGAAGCTTTGCGGGAACCACAGGGGCGTTTTCATCGATCAACTACTGTACTGAATGGTCGGCCGCCACAGACGAAAACAGGGCGACTCGCATGAGCCGCCCTGTTGCACCCGGACAAGCCGACAGGCTCATTTGCCGGCGTTTCCGTCCGGCACGAAGACGTAGCCAACACCCCAGACGGTCTGGATATAGCGTGGCTTGGACGGGTCGGGCTCGATCATCCGGCGCAGGCGCGAGATCTGCACATCGATGGAGCGCTCCAGGGCATCCCACTCGCGGCCACGGGCCAGGTTCATCAGCTTGTCGCGGGTCAGCGGCTCGCGAGCATGCATGACCAGCGCCTTGAGCACGGCGAATTCACCGGTGGTCAGCATGTGCACTTCGTTGCCGCGCTTGAGTTCGCGGGTGGCCAGCGACAGCTCGTAGTCGCCGAAGGTGACGGTTTCGTCCTCGCTGCCCGGCGCGCCCGGCACCGCCGGCGCCTGGCGACGCAGCACAGCCTTGACCCGCGCCACCAGCTCGTCGGGGTTGAACGGCTTGGCCAGGTAATCGTCGGCGCCCAGCTCCAGGCCCTTGATGCGGCTGAGTTCGTCACCCTTGGCGGTGAGCATGATGATCGGGATCTGGTTGTTCGATGCACGCAGGCGCTTGCACGCGGACAGGCCGTCCTCGCCCGGCAGCATCAGGTCGAGCACGACCAGGTTGAACACTTCACGAGCCAGCAGGCGGTCCATCTGTTCGACGTTGGGCACGGTGCGCACCCGGAAACCCTTGCTGGTGAAGAAACGGTCCAGCAGGCTGCTCAGGCCCGGGTCGTCGTCGACGATGAGAATCTTGTCGCCATCGGTGGCGTTTGCGGTGCTGGTCATGAATTACTCCTCTGATATCGCCGCGCATTATGGCGTAGCCATTGCCGCGCGTGCCGTGTGCATTGTTAGCAGATTTTTCCCCCGATGCCAGTTCCCGCTCCCACATCGGTATAATGCGCCGCTTTAAATCCTTGCCAGGTGGTTTTCATGGACAGCATCAACAGCCGTATCGCCGAGGAACTGGGCGTGCGCCCACAGCAGGTCGAAGCGGCCGTGGGCCTGTTGGACGAAGGATCGACCGTGCCCTTCATCGCCCGCTACCGCAAGGAAGTGACCGGCAGCCTGGACGATACCCAACTGCGCCACCTGGAAGAGCGCCTGCGCTACCTGCGCGAACTCGACGATCGACGCGCCAGCATCCTGGCCAGCATCGAGGAGCAGGGCAAGCTGACCCCGGAGCTGGCCCGCGAAATCAAGCTGGCCGACACCAAGACCCGTCTCGAAGACCTCTACCTGCCGTACAAGCAGAAGCGCCGCACCAAGGGCCAGATCGCCCTGGAAGCCGGCCTCGGCGAATTGGCCGACGGCCTGTTCAACGACCCGCAACTGACTCCGGAGAGCGAAGCGGCACGTTTCGTCGACGCCGAAAAAGGCGTGGCCGACGTCAAGGCGGCCCTGGAAGGCGCCAAGTACATCCTCATGGAGCGCTTCGCCGAAGACGCCGCCCTGCTCGACAAGCTGCGCAGTTTCCTCAAGCAGGAAGCGGTGCTCAGCGCCCGCGTGGTCGCCGGCAAGGAAGAGGAAGGCGCCAAGTTCCGCGACTACTTCGCCCATGACGAGCTGCTGCGCACCGCCCCGTCGCACCGTGCCCTGGCGATCTTCCGCGGGCGCAACGAAGGCGTGCTGAGCGCGTCCTTGAAGGTTGGCGAAGAGCTACCCGGCACCTTGCATCCCTGCGAGCTGATGATCGGCGAGCATGTCGGCATCGAAAACCGTAGCCGCCCGGCCGACAAATGGCTCGGCGAGGTGGTGCGCTGGACCTGGAAGGTCAAGCTCTACACCCACCTCGAAACCGACCTGTTCGGCGAGCTGCGCGACAACGCCGAAGGCGAGGCGATCAACGTCTTCGCCCACAACCTGCACGACCTGCTGCTGGCCGCCCCGGCCGGCCCGCGCGCGACGCTTGGCTTCGACCCGGGCCTGCGCACCGGCTGCAAGATCGCCGTGGTCGATGCCACCGGCAAGCTGCTGGACCACACCACGGTCTACCCGCACGCGCCGAAGAACGACTGGGATCGCACGATCTCGATCATGGCGGCGCTGTGCGCCAAGCACTCGGTGGAGCTGATCGCCATCGGCAACGGTACCGCCAGCCGCGAGAGCGACAAGCTGGTGGCCGAGCTGGTCAAGAAGTATCCGGCCCTGAAGATCACCAAGATCATGGTCTCCGAGGCTGGCGCCTCGGTGTATTCGGCGTCGGAGCTGGCTGCTCGCGAGTTCCCGGACCTGGACGTGTCGATCCGTGGCGCGGTGTCCATTGCCCGTCGCCTGCAGGACCCACTGGCGGAACTGGTGAAGATCGACCCGAAATCCATCGGTGTCGGCCAGTACCAGCACGATGTGTCGCAGGTGAAGCTGGCCCGCGGCCTGGACGCCGTGGTCGAGGACTGCGTGAACGCCGTGGGCGTGGACGTCAACACTGCCTCGGTGGCGTTGCTGACCCGTATCTCCGGCCTCAATGCGACCCTGGCGCAGAACATCGTCGCCCACCGCGACAGCAACGGCCCGTTCGCCACCCGCGCGGCGCTGAAAAAAGTCAGCCGCCTGGGCGAGAAGACCTTCGAACAAGCCGCCGGCTTCCTGCGCGTGATGAACGGCGACAACCCGCTGGACGCCTCCGCTGTGCACCCAGAGGCCTACCCGCTGGTGCAGCGCATCGCCGCCGACACCGACCGCGACATTCGCTCGCTGATCGGCGACAGCGGTTTCCTCAAGCGCCTGGATCCGAAGAAATTCACCGACGAAAGCTTCGGCCTGCCGACCGTCACCGACATTCTCCAGGAGCTGGACAAGCCAGGCCGCGACCCACGCCCGGAATTCAAGACCGCCACCTTCCAGGACGGCGTCGAGGACCTCAAGGACCTGGAACCAGGCATGATCCTCGAAGGCGTGGTGACCAACGTCACCAACTTCGGTGCCTTCGTCGACATCGGCGTGCACCAGGACGGCCTGGTGCACATCTCGGCGCTGTCGGAGAAGTTCGTCAAGGACCCGCGTGAAGCGGTCAAGGCCGGCGATGTGGTCAAGGTCAAGGTCATGGAGGTGGACATCCCGCGCAAACGCGTCGGCCTGTCCATGCGCATGAGCGACACCCCGGGCGAGAAGGTCGAGGGCAATCGTGGCGGCAACCGTGGCAACGGCGGCAACCGCCAGCAGCAGGCGCCGCGCCCTCGCGAAACCACCGCTGCGGCACCGGCCAACAACGCCATGGCGGCACTGTTCGCCAACGCCAAGCAACTGAAGAAGAAGTGATGGACGTCGCACCGGAGTACGTCGAAAGCGCCTTCAGCCAGCTCCTGGGCTGCCGCCTGCAACGCTTGGACACGGGCGTGGCCGAGGTGGCCCTGGCGCTGGAGCCGCACCTGCGCAACCGCGGGCAGAAGCTGCACGGCGGGGCGATCTTCAGCCTGGTGGACATCGCCATGGGCCTGGCCTGCTCGGCCAGCCATGGTTTCGACCAGCAGAGCGTGACCATCGAGTGCAAGATCAACTACATGCGCGCCGTCAGCGAGGGCGAGGTGCTGTGCACCGCCCGGGTGCTGCATGCCGGACGGCGCACACTGGTGGTCGACGCTGACGTGCTCCAGGGCGACAAACTGGTGGCCAAGGCCCAGGGAACCTTCGCGGTTCTCTAGCTGACAGGCCCCCATCTGCGGTATTTTCGGCGTATTGCTGTACACCTGATCGCGGGTCAAGCCCGCTGCCACGAACGCTCACGGGCTTCATGGGAGCGGGCTTGATCCGCGATCAGACGCATACAGGCCAGCGACGGAACCGCGTAAACCAGGCGACAACGCCAGTTCCTTTCCCAACTACCCTTGTAGACCGTCATCCCTACCCCCATATTGGGGCGACTGACGCGTGAAGGAATCCATCTTGAGCGACCTCCTCAACCGCCGCCTGAGCCTGCTCGGCGACAATATCGACCTGCTCAAGCAGTGCCTGCACGGCATTGAGCGCGAATGCCTGCGCGTGACCGACGACGGTCGCCTGGCCCAGACCCCGCACCCCGAAGCCCTGGGTTCGGCGCTGACCAACGAGCAGATCACCACCGATTATTCCGAGTCGCTGCTGGAGTTCATCACCCCGGCCCTGGCGGACCCGGCCAAGGTGCTCGAGAGCCTCGACCAGATCCACCGCTTCGTCTACACCAAGCTCGGCGGCGAGTTCCTGTGGAGCCCGTCGATGCCCTGCACGCTGCCGGCCGAGGAGGACATTCCGATCGCCGAGTACGGCAGCTCGAACATCGGCAAGCTCAAGCACGTCTATCGCAAGGGCTTGGCCCTGCGCTACGGGCGCACCATGCAGTGCATCGCCGGCATCCACTACAACTTCTCCCTGCCCGAAGCGCTGTGGCCATTGCTGCGCGACGCCGAAGGCGGCGCGGAGAACGACCGTGACTACCAGTCCTCGGCCTATATCGCGCTGATCCGCAACTTCCGTCGCTACAGCTGGCTGCTGATGTACCTGTTCGGCGCCTCGCCGACCCTGGACAAAGGTTTCCTGCGCGGTCGCGCGCACCAGCTCGAAGAGCTGGATGAGCAAACGCTCTACCTGCCCTACGCCACCAGCCTGCGCATGAGCGACCTGGGCTACCAGAGCAACGCCCAGGCCGGCCTCACACCCTGCTACAACAACCTCGCCAGCTACACCGACAGCCTGCGCAAGGCGGTGGGCACGCCCTACCCGCCCTATGTCGAGGTCGGCACGCACAAGGATGGCGAGTGGGTGCAGCTGAACACCAACATCCTGCAGATCGAGAACGAGTACTACTCGAACATCCGCCCCAAGCGCGTCACCTACACCGGCGAACGGCCGATCCAGGCCCTGACCTCCCGTGGCGTGCAGTACGTGGAAGTGCGCTGCCTGGACATCAACCCGTTCCTGCCGGTGGGTATCGACCTGACCGAGGCGCGATTCCTCGACGCCTTCCTGCTGTTCTGCGCGCTGGAAGAAAGCCCGCAGCTGGACAGCGGCGAATGCGGTCAATGCACCGACAACTTCCTCACCGTGGTCAAGGAAGGCCGTCGTCCTGGCCTGGAACTGCGCCGTGACGGCCAGCCGATCGCGCTGAAGGCCTGGGCCACCGAGCTGATCGAACGGATCGGCCAGCTGGCCGCGCTGCTCGACCGCGCCCACGACGGCAACGCCCACGCCAAGGCCCTGCAAGCGCAGCAGGCCAAGGTCGATGATCCTGAGCTGACGCCGTCGGCCCAGGTGCTGGCGCGCATGACCGAACACGACGAGACCTTCGTCCAGTTCTCCCTGCGCCAAAGCCGTCTGCATGCCGAGAATTTCCGCGAACAGCCACTGCCCGCCGAACGCCAGCAAGCCTTCGAGACCCTCGCCCGCGAATCCCTGGCCGAGCAATCGCGCCTGGAGCAGCAGGAGGTGGGTGACTTCGACCTGTTTGTCGGCGCCTACCAGGCCAGCATCCTGGCGATCAGCAACTGATGAGCCGCGTCGCCGTCCCACGCAAGCCACGCGCCAGTAGCCAGGCCAGGATCGAGGCGATCCTGGCCGCGGCGCGCGAGCTGCTGGCCGGGCAAGGGGTGGCGGGGTTGTCGATCTACAGCGTGGCCGAACGGGCGCAGATCCCGCCGTCGTCGGTCTACCACTTCTTCGCCAGCGTGCCCGCCCTGCTCGAGGCCTTGACCGCCGATGTGCACCGGGCCTTTCGCGAAGCCCTGAGCGCACCGATCGACAGTGCCGCGTTCAATACCTGGCACGACCTGTCGCGCCTGGTCGAGCGGCGCATGCTCGACATCTACAAGGAAGATACCGCGGCGCGCCAACTGATCCTGGCCCAGCACGGGCTGAGCGAAGTGGTCCAGGCCGACCGGCAGCACGACCTGGAGCTGGGCGAGCTGATGCACACGCTGTTCGACCGGCATTTCCAGTTACCCGCGATGCCCAGGGATGTCGACGTGTTCGCCCTGGCCATGGAGCTGAGCGACCGGGTCTACGCCCGCTCGATGCAGCTGCATGAGCAGATCACCCCACGCATGGCCGAAGAAGGGATGCGGGTGTTCGAAGCCTACCTGGGGCTCTACCTGCCGCCGTACCTGGCCAAGCGCCCGAGCTGAAACCTCAATGCCGGTCAGCCAAGCCAAATGGGGCTGCTCTGCTGCCCTTCGCGGGCAAGCCCGCTCCCACAGGTACAACGCAAGCTTGAGATTTTGCGCAATCCTGTGGGAGCGGGCTTGCCCGCGAAGGGCCGCAGAGCGGCCCCAGTAAGTGAGGATGCAACCTTAACTGACTGACACCAAGGGCCACCTGGGAGGCCCTGGGAGGATCACGCCCTGGCCAGCTCCGGCAGGTCGCCGGACAACCCCAGTGCCTGGCGCACGAAGACCGCCTTGGCCTCCGGCAGCTGCTCCACCAGTTTCAGCCCGCTGTTGCGCAGCCAGCGCAACGGCAGCGGATTGGCCTGGAACAACCGCTCGAAACCTTCCATCGCCGCCATCAATGCCAGGTTGTGCGGCATGCGCCGGCGCTCGAAACGGCTCAGCACCTTCACATCCGCCAGACGCTCGCCACGCTCGCAGGCACGCACCAACTCTTCGGCCAGCACCGCCGCGTCGAGGAAGCCCAGGTTGACCCCCTGCCCCGCCAGTGGGTGAATGGTGTGCGCCGCATCGCCGATCAGCGCCAGCCCTTCCTGCACATAGCGCTTGGCATGGCGCTGGCGCAGCGGCACGCAAACCCGCGGATCCGCTTCGAGCACGCGACCCAAGCGCCCTTCGAAAGCACGCTCGAGCGCCGCGCAGAACGCCGCGTCGTCCATCGCCATGGCCTGTTCAGCCTGTTCCGGCGTGGTCGACCAGACGATCGAGCACCAGTCCTGGCGACCGTCGCGGCTCAGCGGCAGGAAGGCCAGCGGCCCCTCGTCGGTGAAGCGCTGCCAGGCCGTGGCCCGGTGCGTCTCGCTGCAGCGCACGCTGGTGACGATGGCGTGATGCAAATAGTCCCACTCACGGGTCTCGCACCCAGCCAGGCGGCGCACCGCCGAGTTGGCGCCATCGGCGGCGACCACCAGCGGCGCGCGCAGCTTGCGACCGTCAGCCAGGGTCAGCAGCCAGTCATCGCCGGAGCGCCGCAGCTGCTCCAGGCGAGCGTTGGGCAGCAAGCCGACATCGCTGTCGTGCAGGCGCTCCAGCAGGCCGTCCTGGACCACCCGGTTCTCGACGATATGGCCCAGCACCTGGGCGTGCACACTGGCTGCCGAGAAATGGATCTCGCCAGTGCCGCTGCCATCCCAGACGTGCATGTCCGAATACGGCGACACCCGCCGCCGGGCAATGCCGTCCCAGGCCCCCAGGCGCTCGAGAATGCGCTGGCTGGCCGCCGACAGGGCACTGACCCGCGGCTCGAACGGTGCTTGATGGTCAAAGGGTTTGACCGTCAGCGGCCCGCCATCGAGCAGGACCACTTCCAGGCCGCTGTGACGCAGGGCCAACGCCAAGGCGCTGCCGACCATACCGGCACCGACAATCAACAGATCTGCGCGCGTTTCCATGCCTTACGCCTGCCTCGCTTGCGGCTTGAGCCGCACATATAGGGTTTTGTCGACCCGCGCCACCAGCTCGCCGGCGCCGTCGCGGATCTCCACCTGCAACCGAGGCAGGTACTTCTTGCCGCTGGCGGTCTGCTGGCGGATCTCGTCCAGCAGCGCGTCGTCGACGTGGAACTGGGCATACACCGGGCCCTTGCCCGGGGCGATGAAATCAATGCTGGCGGCCTTGTCCCAGACGATATAGTCGCGCCCCAGCTGCTCGATCAGCAGCAGCATGTAGAAGGGGTCGACCATGGCGTACAGGCTGCCACCGAACTGGGTGCCGACGTAGTTGCGATTCCACCGCGTCAGCTTCATGCGCACCTTGACGCTGCGCAGGTCCGGGCTGATTTCCTGGATATGGATGCCGGCGCCCAGGTAGGGCGGGTAGCAGTTCAACAGCCAGCGCAGCATCCGGGCCCGGCGCGCGAGCCTGCGCGAATCGCTCATGCGCGACCTCGCGGGTCGGGACGCGTACCCAGGCCCATGGCCTGGCGGGCGAACCAGCTTCTGGCCGGCGGCAGCAGGTCCAGGCCGAGCAGGCCGAGGTTGCGCCCGGCCGCCAGCAGCGGCTGGGCGCTGCCGAACAGGCGGGTGACCTGGTCGGAGAAGCCGATGGTCAGGGCCTGGTCGAGGCGTTGGCGCTGGTGATAGGCCTGCAAGGTCGCCAGGTCGCCGGGGAGCGCCGGGCCGGCCAGCAACGCCTCGGCCAGCGACTGCACGTCGCGCAGCGACAGGTTGAAACCCTGACCGGCGATCGGATGCAGGCTATGGGCAGCGTTGCCCAGCACCACCAGGTGCGGGCGCACCTGTTCCTCGGCCTCGACCAGCGACAAGGGGTAGAGGTGCCGGGCGCCGACCTGGCGCAAGGCGCCGAGGCGATAGCCGAAGGCGTCCTGCAGCTCGCGCAGGAAACTGCGCTCGTCCAGCTCGGCCAGGCGCTTGGCATCCATCCCCTGACGGGTCCAGACCAGCGCGCAGCGGTTTTCCGGCAATGGCAGCAAGGCCATCGGCCCTTGTTCGGTGAAGCGCTCGAAGGCTTGCCCGGCATGGGCCTCGCCGGGGGTGATGTTGGCGATCAACGCGCTCTGGTCATAGGGCGTGCGGCGCACATGGATGCCCAATTGCTCGCGCAGGCCAGATCGGCCGCCATCGGCCAGCACCGCCAGATCGCACTCGAGCGAGGTGTCGTCGTCCAGTTGCAGGCGGTAGCCACCGGCGATGGCTTGCATCGCCTTGACCTCGGCCGGGCAACGCCAGCTGATGACCTCGTTGTCGATGGCCTGCCACAAGCACTGACCGAGCCAGGCGTTCTCCACCACGTAACCCAGCGCCGGCACGCCTTCTTCCAGGGCGTCCAGGCGGGTGGCGCCGAAGCGGCCACGGTCGGACACCTGGATCTGCCGGATCGGCTCGGCGCGGCGACTGATGGCCTGCCACAAGCCCAGCTGTTCGTAGATCTGCCGGGTGCCATAGGACAGCGCCGACGAGCGGGCGTCATAGCTGGGCTGGAAGCTGTCGCCCGGGGCGAACGGTTCGATCAGCAGGATCTTCCAGCCACGGGCCTTGGCCGCGCCCTGCAGCGTGAGGGCCAGGCTGGCACCGACCAGGCCGCCACCGATGATCGCCAGGTTGACCCGGTTCATGCGGCGTCCTGGCGGGCGGCGAGCATCAGCGCCTCGATTTCGGCGACCGTGCGCGGCACGCCTGAAGTGAGGATTTCACAGCCTTGTCTGGTCACTACCACGTCGTCCTCGATCCTTACGCCGATACCGCGCCACTTCTTCGCGACGCTGGTGTTGTCGGCGCCAATGTAGATGCCCGGTTCCACGGTCAGCGCCATGCCCGGCTCGAGCACGCGCCACTGCCCGCCGACCTTGTATTCGCCCACGTCGTGCACGTCCATGCCCAGCCAGTGCCCGGCGCGGTGCATGTAGAAGGCGCGATAGGCTTCGCTGTCGATCAGCGCCTGTACCTCGCCCTTGAGCAACCCCAGCTCCACCAGGCCGCTGGTGATCACCCGCACGGTGGCCTCGTGGGCATGGTTCCAGTGCTTGCCCGGCGCAATCTCGGCGAACGCCGCGGCCTGGGCGGCGAGCACCAGCTCGTAGATGGCCTTCTGCTCTGGCGAGAAACGCCCGCTGACCGGGAAGGTGCGGGTGATGTCGCTGGCATAGCAGTCGATCTCGCAACCGGCGTCGATCAGCACCAGGTCGCCGTCCTTGAGCGGCGCGTCGTTCTGTTGGTAATGCAGGATGCAGCCATTGCGCCCGGCGGCGACGATCGAACCGTAGGCCGGCATTTTCGCCCCGCCCTTGCGGAACGCGTAGTCCAGCTCGGCTTCCAGGCTGTATTCGTGCAATCCGGCACGGCAGGCCTGCATGGCCCGCACATGGGCGCGGGCGGAAATTGCCGCGGCCTCGCGCATCACCTTCACTTCCGCCGCCGATTTATACAGGCGCATGTCGTGCAGCAGATGATCCAGGGCAACGAACTCGTTCGGCGGTTGCGCGCCCAGGCGCGCCTTGGAGCGGATCACGTTGATCCAGTCCATCAGCCGGCGGTCGAACTCGGGGTTGCTGCCCATGTTGCTGTAGACCCGCTCGCGGCCTTCGATCAGGCCGGGGAGGATCTCGTCGATGTCGGTGATGGGGAACGCGTCGTCGGCGCCGAAGTCGCGGATCGCGCCCTCCTGGCCGGCACGCAGGCCATCCCACTGCTCGCGCTCGGGGTTGCGTTCACGGCAGAACAACACGTATTCGCCGTGCTCGCGGCCGGGAATCAGGGCGATCACCGCCTCGGGTTCGGGGAAACCGCTCAGGTACTGGAAATCGCTGTCCTGGCGGTAGACATGCTCGACATCGCGGTTGCGGATCGCGACCGCAGCGGCGGGCAGGATGGCGATGCTGTTGGGGACCATCTGCGCCATCAGCGCCTTGCGCCGACGGGCGTACTCCGCCTTGGGTATGTGGCTCATGGGCAAACGACCCCGTTCAGATCAATGCAGCGAAGGCTTTGGTGCGGGCGCTTCGGGCTGGGCCAGCTCGGTGTACAGCAGCAGTGGCGCGACACGCAGGTACTCCATGACTTCCATGTAGTCGCTCTCGCCGTCCTCGGACTCTTCCAGCGCTTCCTGGACCTGCGAGATGGCCACCAGGTCCTGGAGCACTTCCTTGGCATCGGTGGACAAGTCCTTGCCACCGGCGTTCAGGCCGAAACCGGTGATGAAGCCCTGGCACCACTGGCCCAGCGCCGTGGCGCGGTCGGCCAGCGCGGCGTCATCGGACGGCAGCAGCAGGACGATGGCGACGTCCTCGCCGGTAAGCTCGGCCTTGACCATCTCTTGCAGGCCGACCAGGGCATTGCGAACGGTGTCGCCCGGCTCGGTCTCGAGCAGCTGGGCCGCGTCGGCCAGCCAGGCGTCGGCATCGAAGCCGGCGCCGGCGCAGCTGCGGCCGATCAGCAAGCCGTGCAGTTCGGCGGGGGTGACAGGGTGGCCATTGCTCGACAGCAGCATGGCGAAGGCGACGTAGGGCGATTGGGTATTGGGCATGGTCTGCTAGGCGCCAGGCGGCGCAATGACTAGAATGAAGAC
Organism: Pseudomonas xantholysinigenes; assembly: GCF_014268885.2. Lineage (NCBI taxonomy): Bacteria > Pseudomonadati > Pseudomonadota > Gammaproteobacteria > Pseudomonadales > Pseudomonadaceae > Pseudomonas > Pseudomonas xantholysinigenes. The sequence continues at coordinate 234,198 of NZ_CP077095.1, read as the reverse complement.
CTTGTATCCTAGCACCGGCAGGCGCGCCAAGACCATCAGCACTGGCCGCCGGGGGCCCGAGGCAGGCATGATCGGCAGGTGCGTAACGATGGAGCGAATCGAGTGCAACCCATGCAAGAGAACGACCTGCAAGCGCTGATGAGCCGGTTCGAGGCGCTGATCGAGCGCGTCGAGCAACTAAAACGGCAAAACGCACTCTTAGTAGCTCAGGAACGATCCTGGCGCGAGGAGCGCGCCCACCTCATCGAAAAGAACGAGATCGCCAAACGCAAGATCGAATCGATGATCCTGCGCCTCAAGGCCCTGGAGCAAGACTCATGAGTTCAAGCAATAGCGTCACCGTGCAGATCCTCGACAAGGAATACTCGATCATCTGCCCACCGGAAGAGCGCAACAACCTGGTCGGTGCCGCGCGTTACCTGGATGGCAAGATGCGCGAGATCCGCAGCAGCGGCAAGGTGATCGGCGCCGACCGCATCGCCGTGATGGCCGCGCTGAACATCACCCACGAACTGCTGCACCGCCAGGAACGCCCGGAAGCTGCCGGCGGTGGCGCCACCCGCGAACAGGTGCGCGACCTGCTGGAACGGGTCGACCAGGCACTGTCCGACGACCCGGTTAGCAAAAGCGACTGAGATTGGTATACTGGCGCCACTCCCTGGGGGATGCGCCAGTCGGTTATGTCCCTGAGCCGATACGCACAACCACGGGGGTTGCACGCTGGGGCCGGTGTGCATGTCCGCCCGACGGAAAGCCTTAACGCCCCCTGCAATCTCCACCTTGAACTTTCGGGTTCAAGGGCTACACCGATAGCGGTCTTGTCGGGGAGCCTGCATTCAGAACGGCCCGCCTTGATTGGCGGGCTTTTCGTTTTCTCAGGGATCGCCCGTGCCATGACCGACACCGCGCCACTGACCCGCCCACAGCTTCGCCGCGTCCTGCGCAATGCACGCCGCGCCCTGACCCCCGCCCAGCAACGCCAGGCCGCCGAAGGCCTGTATCGCCAACTGGCGCAAGATCCACTGTTCCGCCGCGCCCGGCATATCGCCCTGTACCTGCCCAACGACGGCGAGATCGATCCACGCCTGCTGCTGAACGCGGCACTCAAGCGCGGCAAGCGCGTCTACCTGCCGGTGCTGCACGCCTGGCCACGCACACGCATGGTGTTCCAACGCTTCGAGGCCGGTGAGCAACTGCGCCCCAACCGCTTCGGCATTCCCGAACCGTTGGTCGAGCGCAAGCGCCAACGAGCGATCTGGGCGCTGGACCTGATCCTGCTGCCGTTGGTCGGTTTCGATGAAATGGGCGGACGGCTGGGCATGGGAGGCGGTTTCTATGACCGCAGCCTGGCCTATCAGAGCCGGCGCAAGGCCTGGAAAAAACCGCTGCTGCTGGGGCTGGCCCATGAGTGCCAGAAAGTCGAGCGGCTGGCCCAGGCCAGCTGGGATGTACCCTTGCAAGGCACGGTCTCGGACCGTGGCAGGTACCTGGCGCCGAAGTGAGCCGGCGCGAAAAGGGGGATCAGCGGTGCTGCTGTTGTGCCGGATCGACTGGCGCCTGCTGGTAGGCGGCGTCCAGCTTGCGCTCCCACAGGCCCTGCGCGTAACCGGTAGTGACCACGCCCAGCCCGAAAATGAAGGCCAGAATCCAGAGCAGGTCCGGTTTACGTTGTTTCATCGATTGCCCCCCTAGGCAAAAGGTCCAGGCTCGGCGGCTTTCTTGATGGCTGCCGGAGCGTATAGCTTAAAATCGGCGCATTTTCCGACAACATGAGGCGACACGCAAACCTTGACGCCAACCGACTGTCGGTTTCATGCAACGAGTTATTTCAAACCTTTTCAGGAGCAGCACCCATGGCCTACTGGCTGATGAAATCCGAGCCCGACGAGCTCTCCATCGAAGCCCTGGCTCGCCTGGGCAGCACCCGTTGGGACGGGGTGCGCAACTACCAGGCGCGCAACTTCCTGCGGGCCATGAGCGTAGGTGACGAATTCTTCTTCTACCACTCCAGCTGCCCGCAGCCAGGGATCGCCGGCATCGCCCGCATCAGCGCCGCGGCGTACCCCGACCCCACCGCCCTGGACCCGGCCAGCCACTACCACGACGCCAAGGCCAGCGCCGAGAAGAACCCGTGGAGCGCGGTGGACGTGGAACACGTGAAAACCTTCCGTCAGGTACTCGGCTTGGGCCTGCTCAAGCAGCAGGCGGCGCTGGAGGAACTGCCACTGGTGCACAAGGGCAGCCGCCTGTCGGTGATGCCGGTGACCGCCGAGCAATGGGCCGCGATTCTCGCGCTGAGCTGATTCAACGTCTATCGTCAGGGGTTTGACCAACATCAACGCGCCGGGAAGCGCGTCGCGCCAGGATAAGGCGTGCAAGCAGCAGGATGCAGACCGATGAACCGCAAAGCCCCCAGAATCTTCGCTTGTGCCTTGGTGTTGCTGCTGTTGGCGGCAGGCGGGCTGGGCTACTGGAAATCCCTTCACGACCGCCTGCCCGAAGGCCTGAGCATGGGCAACGGGCGCCTCGAATCCACCGAAGTGCAGATCGCCACCAAGGTCCCCGGCCGCCTGGCCGAGGTGCTGGTCGACGAGGGCGACAAGGTCGCCCGCGGCCAGCTGCTGGCCCGCATCGATACCCGGACCATGGAAGCCCAGCGCAGCCAGGCCGAGGCCGAAGTGCTGCGCGCCCGCGAAAACTACGCCGCCGCCCAGGCCAGCGTGCAGTTGCGCCAGAGCGAGCTGTTGCTGGCCAGTCAGGAGCTCAAGCGGGTACGCGAGATTTTCCAGCGCAAGTTCGCCAGCCAGCAACTGCTCGACCAGCAACAAGCCCGCTACGACACAGCCGGCGCCGCGGTGCAGGCCGCCCGCGCCCAGCTAGCGGCGATCAAGGCCGCCATCGGTGCCGCCGAGGCCCAGGTGGCGCAGCTCACCAGCGAGATCGACGACAGCAGCCTGCGCGCGCCCATCGACGGCATCATCCAGCTACGCCTGGCCGAGCCTGGCGAAGTGCTTGGCGCTGGCGGTCGGGTGCTGATGCTGATCGACCCCAGCGACCAGTACATGAACCTCTACCTGCCCGCCTCGACCACCGGCCGGCTCACCGTTGGCGCCCAGGCGCGCATCGTCCTCGACGCCCTGCCCGACCAGGCGCTGCCGGCCAAGATAGCGTTCGTCGCGGCCAAGGCGCAGTTCACCCCGAAACAGGTCGAGACCCGTGACGAACGGCAGAAACTGGTGTTCCGGGTCAAACTGCGCCTTACCGACCCCAGCGCCGTGCCCCAGGCCAAGCCGGGCATGCCCGGGGCCGGCTATGTGCGCACCGCCGAGGTGGACTGGCCGGCCAACCTGCAATGACCACCGTTGCCCCCGCGCTGCTGGCCAGCGGCATTCACCACCGCTACGGCACGCTCCAGGCTTTGCAGGATGTCGCCTTCAGCCTGCCGGCCGGAACCCGTTGCGGCCTGATCGGCCCGGACGGCGCCGGCAAGTCGACCCTGCTCGGCCTGATTGCCGGGGTCAAGCGCCTGCAACAGGGCGAACTGCAAGTACTGGGTGGTTCGATTCGCCAACGCCGCCACCGCACCGTGCTGTACCCCAAGGTGGCCTTCATGCCCCAGGGGCTGGGCAACAATCTTTACCCGGAACTGTCGATCGCCGAGAACATCCGCTTCTTCGCCACCCTGTTCGGTCTTGGCCGCGCCGAGTGCGAGCAGCGCATGGCCGGCCTGCTGCAGGCCACCGACCTGGCGCGCTTCGCCGAGCGCCCGGCAGGCAAGCTGTCCGGCGGCATGAAGCAAAAGCTCGGCCTGTGCTGCGCGCTGATCCACGAGCCGGACCTGCTGATCCTCGACGAGCCGACCACCGGCGTCGATCCGCTGTCGCGGCGGCGCTTCTGGGAGCTGGTGGAGCAGGTACGCAGCCAACGCCCGCAGCTGACCCTGCTGGTGGCCACCGCCTACATGGAAGAGGCCGAACAGTTCGAGCACTGCCTGATGCTCGACGCTGGCCGCCTGCTGGCCGCAGGGCTCAGTCGCGACCTGGCCACGGTCACCCCCAGTGGCAAGCTTGACGATGCCTTCACCCATTTCCAAGGCGCCGGCCGCGACCAGCCCGAGCCGCTACGCATTCCGCCGCGCCCGACCGAAGATGGCCCGATCTCCATCGAAGCCCACGACCTGACCCTGCGCTTCGGCGCCTTCACCGCGGTGAACAAGGTCAGCTTCGCCATTGGCCGTGGCGAAATCTTCGGTTTCCTCGGCTCCAACGGCTGCGGCAAGACCACCACCATGAAGGTGCTGACCGGCCTGATGCCGGCCAGCGAGGGCAGCGCCAGCCTGCTCGGCCGCCCGGTGGATGCGGCTGACCTGGCCACGCGCAAGCGGGTCGGGTTCATGTCCCAGAGTTTCTCGCTCTACGGTGAGCTGAGCACCCGGCAGAACCTCGAACTGCATGCACGCCTGTTCGACCTGGCCAAGGCCGACAGCGCCCCGCGCATCGCCGAGCTGATCGAACGCTTCGACCTTGGCGCCATCGCCGACCAGCCATCCGGCGCCTTGCCCCTGGGCCTGCGCCAGCGCCTGTCGCTGGCGGTCGCGGTACTGCACCGCCCGGAGGTGCTGATCCTCGACGAGCCGACCTCGGGCGTCGACCCGGCGGCTCGCGACGATTTCTGGCGGCTGTTGGTGGAGCTGTCCCGCGACCAGGGGGTGACCATCTTCCTGTCCACCCACTTCATGAACGAGGCCCTGCGCTGCGACCGCATCTCACTGATGCATGCGGGCCGGGTGCTGGCCTGCGACACGCCGCAGGCGTTACAGCGCCAGTTCGGCGGCGCAACCCTGGAGGACGCTTTCGTCACCTGCCTGGAGCAGGCCCAGGAAGCAACACCCGCGCCCCAGCCTGCCAGCACGCTAGGGCAGCAGTCCGGCGATACTCCAGTGCTGCGCCAGGGCTTCAGCCTGCGCCGCCTGTTGGCGGTGGCCAGCCGCGAGGGCAAGGAACTGCTGCGCGACAAAGTGCGCCTGGCCTTCGCCCTGCTCGGTGCGCTGTTCATGATGGTGATCTTCGGCTACGGCATCTCGCTGGATGTCGAGAACCTGGCCTTTGCCGTCTACGACCAGGACCAGAGCCCGCAAAGCCGTGCCTACCTGGAAGCCTTCCGTGGCTCACGGTATTTCGCCGAGCAACCGCCGATCCGCGATGCCCGCCAGTTGCACCAACGCCTGCAACGCTCGGAAATCAAGCTCGCCCTGGAGATCCCGCCGGGCTTCGGCCGCGACCTGCACGCCGGACGCCAACCGGTGGTGGCCGCCTGGCTCGACGGCGGCATGCCGTTCCGCGCCGAGACCAGCCGCAATTACGTCGAGGCCGTGCACCAGGCCAACCTCGAGCAACTTGCGGCGCTCAGCCCCCACCCCCTCGCGCGCCAGCAACCGGTGCGCCTGGAAACCCGTTTTCGCTACAACCAGGACGTGGTCAGCGTGAACGCCATCGGCCCTGGGGTGATGGCGCTGATCCTGGCATTCATCCCGGCCATGCTCACCGCCCTGGGCATCGTCCGCGAGAAGGAGCTGGGCTCGATCACCAACTTCTACGCCACGCCCCTGACCCGCCTGGAGTTCCTGCTCGGCAAGCAGGCGCCATACCTGGCGGTGAGCCTGGTCAACCTGGCGCTGCTGGTGGCGATGAACCGCTGGCTGTTCGGCGTGCCGCTCAAGGGTAGCCCGCTGGCCCTGGCCTGCGGCGGCCTGGCCTATCTGCTGGCGACCACCAGCCTGGGCCTGCTGATCTCGGCGTTCACCCGCACGCAGATTGCCGCGATCCTCGGCACCATGATCCTCACCAGCCTGCCGACCATCCAGTTCTCCGGGCTGATCGTGCCGCGCTCGTCGCTGGAAGGTGCGGCGGCGTTGATGGGCCAGCTGTTCCCGGCCGGCTACTTCCTCGACATCGCCGTCGGCACCTTCACCAAGGCCCTGGGCCTACGTGAACTATGGCCGCAGTGCCTGGCGCTGCTGGGTTTCTTCGCTGCGTTCACCGGGCTGAGCCTGGTCATGCTGAAAAAGCAGGAGGCCTGACATGCGTCGCCTCGCCCACACCCTGCGCCTGGGCCTTAAGGAGCTGACCAGCCTGCGCCACGACAGCGTGCTGCTGCTGTTCCTGCTGTACGCCTTCAGCGTGGCGATCTACATGCCCGCGGCAGGCTCGGTGATCGGCGTGCACAACGCTAGCGTGGCGGTGGTCGACGAAGACCACAGCGCCGTCTCGCGCAAGCTCGCCGAGGCGCTGCAAGCGCCGGAGTTCCAACCCGCCGCGGCCCTGCCCGCCGAGCGCCTGGACCAGGCCATGGACAGCGGCCAGTACACCTTCGTGATCAACGTGCCGGTGAACTTCCAGGCCGACCTGCTGGCCGGACGCTCGCCGGAGCTGCAAGTCAATGTCGACGCTACGGCCATGAGCCAGGCATTCATGGGCGCCGGCTACATCGGCCGGATCTTCGAGCGCGAACTGCTCGAGTACGCCAACCGCGACGCGGCGCAGAGCCCGGTCTCGCTCAATCCCAAGGCGCTGTTCAACCCCAACCTGGAGGGTGGCTGGTTCCTCGCGGTGATCCAGATCGTCAACAACATCACCATCCTGGCCATCATCCTCACCGGCACCGCGCTGCTGCGCGAGCGCGAGCACGGCACCCTCGACCACCTGCTGGTGCTGCCATTGACGGCGCTGGAAATCATGCTGGCGAAGATCGCCAGCAACGCCCTGGTGGTGGTGCTGTGCACCTGGGTTTCGCTGGAGGTGGTGGTCAAGGGGGCGTTGGGGGTGCCGCTGGCCGGCTCCCTGGGGCTGTTCCTGGGGGTGACCGCGCTGTACCTGTTCGCCAGCACGGCGCTGGGCATCTTCCTTGCCACCTTGGCGCGCTCGACACCGCAGTTCGGCCTGCTGGCGATCCCGGTGATCATCCCGATGCTGTTGCTCTCGGGCGGCAGCACGCCGCTGGACAGCATGCCGCAGTGGCTGCAGTGGGTCATGCAGGGCTCGCCCTCGACCCACTTCGTCAGCCTCGGCGCGGCGATCCTGTTCCGCGACGCCGGGCTGAGCGTGGTGTGGCCAGATGTCCTGGCCCTGGCCGTGATCGGCCTGGTGTTCTTTGGCGTGGCCCTGGCGCGTTTTCGCCGCAGCCTCGCCTCGTGATCACTGCACGATCAGGTTGTTGAACAGCAGGTCCTCGACAATCGGCTTGCCCTCTTCGGACTCCATCACCTGCTGCACCTGCTTCAGGGCTTCCTGGCGCAGTTTTTCCTTGGCCTCGACGTTGCTCATGTTGTCCACGCCTTGCTGGGTGAACAGCGCCACCAGCTGGTTGCGGATCAGCGGCTCGTGGTGCTTGACCGCAGCGGCGGCGGCATCGCCGGTCACGCGCAGGGCGACATCAGCCTTGTACACCCGCAGCTTGGGGGTGCCATCGAGGGCATAGTTGCCAACGAAGGGTGGGCTGAGGGTGATATAGGCCACCTTGGGCTCGCCTTCCTTTTCCTCGGCCATCGCCGCCACTGGCAGCATCAGGGCCAGCACCATCAAGATCCACGCTTTCACGAATTCGCTCCTCAATACAGTTGGCGCCAGCTTACCCAGCGCGCCGGCCAAACCCAAGCCCGGGCTTATGCCGGTGCATCAGGGCGGGCCATGCTCGTTGACCCTCGGGGCCGCCCTCCTACACTTATCGGCCACCACACGCAAAGGAATAGCCCTGATGAAAGCCTTGTTGTGCAAAGCCCTGGGCCCAGCGCGGGACCTGGTCCTGGATGAGGTCGCCGCGCCGACGCCGAAAAAGAATGACGTGCTGATCGATGTGCATGCCGCCGGGGTCAACTTCCCCGACACCCTGATCATCGAAGGCAAGTACCAGTTCCAGCCGCCGCTGCCGTTCTCGCCGGGAGGCGAAGCCGCCGGCGTGGTGACGGCGGTCGGCGAGAAGGCCGGCGCCTTCAAGGTCGGCGACCGGGTCATGGCCCTGACCGGCTGGGGCGCCTTCGCCGAGCAAGTGGCGGTGCCGTTCTACAACGTGCTGCCGATTCCGCAAGGCATGGACTTCACCAGCGCTGCCGCCTTCGGCATGACCTACGGCACCTCGATGCACGCCCTCACCCAGCGCGGCCAGCTCAAGGCCGGCGAGACCCTGCTGGTGCTCGGTGCCTCCGGTGGCGTCGGCCTGGCGGCGGTGGAAATCGGCAAGGCCCTGGGCGCACGGGTGATCGCTGCGGCCAGCAGCGCCGAGAAACTGGCCATCGCCAAGGCCGCCGGGGCCGACGAGCTGATCGACTACAGCCAGGCCAGCCTCAAGGACGAGATCAAGCGCCTGACCGGTGGCCAGGGCGTCGACGTGGTCTACGACCCGGTTGGCGGCGCGCTGTTCGACCAGGCGGTGCGCGGGCTGGCCTGGAATGGGCGGTTGCTGGTGGTGGGCTTTGCCAGCGGCAGCATCCCGCAATTGCCGGTGAACCTGGCGCTGCTCAAGGGCGCGGCGGTGATCGGGGTGTTCTGGGGCGCGTTCGCCCAGCGCCAGCCACAGGACAACGCGGCCAACTTCCACCAGCTGTTCGCCTGGCATGCCGAAGGTAAATTGAAACCGCTGGTGTCGCAGACCTTTGCACTGGCCGAGGGCGGCGCGGCGATCGAACGCCTGGCGCAGCGCCAAGCGGTGGGCAAGCTGGTGGTGACGATCCGGTAACGCCATACAACGTAAGAGCAACTGTCTTGCTGAGACCTCTCAACTGGCGTGATCTCTGTAGATACCGTCTTGACCCTCACCCCGCAAGAGGGATTTTGGGGTCAAACGGTATCCCCGACTTCACCACCCCGTAAACCAGGTGCAGCAGCTTGCGCATCGCCGCGCAGACGATCTGTTTGTAAGCTTTGTGCCGGCTGCTCAACCGCTCTGCCAGTTCCTTCACAACAGGGTTATGTCTGATTGAGACAGTGCCTGACATCCACAAGCCTGCACGCAGCCTTGAGGCGCCTGTACGCGAAATAGTGCTCTTACCTATGAACTCTCCCGATTGCTGCACCACTGGGTTTAAGCCTGAAAACGCGACAATCGCAGAAGGGCTTTGGTATTTCAGTGGATCGCCCAGTTCGGCGAGCAGCAACGTAGCAGTGGTGTCACCCAAACCATCAATCGAGGTAATCAGCTCACGTCGCTTGCGCAGGTCTGGATCATCATCGATCGTCTGCTCGATGGCCTTCCTGGTCTTTTCCAGCTCTTCGTTGATGTGCCCGATTACGTCTTGAATCGACTGCTGTACCGCATCTAGTGCGACATCCAAACGATTCTGCTCCATCTGGCGCATTTCCTTGAGGTCGTCCAGTCGCCGCACCAGAGCACGCAAGCGGCGCTGCGCAGGGGGCTCAGGCTCCCACTGGCGAAGCGAGACAGCCTTTTGTTGGCCATAGGCAGCAATGACTTTGGCGTCAGCCTTATCTGTTTTGACGCGCCGAAGCTCCACGTCAGCGAATTTCGCAATCACCGCCGGGTTCAGAATGCACACCCGATAACCTTGGTTGTGACAGTGCTCGGCCAGCGCTTCGTGATAGATGCCTGTAGCCTCCATAACAATCCAGGCGCCTGGTTCAGCATGGCGCTCAAGCCAGTCGCTAAACTGCCTGAACCCTCCAGGATCATTGGACAGCTTGGCTTTGGTGCGCATCTTGCCATTGGGGAGCGGGATGGCAATGTCGAAAGATTTTTTGGCGACATCAACGCCAACAAAGACGGACATGATCTCCTCCTTCAAACTACGAAAGTCGATCACCCTACACTCAGTTCAACCTTGTTAATGCGTGCTCACGCCGGGGGCGGGCACTAGATACCGTTCGAACTCGTCGAGTGGGGTTGGAAGACCAGAGCGTTATCTACAGTGCGGGCTTGATGCCCTTGGAGCGGCTCTGCTTCAAGGCCTTCCCTCGATGATCAGTCGAGAACTTTCGCCTCTAGGGAGGCGAAAGTCGAGATACAAGGAGCGGCCTTGCCGAGGCGTCGGACCGGTCGGAAAGGGCCGCAAAGCGGCCCCGGCGATCTTTGCAACAACGCTGAAAGCCCAGGGCTAGCCCGCTCCCACGACGGGTACACTTCTATCCATATTCCTAAACGGTAGTTCATAAACTTTTTCTAAACGAATAGGGTATATAGACCGGACCACCGGACCAGCAAATGTCTGTCGCCGTCAGCTGAGGCGACGTTTTTCACTTTGTGAGGTAAGGAATGGTCAGGATCACAATCACCCCAGTGGCCAACGCCAGGGCATTGAGTGCAGCCAAGGAGCGGTACTGATGTCCAGCCAGCCAACTACCCAATTCCACAGCGATATCGACAGCTCGCCGCTGCTGCTGCCGGCCAAGGTGCTGCGCAACGACGAAGAAGCCCTGCAGGCCGCCCGCGAGCTGGCCCAGGTGGCCCGTCAGCAGGCGGCCAAGCGCGACCAGCAGCGCAAGCTGCCCTGGGCCGAAATCGAACAGTTCACCCGCAGCGGCCTGGGCAGCATCAGCGTGCCCAAGGCCTACGGCGGCCCCGAGGTGTCGTTCGTCACCATCGCCGAGGTGTTCCGCCTGATCAGCGCCGCCGACCCGGCGCTGGGACAGATCCCCCAGAACCAGTTCGGCCTCTTGCAACTGATCCGCCTGACCGCCACCGAGGCCCAGCAGGAAGCGATCTTCCGCGCCGTGCTCGACGGCTGGCGCATCGGCAACGCCGGGCCCGAGCGCGGCACCAAGGACACCCTGACGCTCAAGGCGCGCATCACCCACGACGGCGATGGTTATCGCATCAGCGGCGAAAAGTTCTATTCCACCGGCGCCCTGTTCGCCCACTGGGTGGCGGTCAAGGCGCTGGACGACGAAGGGCGCCAGCGCCTGGCGCTGGTGCGCCGCGGCAGCCCGGGGCTGCGTATCGTCGACGACTGGTCCGGTTTCGGCCAACGCACCACCGCCAGCGGCACCGTGTTGCTCGACCAGGTGCCGGTGGACGCCGACCTGGTTGTGGATAACTGGCGCCTGGGTGGCGCACCCAGCATCCAGGGCGCCGCTTCGCAGCTGATCCAGGCGGCCATCGACGCCGGTATCGCCGAGGCGGCCATCGACGATGCCATCCACTTCGTCAAGGAAAAGTCCCGGCCCTGGATCGAGGCCAAGGTCGAGCGTAACAGCGACGACCCCTATGTGATCGCCGACATCGGCCGCCTCAAGCTCGATCTGCATGCCGCCGAAGCGCTGCTGCGCAAGGCCGCCAAGGTGCTCGACGAAGTGAACGCCGGCGTGATCGATGCCGCCGCCGCGGCCCGGGCCTCGATTGCCGTTGCCGAAGCCAAGGTGCTCACCACCGAGATCGCCCTGCAGGCCAGCGAGAAGCTGTTCGAGCTGGCCGGCAGCCGCGCCAGCCTGGCCGAGTTCAACCTTGACCGGCACTGGCGCAACGCCCGGGTGCACACCCTGCACGACCCGGTGCGCTGGAAGTACCACGCCGTCGGCGCCTACTACCTCAACGGCACCCTGCCGGCCCGCCATTCCTGGATCTGATTTCGAGCCCTGGGGCTGCTGCGCAGCCCTTCGCGGGTAAACCCGCTCCCACAGGGATCGCACCGATTCCGATAACAGCGCTGTACCTGTGGGAGCGGGTTTACCCGCGAAGAGGCGCACGGCGTCCCCAGGCTCCGGAGAGCAAAATGACTGCATCCATCATCACCACCGACGCCCAGGCCCTGGCCGTCGCCGACGAACTGGCCCAACACCTGCGCCAGGACAGCGCCCTGCGCGACCGCGAACGCCGCCTGCCGCATGCCGAGCTCGACCATTTCGTGCAGTCCGGCCTATGGGGCATCAGCGTGCCCAAGGCCTTCGGCGGCGCCGACGTGTCCAATGCCACCCTGGCCAAGGTCGTCGCGCGTATCGCCCAGGCCGACGCCTCGATCGGGCAAATCCCGCAAAACCACTTCTACGCCCTGGAAGTGCTGCGGGTGAACGGCACCCCGCAACAACAGCAACGCCTGTACGCAGAAGTCCTCGCCGGCCAGCGCTTCGGCAACGCACTGGCCGAGATCGGTACCAAGAACGCTCATGAACGCACCACCCGCCTGAGCCGCGACGGCGACCATTACCGCATCGATGGCCGCAAGTTCTACTGCACCGGCGCCCTGTACGCGCAGCGCATCCCGACCCTGGTGATCGACGAACAGGGCGTTTCGCACCTGGCCTTCGTGCCCGCCGATACGCCAGGTATCAAGGTGATCGACGACTGGAGCGGCTTCGGCCAGCGCACTACCGGCAGCGGCTCGGTGATCTTCGACAACGTGTTCGTCCGCGCCGAGGACGTCGTGCCGTTCCAGAGCGCCTTCGAGCGTCCGACCACGGTCGGCCCGCTGGCGCAGATCCTCCACGCCGCCATCGACACCGGCATCGCCCGCGCCGCCTTCGAAGACGCCCTGCACTTCGTGCGCAGCCGCAGCCGACCTTGGATCGACTCGGGCCTGGACAAGGCCAGCGACGATCCGCTGACCCTGAAGAGCTTCGGCCACCTGGCAATCCGCCTGCATGCCGCCGAAGCCCTGCTCGAACGTGCCGGCGAAATCCTCGACGCTGCCCAGGCCGACAGCAACGCCGAGACCCTGGCCGCCGCCTCCATCGCCGTGGCCGAGGCCCGGGCGATCAGTACCGAAATCTCGCTCGCCGCCGGCACCAGCCTGTTCGAGCTGGCCGGCAGCCAGGCCACCCTGGCCGAGCACAACCTCGACCGCCACTGGCGCAACGCCCGGGTGCACACCCTGCACGACCCGGTGCGCTGGAAGTACCACGCCATCGGCAACTACTACCTCAACGACGAGAAGCCGCCGCGCCGGGGGACCATCTGATGGCCAAGGAAATCCTGCTCAATGCCTTCAACATGAACTGCATCGGGCATATCAACCACGGCCTGTGGACCCACCCACGGGACACCTCGACCCAGTACAAGACCCTGGACTACTGGACCGACCTCGCCCGCCTGCTCGAACGCGGCCTGTTCGACGGGCTGTTCATCGCCGATATCGTCGGCACCTACGATGTCTACGGGCAATCGCTGGAGGTGACGCTCAAGGAGTCGATCCAGTTGCCGGTCAACGATCCACTGCTGCTGGTCTCGGCCATGGCGGCGGTGACCAAGCACCTGGGCTTCGGCCTCACCGCCAACCTCACCTACGAGGCGCCCTACCTGTTCGCCCGGCGCCTCTCCACCCTCGACCACCTGAGCAATGGCCGGGTCGGCTGGAACATCGTCACCGGCTACCTCGACAGCGCCGCCCGGGCCATGGGCCTGGCGCAGCAACCCGAGCACGACCGCCGCTACGACCAGGCCGACGAATACCTGCAGGTGCTGTACAAGCTGCTCGAAGGCAGCTGGGCCGACGACGCCGTGGTCGCCGACCGCGAGCAACGCGTGTACGCGCGGCCAGACAAGGTGCGCAAGGTCGAACACCACGGCGAGTTCTACAAGGTCGAGGGTTATCACCTGTGCGAACCCTCGCCGCAGCGCACTCCAGTGCTGTTCCAGGCGGGCAGCTCGCCACGCGGCCTGGCCTTCGCCGGCCAGCATGCCGAGTGCGTGTTCATCAGTGGCCAGGACCAGGCGGCGACCCGCGCCCAGGTCGACAAGGTGCGCGCCGCCGCCAAGGCCGCCGGGCGCGATCCCCAGGCGCTCAAGGTGTTCATGGGCATCACCGTGATCGTCGCCCCGACCGAGGAGCAGGCCCGCGCCAAGCACGCCGAATACCTGCGCTATGCCAGCGCAGAAGCCGGCGTGGCGCACTTCGCCAGCTCCACCGGCATCGACTTCTCGCGCTATGCGCTGGACGAACCCATAGGTTTTGCCAAGGGCAACGCCATCCAGTCCGCCACCCGCCAGTTGCAGGAGAGCGCCTGGACCCGCCGCCGCCTGCTCGAGCAGCACGCCCTGGGCGGGCGCTACGTGACCCTGGTGGGCAACCCCGAACAGGTCGCCAAGCAACTGATCAGCTGGATCGATGAAACCGGCCTGGACGGGTTCAACCTGACCCGCACCGTCACCCCGGAAAGCTACGAGGACTTCATCGACCTGGTGGTGCCCGAGCTGCAACGCCGCGGGCGCTACAAGACCGCCTACCGCCACGGCAGCCTGCGCCAGAAGCTGTTCGACGGCGCCCAGGCCCTCCTGCCCGCCGACCACCCCGGCGCCGCCTACCGCCATCCGACCCCTGCCCCGACTGGAGCCCTGCACCATGCTTGAGAAACTGTTCCGGCCCGTTGCGGCCATCGCCCTGGGCCTCGGCCTGTCCGCCGCCGCCTTCGCCGCCGAACCGCTGAAGATCGGCACCACCGCCGCCTTCGCCATTCCCTTGGAAGCCGCGGTGGCGGAGGCCCACAAACAGGGCCTGGAAGTGAAGCTGATCGAGTTCAGCGACTGGATCGCGCCCAATGTCAGCCTCAACAGCGGCGATATCGACGTGAACTACTTCCAGCACATCCCGTTCCTGGAAAACGCCAAGGCCGCCGCCGGCTTCGACCTGGTGCCCTACGCACCGGGCATCATCAACAACGTCGGCCTGTACTCGAAAAAATACAAAAGCTTCAACGATCTGCCCGAAGGCGCCAGCGTGGCCATCGCCAACGACCCGATCAACAGCGGTCGGGGCCTGCAATTGCTGGCCAAGGCTGGGCTGATCAGCCTCAAGCCGGGCGTGGGCTACAAGGCCACCGAGGACGACATCGTCGCCAACCCGAAGAAGATCAGGATTCTCCAGGTCGAGGCGGTGCAACTGGTACGTGCCTATGACGACGCCGACCTGGTCCAGGGCTACCCTGCGTACATCCGCCTGGCCAACACTTTCGACGCCACCTCGGCGCTGCTGTTCGATGGCCTGGAAAACAAGGAGTACGTGATCCAGTTCGTCATCCGCCCGCAGGAGAAGAACGACCCACGCCTGGCCAAGTTCGTCGACATCTACCAGCATTCGCCGGTCGTGCGAGCCGCCCTGGACAAGGCCCATGGCAGCCTCTACCAGGCCGGCTGGGAAGGCTGACGTGAGCCAGGCCAGCGCCCTCAGGGCGCCCCTCCCGCCCACACAAACGCCGCGGGCGACCGAACAGGCGCTACGCCCGGAGGTGAACCAGGCCCATATCCGCTTCGTCGGCCTGGGCAAGACCTACCCGGGCCAGACCCACGCCGCGCTGCAGGGGATCGACCTGAACATCCGCCGGGGCGAGATCTTCGGCATCATCGGTCGCAGCGGCGCCGGCAAGTCGTCTCTGCTGCGCACCATCAACCGCCTGGAACAGCCCAGTCAGGGCCGGGTGCTGATCGACCAGGTAGACATCGCGCCGTTCGACGAGGAACGCCTGGTAGCCCTGCGCCGGCGCATCGGCATGATCTTCCAGCACTTCAACCTGATGTCGGCCAAGACCGTGTGGCAGAACGTCGAGTTGCCGCTGAAGGTAGCTGGCATCGCCAAGCCCGAGCGCCAGCGCAAGGTACGCGAACTGCTGGAGCTGGTCGGGCTAGCAGAAAAACATCATGTCTATCCGGCGCAGTTGTCCGGCGGCCAGAAGCAGCGCGTCGGTATCGCCCGGGCGCTGGTGCATGACCCCGAGATCCTGCTGTGCGACGAGGCCACCTCGGCGCTGGACCCGGAAACCACCGCCGCGATCCTCGAACTGCTGCGCGCCATCAACCAGCGCCTGGGCCTGACCGTGGTGCTGATTACCCATGAGATGGCGGTGATCCGCGACATCTGCCAGCGCGTGGTGGTGCTCGAACGGGGCGAGGTGGTCGAGCAGGGCGAGGTCTGGCAGGTATTCGGCGCGCCACGCCATACGGTCACCCAAACCCTGCTGGCGCCGTTGCAGACCCGCTTGCCAGCGGCCTTGCAGGCCAGCCTGCGGCCCCAGCCAGGCAACCGCGACGCGGCCGTGGTGCTGAAGCTCACCCTGGTCGGTGAGCCCGATCTGAGCGCGCTGTTCGCCGACCTGGGCGGGCAGGTGCGACTGCTCCAGGGCGGAGTCGAAACCATCGGCGAGCATGCCCTCGGCCAACTGGTGCTGGCGGTGCGCGGCTCGCCGCTGGACAGCCATCAGCTTGAACTGCGCGCCCGACGCTGGGCCGCCAACGTGGAGGTCCTTGGCCATGTGGATTGATCGTCTGTTGCAAGGCCTGCTGGACACCTTGCTGATGGTGGGCGTGTCTTCGCTGGTGGCGCTGCTGGTCGGGGTGCCGATGGCGGTGCTGCTGGTCACCAGCGACAAGGGCGGGATCTTCGAGGCCCCCACGCTCAACCGCGTGCTCGGCGCCGTCGTCAATCTGTTCCGCTCGATCCCGTTCCTGATCCTGATGGTCGCGCTGATTCCCTTCACCCGCCTGGTGGTCGGCACCACCTATGGCGTTTGGGCCGCCGTGGTGCCACTGACCATCGCCGCGACTCCGTTCTTCGCACGGATCGCCGAGGTCAGCCTGCGCGAAGTCGATCACGGATTGATCGAAGCGGCCCAGGCCATGGGCTGCCGGCGCTGGCACATCGTCTGGCATGTTCTGCTGCCCGAGGCGCTGCCGGGGATCGTCGGCGGCTTCACCATCACCCTGGTGACGCTGATCAACTCGTCGGCCATGGCCGGGGCAATCGGCGCCGGCGGGCTGGGGGATATTGCCTACCGGTACGGCTACCAGCGCTTCGACAGCCAGATCATGCTGACGGTGATCGTGATGCTGGTGGCGTTGGTGGCGGTGATCCAGCTGGGTGGCGACCGTCTGGCCAAAGGCTTGAACAAGCGTTGAAGCCCGCTCCCACGATCAACCGTGGGAGCGGCTGTCTTGCCTGCGCTCCTCAAGCTGTCGCAATTGCTGTGGGAGCGGGCTTGCCCGCGAACACCGGCACAGCCGGTGCCAGGCAACGCGTCGCCTGGTTCGCCAGCAAGGCTGGCGCCTACAGGAGGCGTGTCACCCCCAGTGCAGCTGTTGAGCCGGCACCGGCCTGCCAAACCAGTACCCCTGCCCCATCTGGCACTGCTGCTCCAACAGGAAGCGCGCTTGCTCGGCCTGCTCGATACCTTCGGCATGCACCTGCATGCCCATGCTGCGGGCCAGGGCGATGATGACCCGGACAATGGCGATGTCATCCTCGTCGCACGGCAGGCCGGCAACGAAGCCCTGGTCGATCTTGAGCTTCTGCACCGGCAGGCGCTTGAGCCGCAGCAACGACGAATAGCCGGTGCCGAAATCGTCGATGGCCAGGCTCAAGCCCAGTTCACGCAAGCGGTGCAACTGCTCCAGCGCCACCTCCGGGTCTTCCATCACCGCGCTTTCGGTCACCTCCAGCTCCAGCAGCGCCGGGTCCAGGCCGCTGTCGTTAAGCACATCCGCCACCTGCCGGTACAAGTCGCGCTGGCTGAACAGGCGGCTGGAAATGTTCACCGCGACAAAGGACAACTGCCGCCCTTCGGTTTGCCACTGCACCATCTGCCGACAAGCCTGGCGCAGCACCCAGGCATCGATCTCGGCGATCAGCCCGGTGCGCTCGGCGATGGGGATGAACTCGCCGGGCGGTACCAGGCCGCGCTGGGGGTGCTGCCAGCGTACCAGCGCCTCGACCCCGACCATGCGCGCGGTGAACAGATCGTGCACCGGCTGGAAGAATACCCGCAGTTCCTGCTGCTCCAGGGCCCGACGCAGCTCGCCGGCCGTCTCCACCCGCTGCTGGGCGTGGGCAGTGAGTTCCTCGGTGTACAACGCGTAGCAGGCGCGGCCATTGCTCTTGGCCTTGAACAGCGCCGAGTCGGCGTTGCGCAGCAACTGCTCGCCACTGAGCGCGTCGCTGGGGAACAGGCTGATGCCGATACTGACACTGATGAACAGGCGGTTGCCGTCGAAGCAGAAGGGTTCCTTCAACCGCTCGATGATGGTCTGCGCCAGCTTGCCGGCCTGGCCGACCTGCTGGCAGTTCTCGGCCAGCACGGCGAATTCGTCGCCACCAAGGCGCGCCAGGGTCACGCCGTTGCCCAGCAACTCGCGCAGGCGTTCGCCCACCAGCTTGAGCAGTTGGTCGCCAATGGTGTGGCCAAGGCCATCATTGATGCTCTGGAAGTGATCGAGGTCGAGCAGCAGCAGGGCGCAGCCGCGCTTGTTGGCCTGTGCCGCGGTCAGCGCCTGTTCGACCCGGTCATTGAACAGCAGGCGGTTGGGCAGGCCGGTCAGCGGGTCGTGATGGGCGAGGTAGGCCAGTTCCTCCTCGCTGTGCTTGATCGCACTGATGTCGCTGAACACCGCCACATAGTGGCTGAGAGCGCCGCTATCGTCGCGGATGGCGCAAATCGTCTGCCACTGCGGGTAGATTTCGCCACTTTTGCGTCGGTTCCAGATTTCTCCGCTCCACTCGCCCTTGTCAGCCAAGGCCGCGTAGATCTGCTGGTAGAACGGCGCACCGTGGCGACCGGACTTGAACTTGCTCGGGCGCTGCCCGATGACCTCATCCTGCTGGTACCCGGTGATGCGCATGAAGGCCCGGTTGACGTGCACGATCAGGCCGTTGCGATCAGTCACCAGCACCCCTTCCAGGGTGCTATCGAACACCGCCGCGGCCATGCGCAGGCGCTCACGGTCCTCGCTGCGCAGGCGCGCGCCGACGCCGATGAAGTTCAACAGCCGGGCGCGCGAAACGAAAATCAGCAAGGCGCTGAGCAGCACCCAGACCACCACGTTGATCTGCCGCCCCACGGTGAGCGCCAAGGGGTCTTCGGTCATGCCGTGCAGGACCATTTCCGACAGGACCAGCCAGAGGATTGAAAGCACCACATAGAGCCCGGCCATGCGCAAGGCGTCGCGAACGGAAACAGACATGTCGGGTGGATGAGCCCATGAAAAAGGAAGGGGCATTATAAGGGCTGAAACACCCTGTGACCTCCTATCAAAAAGGGCGACTGGTTTTATTTCCCCGCAAAGGGATAATGCGAGCGCTGTTTCCCCCTGTTTCCCGAGGGTCTTTCCCGTTATGTGGTACTACGGTTTACTCGACTTGTCGGCCTGGCAACTGGTCGCCGTCACCCTGCTGCTGACCCATGTCACCATCGTCAGCGTCACCCTCTACCTGCACCGCTACTCGGCTCACCGCGCCCTGGAGTTGAACGCGGGCCTCAAGCATTTCTTCCGTTTCTGGCTGTGGCTGACCACGGCGCAGAATACCCGCGAGTGGACCGCCATCCACCGCAAGCACCACGCCAAGTGCGAAACCCCGGACGACCCGCACAGCCCGGTGCACAAGGGCTTGGGCACCGTGCTGCGCAAGGGCGCGGAACTGTACCGCGCAGAGGCGCGCAACGAAGAAACCTTGCGCATCTACGGCAAGAACTGCCCGGACGACTGGATCGAGCGCAACCTCTACAGCCGCTACAAGCTCGGCGGCATTGCCCTGATGGCGGTGATCGACCTGCTGCTGTTCGGCACCATCGGCATCACCATCTGGGCCATCCAGATGATGTGGATTCCGTTCTGGGCCGCTGGCGTGGTCAATGGCCTGGGCCATGCGGTTGGCTACCGCAACTTCGAATGCCGCGACGCCGCCACCAACCTGGTGCCCTGGGGCATCATCATTGGCGGCGAAGAGCTGCATAACAACCATCACACCTACCCCAACTCGGCCAAGCTGTCGGTACGCCGCTGGGAGTTCGACATCGGCTGGATGTGGATCCGCCTGCTGAGCCTGTTGCGCCTGGCCAAGGTGCAGCGCGTGGCGCCCATCGCCCATCGAGTCGAAGGCAAGGCCTCGCTGGACATGGACACCGCCATGGCCATCCTCAACAACCGTTTCCAGATCATGGCCCAGTACCGCAAGCTGGTGATCGCACCGCTGGTGAAACAGGAGCTGGACAAGGTCGACACCTCGGTGCGCCACCGCTTCCGCCGCGCCAAGCGCCTGCTGTCGCGCGAAACCAGCCTGCTCCAGGATCGCCATCACCTGCGTATCGAGTCCATGCTGGCCCACAGCCAAGCGCTCAAGACCATCTACGAAAAGCGCCTGGCACTGCAGCAGATCTGGGCACGTACCAGCGCCAACGGCCACGACATGCTCGCCGCCATGAAAGACTGGGTCCACGAGGCCGAGGCCAGTGGCATTCAGTCACTGCGTGACTTCGCCGCGCAACTCAAGACCTACTCGCTGCGCCCCAACGGCGCCTGACCGCCGTTGATCGGCATGCCCCGCAACGGGGCATGCCGACCGGAACTTCCCCCCCTGCGCTCGACTCAAATTCGGCACATCGCCCGCGTGGCGGGCCGGTCCGTGGCCGCACGCCCATCGTCGAGAAACGTTCCGTGCTCATGGCCAAAGACCTTCCACCCACGCAATCCGCTACCGCCCGCCCCGAAGCTGCCCAGACCCTGCTCGCCCTTTTGCACGCCCAAGGCGAGGTGGCGCGGCTGAGCGAGCGCGAGCAGCTGTACAGCTCGCTGCTCGACAGCGTCAACGCCGTGCTCTGGGCCTTCGATTGGGAGACCCGCCAGGTGCTCTATGTCAGCCCCGCCTATGAGCGCATCTTTGGCCGCCCGGCCAGCCTGGTGCTGGCCGACTACAACGAGTGGCGCGACGCCATTTACCCGGACGACCTCGAATACGCCGAACGCAGCCTGGCCCAGGTGCTGGTCAAGGGCACCGTCGAGGACCGTGAATACCGTATCCTCAACGCCGCCGGGGAAGTGCGCTGGCTGAGCGACAAGTGCTACATCAACCAGCAACGTGAAGGCGAGCAGCGCGTGATCATCGTCGGCATCGCCGAGGACATCACCGAAAAGAAGCAGCTCGAAGGCGAACTGCAACGCCTGGCCACCACCGACGTGCTCACCCAGAGCAGCAACCGTCGACACTTCTTCGAATGCGCCCAACTGGCTTTTGACAGTGCACGCGAGGACGGCACGCCGATGGCGTTCCTGTTGTTGGATATCGACGATTTCAAACAGATCAACGATAGCTACGGCCACCAGGAAGGTGACCAGGTGCTGCAGCGTATCGCCGACAGTGGCAAGGCCGTGCTACGACGTGGCGATCTGTTCGGACGCATCGGTGGCGAGGAATTCGCGGCGGTGTTCCCAGGTTGTACCGCGCAGGTCGCCGAGCAGATCGCCGAGCGCTTGCAACGGGAGATCCAGCGCCTGAGCTTCAACCATGGAGAGCAAACCTACGGGGTTACCGTGAGCCAAGGGCTGACTGGGTTGCTGGATGAAGATGAGACTCTGGATAGCCTGTTCGCCCGGGCGGACGCGGCCATGTACCGCGCCAAGCGCCAAGGCAAGAACCAGATCGTGAAAGGTTGAGCGCGCTAACCGTAGCCACGGGCTCGATTCATCTGGAGGCCCACTCGTAGTCGATCGGGCCGCTACGGGGCCCCGCCAGTATCCCCTCAGGCTCTTTCTGCCGACCCTCCTTGAATGCCACTTCAAGTATATGGCGCTGCTGGTCGGTCGTTTCACCTGCGAGGGCGACAGCCTCGGCAGTGTATCGCCTGATCAATTCGGCCTTCCTGGAACTTGTTGAATAGCGCATGGGAACCTCTGATACCTGAACAGTGGTTTGTGGAATAGTCGCTCGCACGGGCATCACAAGACGCCCGGCGGGATCGCGGTCGAACCCAATCGATGAATACCACGGCTCGACACCTGGGTCCGGTTGCTGAATTTCTATTTGCGAACAGCTGAGCATCCTTGCGTATTCAATGATGGCCAACACCGACAGCGACGCCACCAGGCCTCTCAGTGGGTTCATGGGACCTGGCTTACCTTCCAACAGGATGATCTTGATGCAGTGACTGCTCCTCCGCGGACTGGCATAGCAGAGACCGCAGAGTTCATGCGCAGACCACAGTGAGAGATCGAGCCCTCTGTGGTCACGATCAGTCCAGCGTGGCACTTCCTCCCAGGGGAAATGGTGGGTTTGGTTGTCCCAATACTGCAAAGCCTCGATAGCCCGCCTGCCGATAGGTTCAAAACGGACCCTGTCAACGTCAACGCCGGCGCCAAGCGAACAGTTCCCTCTCGAGAATGCCTCATGGGCAAGCGTTCGCGCCTGGGAACGATAAACCTGATAACGCAGACCACGGTATTTGTATGAGCTCATCTTCAGCCGCAGCCTTCCTGCCATTCCGTTGGTGGAGTGGCTGGAAAACTACCGCTGATGGGTTTCCCTGGATACGAACAGGCGTCCGCAATAGCTGTAGGAGCGATCCCAAGCCTGAGCGATGGCTGATCAGCCCTGGCGCTCGCCGCCCTCTAGCGGCACGGTATCGGCCGCCGGCGTAGCGCTCGGGGCAACCTCCAGTTCGCGCTCGGCAGCTTCTGCCGCCTCACGCTCGGCATGCTCCCGCGCAAGCGCCTCAGGGTCGACCTTGCGCAGCCGCGACAGCTCCGGCAGCCCGAGTTTGAGCAACCGCGCGGTCTTGCTGGCGGCGACCTTCTCCAGCCCTTGGCTGGGCTTCAGCGCGGCCAACTGGCCTGCCAGGTTCATGGCCAGTATCTCGCGGGAATACACGCCGCCACCCAGTTGATACACCGCGGCGATCAACTCGCGCAGGTTAAGCGGCAAGCGCCAGCGGGTGCGCAACGCCGAGCCGAACGGCGCGCCAAACTCATTGAGCGACAGCTGCACCTGGTCCTCGTCCAGCTCCCCGCCTGCCAGGCGCCACTCCTGCAGGGTGCGCAACACGGCCAGGTCGCCCAGGCAATGCAACAGCCCTGCGCAGTAACAGAGCGCCTCGTCGACCTCGAGCAGACGCGCCAAGGTGCGGGCATATTCGGCGGTGTGCAGCGACAAGTCCCAATAATGCGCGGCATGCCGAGCCAGCAGCGGATCGCTGAGGCGCGCGCTGCGCTTGAGGGTCAGGCCGAGGATGAGGTTCATGCTCTGGGTGCTGCCAAGCTTGTTCAGCGCCTGCAGCAAGGTCTGCACCGGCGCCTCGCGGTGCAACGCGGCGCTGTTGGCGGCGGCAATCAGCACGCCGGTGATCTGCGGGTCGTTGCGCACCTCCTCCTCGAGCACCTTGAGGTTGAGGCCTTGTGGGTTGAGCGCGCGCTTGACCGCCACCTGCACATCGGCAAACAACGGGCCGCCATCGGCCGTGGCGCGGCGCTGTTCCAGGTAAGCCGGCAGTGTTGCTCCGGGTTGCAGCGGCGGCACCGGGCAGGCGATCTGCTCCCCCACCTCCAGCAGCAGTTTTTCCAGGCGCTTGCGCAGGTTGTCCAGGTCGAGCGGCTTGCTCAGGTAGGCGGTCGGCTGCAGCGGCACCGCCTCGCGCACGCTGGCGCTGTCGGTGCGATCACTCATGAGAATGAACGGCAACCCCGGGCGGTCGCCCTTGGCGCGTACCTTGCGCAGCAGGTCGAGGCCATCGAGGCCGGCGAGTTCGCGGGCGGCGATGATCAGGTCGGGCTTGCTCGCCAGCGCGCTGAGCGCCTGGGAGCCATCGGCGCAGACCTGCAGGCGTGCATCGCAACGCACGCTGAGCAGCATCTCGCTGAGCATGTCGCGCACCCAGGGATCGCCTTCGGCAATCAGCACGCATGGGGGCACGGGGTCGGCAGCGCTCATGAGCGAGTCTCCAGAAAATGACGCGCGATCCATCGCAGCTTCCACGAAATCCTCGTACAACCTTAGCGCCTGACGCCCGCGAGCGGCAGAAAAAAACCCGCCGAGGCGGGTTTTTTTCTGGAGCCTGTCACATTTTTCAGGCCAGTTCGGCGAAGCACTCTTCAATGATGGCCAGGCCTTTGTCCAGCAGCGCGTCTTCGGCGGTCAGCGGCACCAGGATGCGCAGGACGTTGCCGTAGGTACCGCAGGACAGCAGGATCAGGCCCTTGTCACGGGCCTTGGCCACGACCTGGGCAACGGCGGCGGCGTTTGGAGTGTGGGTGCCCTTCTCGAACACTTCCACCGCGATCATCGAGCCCAGACCACGGACATCGCCGATGATCGAGTGCTTCTTCTGGATTTCACGCAGACCGGTGGTCAGGCGCTCACCAACAGCCTTGCTGCGATCCAGCAGTTGCTCTTCCTCGAACACTTCGATCACGGCCAGGGCCGCGGCGCAGGCGATCGGCGAACCGGCATAGGTGCCGCCCAGGCCACCCGGGGCGATGGCGTCCATGTACTCGGCCTTGCCGCACACACCGGCCAGCGGGAAGCCACCAGCGATGGACTTGGCGAAGGTGGTCAGGTCAGGCGCGACGCCCATCTGTTCCATGGCGAAGAAGGTGCCGGTACGGCCAGCGCCGGTCTGCACTTCGTCGGCGATCAGCAGGATGCCGTGCTGGTCGCACAGGGCGCGCAGGCGCTGCATCAGTTCTTTTGGCGCAGGCAGGAAACCGCCTTCGCCTTGCACCGGCTCGAGAATGATCGCGGCGATGTCACGCGGCTCGGCGTCGTTCTTGAAGATGCGCTCGACCGAGGCGATGGCGTCGTCGACGCTGATACCGTGCAGCTCGCTCGGGAACAGGGCGCGGAAGATGCCGCCGGGCATCAGGCCCATGCCAGCGGAGTACGGCACGACCTTGCCGGTCAGGCCCAGGGTCATCATGGTGCGACCGTGGTAGCCGCCGGTGAAGGCGATCACGCCGGCGCGGCCAGTGGCGGCACGGGCGATCTTCACGGCGTTCTCGACGGCTTCGGAGCCGGTGGTCACCAGCAAGGTCTTCTTGTCGAAGTTGCCCGGGACCAGCTTGTTGATCTTCTCGCACAGCTCGACGTAGGGCTCGTAGGCCAGCACCTGGAAGCAAGTGTGGCTGACCTTGGTCAGCTGATCTTGCACGGCCGCGACCACTTTCGGGTGCAGGTGGCCGGTGTTGAGTACGGCGATGCCGCCGGCGAAGTCGATCAGTTCGCGGCCTTCAACGTCGATCACCGTCGAGTTCTTCGCGGTATCGACGAAGATCGGGTGGATCTGGCCAACGCCACGCGGGACGGCGGCGACACGGCGTTGCATCAAGGATTCGTTGGTCTTGCTCATAGTGCCCTCATTTGCGCCCATTCCAGGCGCTTTTATTCGGGGGTGGCTGGACGCATGCGCGCACAGTATTCGTTGATCGACTGCCACGAATGCCCTGGCCACCGGGTACCGCTATGTCAAAAAGGCCAGCGAGACGTCGCTCTCGCGCCCCGCTGGCAGAGGTAAAACCGTTTACCCGGCGATCAGACGCTGATGCACAGGTATTTGATCTCGAGGTAGTCCTCGATACCGTACTTGGAACCTTCGCGGCCCAGGCCCGAGGCCTTGATGCCGCCGAACGGCGCGACTTCGTTGGAAATCAGGCCGGTGTTGATGCCGACCATGCCATATTCCAGGGCCTCGGCGACACGGAACACACGGCTCATGTCACGGGCGTAGAAGTACGACGCCAGGCCGAACTCGGTGTCGTTGGACATGGCGATGACTTCGGCCTCGTCCTTGAAACGGAACAGCGGCGCCAGCGGGCCGAAGGTCTCTTCCTTGGCGACGGCGGCGGTTTTCGGCACGTCGACGAGGATGGTCGGCTCGAAGAAGTTGCCTTCGATCAGCTTGCCACCGGACAGCACCTTGGCACCCTTGGCAACGGCGTCCTCGATGTGTTCCTGAACCTTGGCGACAGCCTTGCCGTCGATCAGTGGGCCAGTGGTGGTGCCTTCTTCCAGGCCGTTGCCGATCTTCAGCTTGGCGACAGCGGCTTTCAGCTTCTCGGCGAAGGCATCATAGACGCCGTCCTGCACATAGATGCGGTTGGCGCAGACGCAGGTCTGGCCGTTGTTGCGGTACTTGGAGATGATCGCGCCCTCGACCGCCTTGTCCAGGTCGGCGTCGTCGAACACGATGAACGGCGCGTTACCGCCCAGCTCCAGGGAAACCTTCTTGATGTCCTTGGCGCACTCTTCCATCAGTTGGCGACCGATCTCGGTCGAGCCAGTGAAGGACAGCTTGCGTACCAGCGAGTTGCCGGTCAGTTCGCTACCAACTTCGCCAGCGCTGCCGGTGATCACGCTCAGCACGCCGGCCGGGATGCCGGCACGGGTGGCCAGTTCGACCAGGGCCAGGGCGGAGTACGGGGTCTGCGAAGCGGGCTTGAGCACCATGGTGCAACCGGCGGCCAGGGCCGGGCCGGCTTTACGGGTGATCATCGCGGCCGGGAAGTTCCACGGGGTGATGGCAGCGGTGACGCCGATCGGCTGCTTGATGACGATCAGGCGCTTGTCCGGCTGGTGGCCCGGGATGACATCGCCGTAGACGCGCTTGGCCTCTTCGGCGAACCACTCGATGAACGAGGCGGCGTAGGCGATTTCACCCTTGGCTTCGGCCAGCGGCTTGCCTTGCTCGGTGGTCATCAGGCGGGCCAGGTCGTCCTGGTGCTCGATCATCAGTTCGAACCAGCGACGCAGCTTGCCGGCACGCTCCTTGGCAGTCAGTGCGCGCCAGGCCGGCAGGGCCTTGTCGGCGGCCTCGATGGCGCGGCGGGTCTCGGCGGCGCCCATCTTCGGCACGCTGCCGATCACTTCGCCGGTGGCCGGGTTGGTCACCTTGATGGTCTGACCGCTGTCCGCATCCAGCCATTCACCGTTGATGAAGGCCTGCTGGCGGAACAACTGAGCGTCTTTGAGCTGCATGTCGGCTTCCCTTTACTGCGAATTTTGATTGTTGAAAAGGCGCCCCCAAAAGGGGGCGGCCGTCAGGAATTCGTGCACCAGGGTGTTCGACGCCTGGGTGCCGAGCGTTTGAAATCTCAAACGGAATGCTAAGCGGGGGTTGGGGTGTTGGACAATAGGCTGTTCGAAAAAAAGAACGAATGGTTGAACACCCCGTCCGAAATTCGCATCGCCCCATTCGCGGGTAAACCCGCTCCCACAGGATTGTCGCCAACGCTGTGGGAGCGGGTTTACCCGCGAAGAGGCCAGAACAGGTTAGCCGATAACCTGCAGGAGAGAGGATTGAGTCAGAACGCCTTGTCGAGGTCGATCACCAACGCCCGGTAGCCCACGCTGCCCGGCTGGCGACTGTGCACTTTCAGCTCCACTGCCACCTCCTGGGAGCCGCGACGCACTTCGTTGAGCACGGTGGTGGTGAGCTTCTCGGGCGTGAGGTAGTTCACCGAAGCCGAATAGATGAACTGGGTGTCGGTATCCACCCGGTAGGCCACCACCGAAGTGATCGGGCTGTACCACTCATCCCCGCGCTCCTTGCCGTACTGCCACAACTGCTCGACCGTGCCCTTGGCCTCGTCGACCTTGTACTCCACTGCCCGGCTGTAGTTGCCGCTGAGCTTGGTCGGGCCGAAGTCGCGCCCCCAGCCGTTGTCGAACACAGTCAGCGTGCCGCGGCCGGTCAGCCAGGCGGTGTGCTGGGTCCAGGACCACTCGAAGCCCTCGCCCACGGGCTTGAGCACCTTGTCCTGCAGGCGCGCCGGCCAGCCCTGGGGGGCGGCGAGAATCCACTTCACCTGCTTGTCGCGGCCGATCTTCACCACGCCCTGGTGCCGTGCTGAAACGATGATGCTGTCGTCATCGGCGTCGTAGTCGATGGCATTGACGTGGGCCCAGTTGCGACCGGTGCCGATGCCCGGGGTGTCGCCGAATGGCAGGTCGCCTTCGGCCAATTCGTTGGCCAGCCGGTCGTCCTGTCTCTGCACACCGTCCGGCAGCTGGATCGCGGCCTTGCCCAGGGTTTCCAGCAGTTCGCCGCGGTACGGGTCGAGGATCTGGTTCAGGTCCCAGAAGTCCAGCACATCCCCGGCTTCGTTGACCTCGATGATATGGTCACGGATCGAACGCACGCGCTTGCCGTCCGGACGGCGATAGTCGCTGGTGCCCACCCGCAATAGGTAGCTGCCGTTTACGGTTTCGCGAATCTCGTGGGAGAAGTCGGCGAACTTGTCCGGCAGGTTGCGCTGCCACACCTTGCGTCCCAGCAGGTCGTACTTGGAGTAGGTCTGGCCCTGCCCCCAGATCAGCTTGCCGTCGCGGGTCTGATGGAAGCCCATGGTGCCGCCCAGACCGTCACGGTGGTTGGAATCGTGGATCTGCTCGATGTCCAGGTACCAGCGTACGTCACCGTTGCTGTCGGCGATCCAGTTGTTGCCCACCGAGTCCCACTCGGCGGCGCCACCCAGGCCATTCCACTTGAAGGCGCGCCCGCCCGGGATCTCGGCCAGCAGGTGATTGAACAGGTACAGGCGCTTTTCGAAACCGGGGGCGACCTTGACCGGCTCCACCTCGGGCAGCGCGGCAGTCTGCTTGGCCACCACCGGCAGGCGCACCGCCGGCGCGTAGATTTCGTAGCGCTCGCGAATACGCTCGCCGTCGAGCTTGTAGCTCACCTCGACCTGGTTGACGTGATCCGGATACAGGCCGAACACCGGGATGCCGCCATAGGTCCACAGCGAACGGTCGGACACGTCGTAGACAATGTCGACACCGCGCTCGCCACGGCCCAGCACGCGCACATGGGCGGCGCTCAGGGTGCGGCCACCGTCGCGGATGATCGCGGTCAGCGGCGCCAGGCGGTACGGGTTGACCACCACGTCGCCGAGCAGGGCTTGGTCGCGGTCGGGCACCTTGGCGGTGAGGCAGGCGCCCTCGGGCAGGTCGTGCGGTTGGGTCTTGGCATTCATGGCAAAGCTCCTTGTGCTCAGAAGTCATAACGGGCGGTGGCGCCCACGGTGCGCGGGGTGCCCAGCACGCCGGCGTAGCCGCCGTTGGCGGAGTTCCACAGGCTGGTGAAGTAGGTCTTGTCGCCGGCGTTCTTCACCCACAGCGACAGGTCGAGCACGCCGTCGCCCTGGTCCAGGCGCACGCCGGTGGAGAGGTTGACGATGGCGTAGCTTGGGATCTGGCCGTAGTCGGAGTCATCGATGGTGCCGACGGCCTTGGAACGGAAGGCGTAGCTGGCACTGACATAGGGCTCGATGCGCTCGGTCAGTTGCCACTTGTATTGGCCATTGAGGTTGGCGATGTACTTGGAAGCACCCACCACCTGGTGGCCGGACAAATCACAGGTGGCGGCGGCGTTGGCCAGGCTGATCTCCGGCGGGCACGGCGCGTCGTCGTACTCGGTGTAGCGCACATCGTTCCACGAGCCGTTGAAGTTCAGCGTCAGCCCGCGCAACGGTGCTGCCGTGGCCTCGAACTCCAGGCCACGGGAGCGCACGCTGCCGGCGTTGGCCAGGTACTGCACGCGGTTGACCTGGTCGTAGACGTTGGCCTGGTAGCCGTGCACTTCGGTCCAGAACAGGTTGGTGTTGAACTGCAGGCGGTTGTCGAACCAGCTGCTCTTGATCCCGAGTTCGGCGTTGTTGGCGCGCTCGGTGCCCACCAGCAGCGAGTCGGTGCCCAGCCGTGGCGCTGCGCCGACGGTGAGGTTGACGCCGCCGGACTTCTCGCCGTGGGACAGGCTGGCATAGCCCAGCAGGTCATCGCTGAAGCGATAGCTCAGGCTCAGCAGGCCGGAGGGCGCAAAGCTGTACTGGTTCAGATCACCCGAATCGTAGGCGCCCACCCGGCCCTGGCGGGCTGCCGCGGCCGCGCCGCTGACCGGCACGCCACCGCTCGGCGCATCGCGGGTCACCCAGGCGCTCTTCTCTTCATAAGTGCCGCGCACCCCGGCGGTGAAGTCCAGGCGCTCGGTGAGGTGCCAGGTGCCCTGGGCGAACAGTGCATAGCTGTCGGTATCGATATGACCATTACCGATCGTGGTGACGTTGGCCAGGGCACCGGCCGGCGTGAGGTTCCAGATATCAGCCTGGGGGCCGTTGTAGGTGAACGACTTGTTGTCCAGGTCCTGCTTGAAGTAATAGGCGCCCAGCACATAGTCGAAGAAACCACCGGTGGGCGAGGCCAGGCGGATTTCCTGGGAATACTGCTTGTCGCGCACCGATACGCCGGCGTTGTAGAACACCGGCACATTGAGTCCGTCGTCGTTGCGCGGGGTGAAGTCCCACCAGCGGTAGGCGCTGATCGAGGTGAGGGTGAAGTCGTTGGGCAGCGTCCAGTTGGCCTCCACCGAGGTGCCGCCCTGGAACACCTTGACCATCTGATCGGAATCGAAATTGACCTTACGGTCCTTGCCCGACACCAGCGTGGCGCCAGCCTGGCGGGCCAGGCTTTCATAGCGGTTCACGCCGTTAAGGGTGGGGCCCGTGCTGTACAGGCTGAGGATGCCGTTATCGGAGTTTTCCTCGTTGTACTCGCCGATCCAGCGCAGGTTGAAGGTTTCGCTGGGCTTGAACAGCAGCTGGGTTCGGAAGCCCTGGCGCTTGCCACCGTTGAGGTCATGCCCGTTGTAGACGTTCTTCACATAGCCGTCGTCCTCGGTGTGGTACGCACTGATGCGCCCGGCCAAGGTATCGGTGAGCGGGCCGGAGAAACTGCCCTGGGTCTGCCAGTAGCCATCCTCGCCCAGCGACGACTGCACGCTGCCTTCCTGGTGGAAGGTCGGCTTGCGCGTGGTGATGTTGAGCACGCCAGCGGTGGTGTTCTTGCCGAACAATGTGCCCTGCGGGCCGCGCAGCACCTCCAGCTGCTCGACATCGAGCAGGTCGAACACCGCCATGCCCGGGCGGCCCAGGTAGACGTTGTCCAGGTACACGCCGACGCTGCCTTCCAGGCCATCGCTGGCCGGGTTGTTGCCCAGGCCGCGAATCGAAATGCTCGACTGGCGGGCGTGCACATACGCGACGTTGGTGCTCGGCACCAATTGCTGCAAGTCCTGCACTCGGTAGATGCGTTGGGTTTCCAGGGTTTCGCTGTTCAACACACTGATCGGCGTGGGCACGCTCTGCGCGCTCTCTTCGCGGCGCCGGGCATTGACGGTGACGGTGCCGAGCTGGGTGTCCCGGGTGGCGGCCGGCACGGCGCCGACGGGATCCTCGGCGAAGCTGCTGCCGGCAGCGGCCAGCAACACACCGGCTGCCAGGGGTTGCAAGGTGAACAACGACGCGCGCGCCGGCCAACGGGAAAGTCGGGACATGCAAGTGCTCCTTGAGGCAAGGGCCCAGGCGAGCATTTCCGTTGGCGGAACCGAATCGCGGTCAGGCGGGCTTATATTCTTTTAAGAGATATAAATATTTGTAATTCATATTTTGTGGAATAAGTAACTCCCTTTATAAGGGTCCCAACCCTTCCCAGCAATTGCATTCCACCGAAAGTTTCCATGTAGAAAATGCATATCGACCTGCGCCAACTTCGCCACTTCATCGCCCTTGTCGAGCACCGCAGCTTCGTCGGCGCGGCAGCGGCGGTGAACCTCTCGCAATCGGCCTTCAGCCGCAGCATCCAGACGCTGGAACACAACGTCGGCTGCCGCCTGGTCGACCGCGCCAGCAAGGAGCTGGCGCCGACCCGCCAGGGCCTGCTGGTGCTGGAACATTCGCGGCGGCTGGTGCATGGCGCGCACAATCTGGTCAACGAGATCAACCAGTTCAACGGTGCTACCACCGGGGTGGTGCGCTTCGGCTCGGGGCCGGCGCCGGCCGGGGGCCTGGTGCCACGGGCGGTGGCACGCTTCGTGGCCGAATATCCAGCGGCGCGCACGTGCTTCCAGGTGGATAACTGGCAGGCGTTGAACCGCCGCCTGATGGCCGAGGAGATCGAGTTCTTCGTCGCCGATACCCGTCAGTTCGAGGCCGACCCGGACTACCAGGTGCACAAGCTGGCGCCACAGCGCTGGCACTTCTGCTGCCGGGCCGGGCATCCGCTGACCGAGCTTGCCGAGGTGCGTGCGCGGGACCTGTTCAACTATCCGTTGGCGACCACCTTCCGCCCGCCGAACATCCGCAAGATCCTCAGCGACCTCAGTGGGCGGCAGGACTTCCTGCCCAGTGTCGAGTGCGAGCATGGCTATGCATTGCTCAACGTGGTGCTGCACTCGAACACCATCGGCATCGCCTGCAGTGCGAACTTGCGGCCTTATGAAGGGCTGGTGGCACTTAGGCTGGTGGACCTGGCGCCGGAGCAGGAGGAGGCGTTCTATACCCGCTATGGGGTGGTGAGCCGGGTGGGGTATGGCTTGTCGGCGCTGGCGCGGGGGTTGGTGAGGCAGTTGATTGCCTGTGATAGCGAGTCATAGGCCTTTCGCGGCGCAAGGCCGCTCCTTGTATCTCGACTTTCGCCTCCCTAGAGGCGAAAGTTCTCGACTGATCATCGAGGGAAGGCCTTGAAGCAGAGCCGCTCCAAGGGCATCAAGCCCGCACTGTAGATAACGCTCTGGTCTTCCAACCCCACTCGACGAGTTCGAACGGTATCTAGTGCCCGCCCCCGGCGTGAGCACGCATTAACAAGGTTGAACTGAGTGTAGGGTGATCGACTTTCGTAGTTTGAAGGAGGAGATCATGTCCGTCTTTGTTGGCGTTGATGTCGCCAAAAAATCTTTCGACATTGCCATCCCGCTCCCCAATGGCAAGATGCGCACCAAAGCCAAGCTGTCCAATGATCCTGGAGGGTTCAGGCAGTTTAGCGACTGGCTTGAGCGCCATGCTGAACCAGGCGCCTGGATTGTTATGGAGGCTACAGGCATCTATCACGAAGCGCTGGCCGAGCACTGTCACAACCAAGGTTATCGGGTGTGCATTCTGAACCCGGCGGTGATTGCGAAATTCGCTGACGTGGAGCTTCGGCGCGTCAAAACAGATAAGGCTGACGCCAAAGTCATTGCTGCCTATGGCCAACAAAAGGCTGTCTCGCTTCGCCAGTGGGAGCCTGAGCCCCCTGCGCAGCGCCGCTTGCGTGCTCTGGTGCGGCGACTGGACGACCTCAAGGAAATGCGCCAGATGGAGCAGAATCGTTTGGATGTCGCACTAGATGCGGTACAGCAGTCGATTCAAGACGTAATCGGGCACATCAACGAAGAGCTGGAAAAGACCAGGAAGGCCATCGAGCAGACGATCGATGATGATCCAGACCTGCGCAAGCGACGTGAGCTGATTACCTCGATTGATGGTTTGGGTGACACCACTGCTACGTTGCTGCTCGCCGAACTGGGCGATCCACTGAAATACCAAAGCCCTTCTGCGATTGTCGCGTTTTCAGGCTTAAACCCAGTGGTGCAGCAATCGGGAGAGTTCATAGGTAAGAGCACTATTTCGCGTACAGGCGCCTCAAGGCTGCGTGCAGGCTTGTGGATGTCAGGCACTGTCTCAATCAGACATAACCCTGTTGTGAAGGAACTGGCAGAGCGGTTGAGCAGCCGGCACAAAGCTTACAAACAGATCGTCTGCGCGGCGATGCGCAAGCTGCTGCACCTGGTTTACGGGGTGGTGAAGTCGGGGATACCGTTTGACCCCAAAATCCCTCTTGCGGGGTGAGAGTCAAGACGGTATCTACAGACAATCGCATGATCCTGTAGGAGCGGCCTCGTACCGCGAAAGGGCCGCAAGGCGGCCCCAACGATCTCAGCCCTTGCGCGTGCTCCGGCTAAGCTGCCCATCCACCCCCACCGGCACCTCGCCGGCCAGGGTCACCCGGCGCACGATGCGCGGCTGGGTGCCGTAGTCATCCACCGCGTAATGCTGGGTCGCGCGGTTGTCCCAGATCGCCACGTCCCCCGCCTGCCAGCGCCAGCGCACGGTGTTCTCCAGGCGCGTCACATGCCCCTGCAGCAACGCGAACAGATGCTGCGAGTCAGCCAGCGAATAGTCCTTGATGCGCTTGACGAAGTGCCCCAGCTGCAACGTCCGCTCGCCGCTGATCGGGTGCACCCGTACCACCGGGTGCTCGGTTTCGTACACGGTCGAGGTGAATACCTTGCGATAGCGCTCGAGCTTGGCCGGGTCGACGTCAGGCTTGACGCTGGCGTAGTCGTATTCGTTGCTGTGCACCGCCCACAGCTGGTCGGCCAGGGCACGCAACGGCTCGGGCAACTCCTGGTAGGCCGCGGCGGTGTTGGCCCACACCGTGTCGCCGCCGGCGGCCGGCGCCACCACGCTGCGCAGGATCGAGGCCTTGGGGTAGGCATCGACGAAGGTCACGTCGGTATGCCAGGAGTTGGCCCGCTGTCCTTCGGCACCGTCGAGCTGGAGCAGGTAGCTGGTGCCGTCCACCACCGGCACGGTGGGGTGGGCGATGGGCTCGCCGAGCAATTGGGCGAAGGCTTCCTGGCCCACGTCATCCAGATGGGTCTGGGCCCGGAAGAAGATCACCTTGTGTCGCACCAGCGCCGCCTGGATGGCGTCGACAGTGGCCGGATCGAGGTCGGCGGACAGCTTGATGCCACGGATCTCGGCGCCGATGCGCCCGGCGACGGGGTGGATGTCCAGCTCGAGAGGTTGTGGCGCGGAGGCCAATGCAGCGTTGCTCATGATTGTGCTCCTCAGGGTTGTTGTCGGCTCAGCGGGCGGCCTGGATGGCCTGGTCCTGTTGCAGGGCCGCGTCGAGAAAACGCGGTTCGATCCAGTCGGCGACCTGGAAGCCGCGGCGGATCAGACGCTCCTTGGCGGCCAAGTCCACGCCCTGTTGCAACAGGCTCACGAAGCCGGCGTCCAGGCGCGGGTCGAAATAATTGGCGAGGTTTTCCTGGGCCAGGTCGTCGCGCAAGATCGCCTGTGGCCAGTTGGCGGTGCTGGCCACCAGGGCGATGTAGGCGTCGCGGTTGTGCTCATCGCGTAGCCACTGCACCGCCTGCTGCTGGGCGTTGACCAGGCGCTGGGTGAGGTCGGGATGCTGGCGGATGAAATCGCCGGTACCCAGCAGCACCGCCTGGGTGCTGCCGGCGCCTTCGAGGTCACGGGAGTTGACCGGCAGTTCGACCAGGCCCCGCTCACGCAGCGACAACAGGTTCGACAGGCCCCAGGTGGCGTCGATCTGCTTGGCGGCCAGGGCGGCATTGGCCGCGTTGAAATCCAGGTTGATGACTTTCAGCTCGCGCTCGGACAAGCCCTGGCTGGCCAGGGCACTGGCGAACGACAACTGGTTGGCCGTGCCGCGGAACACCGCCACACGCTTGCCCTTGAGGTCTTGCAGGCTGTGGATGCCCGACCCCGGCACCACGCCGAGGTAACTCTTCACCCCACGCACCCCGGCCGACAGCACGCGGGTGTCCAGACCGTTGGCCTTGCCGATGATCGCGGCCAGGTCGCCCAGGTAGGCGAAGTCCGCCTGGCCGTTGGCCAATGCCTCGTTGACCACCGGGCCGGCCCCCTTGAAGAAGCGCCAGTCGATACGGATGCCGTCCTTGGCGAATTCTTTTTCCAGCAGTTGCTGGTCGCGCAGCACGTCCACCACGCCGCCAGCGGCGGGCTTGCTGCCGGCACTCAGGTCGGGCACGGCAATGCGGATCACGTCGGGCTGGGCGGCATCGGCAACCGCGGGCAGGGCCCCCAGCAGGGCGACGAACAAGGGGGTGAGCAAGTGGCGGAAGACGGTTCTCATGGCAAGGCTCCTTGGCAGGCTGCCACCGGCGATGGCCGGCGCTTTGGCCAGAAGCTAGGCCGATCGAGTTAGAACCGACAAAGATCAAAACTTCATTTTTTAGTAACCAAAAAACATAAACGAGACGCCATGCGGCTCTGCGAGGGACTTGCGCGCAGCGCATGGAAAATATGAGGAAAACGCAACGAGGCAGGGCTTTCACAGGTGCCAGGCACATGCTCTTATCTCAGGATGTACATTTGTGTGAATTTTTAATTCCATAAGTGAATAAACAAGGAACGATTCGAAGGAGGGCCCGATGAGCGAGGTATCGAGCAGCAGCCTGCGACATCTCTGGAGGCCGCTACGCAGCCCTTTCACGGCAAGACACCGCGACCGCGGGTACAGGATTACGCCGTGGCTGCTGCCCTTGGCCCTGGCGGCGCTCTGGGTCGTGGCCAGCCACGCGCACTGGATGAGCGAACAGATTCTCCCGGCGCCAGGCCTGGTTTGGCAGACCGCGCTGGAGTTCGGCTCCGGCGAACTGTGGGGCCACCTGTGGATAAGCCTGCAGCGGCTGTGCTGGGGGCTGCTGGCGGGGATCTCCAGCGGCCTGCTGCTGGGCACCTGGCTGGGCGGCTCGCGGCGCGCGCAAACCTGGGTGCTGCCGACCTTCGTGGCCCTGGCGCAGATCCCCACCCTGGCCTGGATCCCGCTGTTCATGCTGTTCTTCGGCATCGGCGAGCTGCTCAAGCTGGTGGTGCTGGTCAAGGCGGTGGTGGTGCCGGTCACACTGCATACCCTGGTTGGTGTACGTGATGCCCAGCCCAAGCTGCGCGAAGCCGCCGCCACCTTGCGCCTGCCGCGCCACCTGCTGTTCCTGCGCTTGTTGCTGCCGGCCGCCCTGCCGGCCTTCCTCGCGGGCGTGCGCCTGGCCTTGGCCGCCGGTTGGACCTCATTGCTGGCGGTGGAACTGCTGGCCTCCAGCGAGGGCATCGGCTACCTGATGGTCTGGGGTCGACAGTTGTTCATGCTCGACCTGGTATTCCTGTGCATCCTGCTGATCGGTTTGGTCGGCGCATTGCTGGACCGAGGCTTCTCAGGCCTGGAACGCCGGCTGCTGTACTGGCCGCAGCCGGCCACTGGCGAACAGGTGCGCGGGCCGAGCCCACGAGGCTGGCAGAGCCTGTTGCTGCCGATGGCGCTGCTGGCGCTGTGGCAGGCCAGCAGCAGCTTCGGCTGGATCGATGGCAACATCCTCACCTCGCCACTGCAGGTGCTACGCAGCTTGCAGGACGGCCTGCTGGACGGTTCGTTGCCCGAAGCCCTGCGCCTGAGCCTGCAACGCACCTTGGCTGGCCTACTGCTCGGTGGTGGCGCCGGCTTAATCCTGGGCCTGCTGCTGGGGTTGTCGCAGGGCGCCGAGCGCCTGCTCGGCCCGAGCCTGTCAGCGCTGCGCCAAGTCGCGTTGTTCGCCTGGGTCCCACTGCTCACTGCCTGGTTCGGCCTGGGTGAGGGCGCCAAGCTGGTCTTCGTTGGCCTGGCGGCGTTCTTCCCGCTGCTGATTGCCACCCAACGCGGTATCGCCAGCCTGTCGCCGCAGCTCGGCGAGGCCGCCAGGACACTGCGCCTGAACCTGGCGCAACGCCTGCGCTTGCTGGTGTTGCCAGGGGCCGCCCCGGCGATCTTCGCCGGTGCCCGGCTGTCATTGATCTACGCCTGGCTCGGCACCATCGGCGCCGAGTACTTCATGCCCTCCGACGGCGGCATCGCCAGCCTGATGATCGGCGCCCAACAGTTGTTCCGCATGGACCAGGTGATGGCCGCCATGGTCCTGATCGGCCTGGTCGGCGCCCTGCTCGGCCATCTCGGCCAATCCCTCGAATCACGCGCCACGCGCTGGAGAACCGCATGAACGCCTTCATCACCCCGGCCCTGCACGCGGCCAACCAAGCCGATGCCACGCCACCGCTGGTCAGCTTCGAGCGGGTCGGCAAGGCCTTCACGGTCGATGGCCAGTCATTCGAGGCCATCCGCGATTTCGACCTGTCGATCAATGAGGGCGAATTCATCGCCATCGTCGGTGCGTCCGGCTGTGGCAAGTCCACCCTGCTGCGCCTGCTGGTGGGGCTGGACACCGAGTACAAGGGCAGTATCCAGGTCGATGGCCAGCCCGTCGGCGGCATCAGCGGCGAACGTGGCATCGTGTTCCAGGAACACCGTCTGTTCCCCTGGCTGACGGTGGAACAGAACATTGGCCTGGGCCTGGCGACCGAAAAACTGACCCAAGGCGAGCGCGCGCGGCGTGTGCACGAGTTCGTGCAACTGGTGGGTCTGGTCGGCTTCGAGTCGGCCTACCCACACCAGTTGTCCGGCGGCATGGCCCAGCGCGTGGCGATCGCCCGCGGCCTGGTGGCCAGCCCCCGGATCCTGTTGCTGGACGAGCCCTTCGGCGCCCTCGACGCCCTCACCCGCCAACAGTTGCAGGATGAACTGCTGGCGATTCGCAAGCGTTCGGGGGTCACCATCCTGCTGGTCACCCACGATGCCGAGGAGGCGACCTACCTGGCTGACCGGGTGGTGGTGCTGGAACCACGTCCCGGGCGTATCAAGGCCGTGGTGGCAATCGACCTGCCGCACCCGCGCCAGCGCACGGGTGCGGCCTTGCACGGGCTGCGCGAGAAGGTACTGCTACAGATCACCGGGGGCGTCGGTCATCGCCCGCCCCCGGCACGCCGGATCGAAGGGCTGCGTCCCGAGCTGATCGCCCTCTAGGCCTCAGGCCATTGGCTGGCCGGGAAACAGCGCTCCACCAGCTTGTCGTACTGGACCCGCTCAAGATAGGCCTGCCGATCGAACGGCAGGCCGCTGCGCATATCGAAGACCCGCTCGCCCTGCGCCTGCTCGACCTCGCGCAACCTGAAGCGCAGGAAGCGATAGTGCTGGCCAGCGATGTCGCGGACCGATTCGATGCGGAACAAGCGCCCCGGCGTGAACAGCACCTCCGACTCCTGCCACTGCGTCATCGGCGCGACGGGTACCCCCGTGACCTTGCCGTCGTTGACCAGTTCGTAGAACACGGTGTGCTCGTCGAACTGGCCGGTGATTTCCTCCAGGGGCCGCCCGACAGAGGACTTGTCCACCATGAACCGCCGGGGAATGTAGGGGTTCTCGGTAAACGAGGTGATGTCGGTGCTGACCAACAGGTCGCCCGGCCCTACCGCGCCCGCCCGATAGTGCGCGGCCAGCCCTGAGCGCCCGCCTCGCACGCCACGCCACAGCAACGGCGCCGTCGAACGCGGCAGCTCGGCCATCGAGGCGAAGAGGTTGTCCAGGTAGTGCATCAACTCGGGGAGCTGGACGAACGTCGGTCGGGGCCGAGTGGCGGAGAACAGGTCATTGATCTTGGACATCTGGCCGCTGTACTGCTCGAGCAGGCTGTTGTGGACATCGCCTTCATGCCAGAACGTGTAGTGCGTCGTGCCGTTGACCGTGACGCAAGGATTGCCCTGGGTATCCATGGGCGCCATGTGGCCGACGAATTCCGGCAGGTTGCCTGATCGGAGCAGCGCCCGCTGCTGGGCCTCGATGCGCCTTGCCAATGCCTGGCTTTGCACCTCGTCGGCATCCATGTAGACATTCCAGAAGTCCGTGACGAGCGCGTCCAGGTCGCCTTCGGGGGCGAGCAGCTGCCAGGCGCCTCCCTCGCCCAGGCGCACGGGCAGGGCTGGCATCAGGCCGTAGGGTGCCCGTTCATGGGTCACCACCCAGCTGTCCAGTTGTGTATCGAAGCGGGTGCGCAGGCTCAGGTCGTTCATCTCGATCCAGGTCGCTCCCTGCGCATCGACCTCCACCCCCTGGAAGCGCCCAGGCGTCTGTATGGGGTTGCCAGCGCGACGCGCACTGGCGAATGGCACCAGCTCCTCACCGGTCGCGCTCATCGGCAACCATGCCTTCGGCGTCGCCTTGAGCACCTGCGGCGCGGCGCGATAGCCAACCGCGCTCGCCCCCACCGCGACATCCAGGCTTGTCAGTACCACCGCCAGCGCATCGGCGAACGCACTGAGAAAGGCTTCCCAGCGCTGTTTTTCATTGGTGGCGACCAACGACGCCCGCACATCCAATGCCACGCTGACCATGCCCAGGCCCACCATGAACAAGCTGAACGGCCAGAACAGCAAAGTGAACGAGCCGAAAACCCGGGTGGCCGCAGTGATGTAGTCGTGCCAGTGCTGCGTATCCAGCGCCTCGTTGCTGACAATAATCCGGTGCTGGGCGTTCAGGTCCTCCTGGGTCATGCGCTTGAGCTGCGCGAACAGGTCGCCGGTGACTTCCTTCCCGGTGCCGAAAGGCCACCAGGGCGAGACGGGGATGCGCCCTTGCCACGCTCTCCTCAAGCGAAACTCACGGCGCTCGGCGGCACTCGCCAGCCAACCCGGCGGGTGCAACTGATCGAACCATTGCTGGGCATCCGGCGCGCTGACGCGCTCGCGAACCCAGGCCACCAGTTGCGCAATGTCAGCAAATGCCTGCAGAACCGTCGGAGCGGTTGGGGTGTACAGCAGTATCCGGCCGTCTGCGGTGGTCAACGTCAACAGATGCCCCCCGCCCTGCACTTCATACTGGCGAATCTTGAAGCGGCTGTCCGGCACCTTGTTCCGCAGTGTCTCGAGCCCCACTGGCCCCTCTGCCTCAAGGCCTAGCCAGGCCCGCAGGCGCTCGGCGTCGAAGGGTTCGATATGCCCTTGCGCCAAACTCTGCTGGATCTGCTGAACGAAGCTGACCTTGGCCAGCATCTCGAATGCGCTGCCGTTCAGCGCCCAGAAATCCGCCGTGCGTTGTTCGACCCGAGCCGCGAAATCCAATGCGCGCATGTCTTCCTTGACCTTGATCGGGTCCAGCTCCAGCTGGTTATCGACACCGTAGGCATCGGCGCTGCCGTCCTGGCGGTAGAAGCCGCCGTAGACCGGGAGCAGGTCGACCGCCCACTGGAACCCTTCATCGAAGCGGCTGATCCACAACTGGGTGAGTGTCAGGGAAAGCCGGGGTTTTCCAGTGTGCTGCCAACCCGTGAATGTCGGCCCATTCGTCGCGTTGTCGAAGACATGCCACCAGACCTGGTCGGGATCCGGCGACTGTGGATGGTGCTCACGCAGGTACTCGCCTGCGGCCTGACGCGCCAGGCTGAAGACATCGGGCCAGGTTTCGGCGAATTGCCGGGCATTGTCCATGAGCGCCCAGGCGCCGCTCAGCTCGGCAAGGTCATGTTGAACATGTGCGGTATTCATTGGTATGAACCCAAGAAATGAATGAATCCTGAATGGGCCATGCCGCCCATGACTGCTGGCGGTAGCTATGTACCGCACTGACTCATGCGACCTGAACATCACTGACCGGCTGCGGAAAACGACTACAGATCAAGGCGATGGACGCCATCGACCCATATGGGTATCATGCGCCCCGTTGCACTCGTAGCTCAGCTGGATAGAGTACTGCCCTCCGAAGGCAGGGGTCGTGGGTTCGAATCCCGCCGAGTGCGCCATCTTCAGAAAGCCCTGGGGCATTGCCCCGGGGCTTTTTCGTTTGTGCGTGACTGCACAGTGCCACCTCTCCCGCGGCGGGAGCATTGGTGTTAGCGTGGGCATCTTCCCGTTTGCGTAAACGGGCACCCTCCCCACTTGCAAAGGAATGCGCACGCCCATGCCATTTACCAAGCTTTCCGCCGCGTCCGTGCTGCTGGCCAGCGTGGCCCTGCTCTCGCTCCCGGCCCAGGCCAATCTGTCGCAGCAGCAATCCGCCGCTATCATCAAAGCCTACGACGGCAGCAATCCGGCCGACTTCAAGCAGTTCCTCGGCAAGCTGGCCGGCAGCGACCTGGCCAAGGCCGACAAGCTCGACGCGACCCTCAAGACCTACCTGGCCGGCAAGCCGCTGAACGCCGAGCAGCAGGATGAGATCAACCGCCTGCTGGGCCTGTACACCCGCATCAAGTACGGCAAGGCCGCCACCGAGACCCTGCGCGAACTGGTGGCGATCCCCACTGTGCGCAAAGAGGGTGTGCCGCAGCACGAGAACCCGGAATTCCTCAAGATCGCCGACAAGATCAAGGCCCTGGCCGAGGGCTTTGGCCTGCAGTTCCGCAACATCGACAACCGCGTCTACGAAATCACCCTGGGCGAAGGCAAGGAAGTGATCGGTATCCACGCCCACGCCGACGTGGTGCCGGTCAACCCGGACAACTGGAAGCTCAAGGACGGCACCAAGCTCGACCCGTTCAAGGTCACCCTGGTGGGCGATCGCATGTACGGCCGCGGCACCGAGGACGACAAGAACGGTATCGTCGTCGCACTGTACGCACTGAAAGTGGCCAAGGACGAGAAACTGCCCCTGGCGCGCCAATTCAAGCTGCTGGTGGACACCACCGAGGAAACCACTGGCGACGCCATCCCCTACTACTTCGAACGCAACGCCACCCCTGACTACAACCTGGCGCTGGACGGCGGCTATCCGGTGGTGATCGCCGAAAAAGGCTACGGCACCGTCATGGCCACCTTCACCAAGCGTGCTGGCACAGGCTCAGGTGCCGAGGTGATTGGCCTGACCGGTGGCCTGGCCACCAACCAGATCCCCGGCAGCTCGGTGGCCACACTGGTTGGCGACCAGCCCGCCGAACTGGCCAAGTCCCTGGAAAAAGCCGGCAGCGAATACGTCAAGCAGCACGGTGGTGATTTCAGCATCGACGCCAAGGCTGATGGCAAGCAGGTGCTGCTGACCGTGACCGGCGTATCGGCGCACTCCTCCGAGCCCGAGTCCGGGGTCAACCCGGTGGCGCGCATGCTCGACTTCCTCAACGGCGTACAGAAGCAGGTACCGCTCAAGCACAACCACATCACTGATGCGGCGCGTTATGCCAGCGATAACTGGGGGCTGGACTACCTGGGCAACAAGCTCGGCGTTGGCTTCAAGGACGACTTCATGGGCCCGCTGACCACCTCGCTGACCTTTGTCGGCCTGGATGACAAAGCCCTCAAGCTGGCGGTGAACCTGCGCATTCCCAAGGGCAAGCCGCTGGAAACCCTCAAGACCGAGATCTCCGACAAGCTCGGAGACTGGGCGCGCAGCAGCCACACTTCGGTGGCCTTCGACTACAGCCTCGACGAGCCGATGTACCGCAACCCGGAAGGCGAGTGGGTCAAGGCGCTGCTGGCAGTGGCCAGCGAGAACCTGGGCATGAAGCACGAATTCGGCACTTCTGCCGGCGCCACCTCGGTACACGACCTGCCCAACGGCGTGCAGTTCGGCCTGGCCATGCCGGACGTGAAGTACACCGGGCACAACGACAACGAGTTCAAGACCGTGGAGCAGTTCATGCTCGATCTGCAGGTGGTCAGCGAAATGGTCGCGCGCCTGGGGCAGATGCCCAAGCTCTGATACTCCGCCCAGGGCCGCATCGCGGCCCTTTTGCCAACCACCGCGCCACATGGTTTGAGGCCTGCTCGGCCGCTGCGTGAAGATGGCTTGCCAGCATGACGTTTTTCAATCACCTCGATGCCGTTTCCTGCATTGCCGTGCAGAGCGCCGTGCCGGATGCTTTATTTACTCCGACACATCGCGTTTCCACCCACCGAGGCCCGTATGAAGAACGTCGAACAAATCCTCAAAGCCAAAGCCCAGCACCACAGCGTCTACACCATCAGCCCTGACGACACGGTGCTGGATGCCCTGAAGCTGCTGGCGGAGAAGAATGTCGGCGCGCTGCCGGTGGTGGAGAACGACCAGGTCGTGGGAATCGTCAGCGAACGTGACTACGCTCGCAAGCTGGTGCTCAAGGGGCGCTCCTCGGCAGCCACGCCGGTGCGCGAGATCATGAGCTCGCCGGTGGTCACCGTGGAGCCCAAGCATAACCTCGAGTACTGCATGAACCTGATGACCAACCGTCACCTGCGCCACCTGCCGGTGGTTCACGAAGGCAAGCTGCTGGGCCTGTTGTCGATTGGCGACCTGGTCAAGGAAACCATCGCCGAACAAGCCAACCTGATCCTGCAATTGGAGCAGTACATTCGCGGCGAATGACCCTGCTCAGTGATAGGCGCGCTCCAGTTCGTCCAGCTGATGGTCGAAGCTGCGCAAGCGCGCAGACCAGGTGTACACCAGTACTTCCAGATCGCGATTGAGCACGGCGGTATTACCGCCGTCACGCGCGGGAGCATCGCACAGGTCAAGCTGATAGCGCTCGCGGGCCATGGCCGTGGCGACGCTTGACAGGTCGCGAGCGTTGGCCAGCCAGTGGTGGTGATGGTCGTGGATTTCCCGGTCAAGCTCGCGGCACTGGCGCTTGAGGGCATCGAGGCTCTGCTCCAGGGGGGTGCCCTTGAGTTCGCCCATGACCTCTTCGAAGGTTCGCCCGGAGTGCCAGTAACTGCCCCAGAAGTAGCGGTCGAACACTGTCTCGACCCGACGCAGGGCAACCTTGGTGTTCCAGATGGTCAGCAACGTTCGTCCCTGGGCCACCTCGCGCTTGTTCAGGTGCAACTGCTGCCAGGCGATCCAGGCCAGGCCACAGAGCGCCACCGCCCCGGTCACGGCGGCGGCGGCATAGAGAAACTGCAGGGCATGGTTCATCGTGTGGGTGTGCCGGATACCGTAGAAGTA
Source organism: Pseudomonas xantholysinigenes (assembly GCF_014268885.2). Classification (NCBI taxonomy): domain Bacteria; kingdom Pseudomonadati; phylum Pseudomonadota; class Gammaproteobacteria; order Pseudomonadales; family Pseudomonadaceae; genus Pseudomonas; species Pseudomonas xantholysinigenes. The sequence goes on along the minus strand of NZ_CP077095.1, from coordinate 190,166 downwards.
GCCGGCAGTCAGGGTGCCCAGGACCGTCACGGTGCACCAGAACCCTGGTGCGTAGGGATCTTTCATTGCGCCATCCCCTGTTGTTTTCCCTGAGCATAGCAACCACCCGATCACCCATCAGGTGCCGCTCGGCGCTTTATTGGCGGGGGCGACGCAAGGCTTCGTTGAGTTGATCGAACAACTCCGCCCAGTCGGCATCCTCAAGGATGCTGTCCCGCAGAAAAGAGCGCTGGGCCTCGTTCCAGAAAGGTGCATCCACCAGTTTCACATCCCCCTTGAGCGGTGAGTGGCTGGTGATGAACTGGTCGATGCCCAGCGCATCGTCCGGCAGGCCCAGTTGCTTGAACAGTTCGGAAAACTTGTGGATCGGCGCTTCCATGATTCACTCCTGTAGCCGGGCAGGGCGTCCACGACGCCAACCCGGCGTGGGTTGCGAGCATCAGCTCAATTCGCGCACTTCGGCGTGCGGCACCAGTTTCAAGTATTGCTCCATGCTCATGTGGATAAGGTGATCGTGGTCACCTGCCTCGAGATAGACATCGCCCTGATGGGTAAGACGCCGATCGAGCAGCATGGGGATGTTGTAGGCATCGCCCAGGGCCGGGATGGCACCGCGCTCGCAATCACCAAACAGGCTTGGCAGGTTGCTTTCGCGCGTCAGTTGCCAGGCACCGGTCATGCGCACTTCGCTCATGTCCAGGTGTCGGCTGGCCGGCAGCACGGCCATGATGTAGTTGCCATGGCGGTCGTCGAGCATCACCGACTTGGCGACCCGCTCGGCGGGTACGCCGGCCGTGCGCGCCGACTCCAGGCTGGTGGCCGAATGGGGATGGGAAATGATGTCGTAGTCGCAGTTGGCCTGGTCCAGGCGCTGCTGCAGGGTCTTGGCCATTCGCATGTTGCACCTCCGGTTTTGCCCCCACCCTGAAGTTTAGGCCGTACCCCGGCAGGCACGACTAAACTTCAAGGACAGGTCCGCATGAGGTGACGACAGGTGATCGCCCGGCATTGGCGCGTGCTGCTGTTGTTGTTGCTCCTCGGCTTCGCCCCGGGCGGGCACGCTGCGGCCGCCGGCAATGTCTGGCTGCTGGACATCGACGATGCCATCGGCCCGGCCAGCGCCGACTACTTGCTGCGCGGGTTGGATCAGGCGCAGGCACAAGGCGCGCAATTGGTGGTGATCCGCCTCGACACCCCGGGCGGGCTGGACAGCGCCATGCGCCAGATCGTCAAGGCCATCCTCGCAAGCCCAGTGCCGGTGGCCACCTATGTCGCCCCGGGCGGTACCCGGGCCGCCAGCGCCGGCACCTACATCCTCTATGCCAGCCATGTGGCGGCCATGGCCCCGGGGACCAACCTGGGCGCGGCGACGCCGGTGCAGATCGGCATTTCCGGCATGGACGAGAAACCACCCGCCACCCGCGAGCAGGACACCCTCGCCCGCAAACAGATCAACGACGCCGCCGCCTACATCCGTGGCCTGGCACAACTGCGCGGGCGCAATGCCGATTGGGCGGAACAGGCCGTACGCGAGTCGGTCAGCCTGTCGGCCAGCGAAGCCCACCGCCTCAAAGTGATCGACCTGGTCGCCGATGATCTGCCGGACCTGCTGCGCCAGCTCGATGGCCGGACACTGACCGCCAACGGCCAGGCCATGTCCCTGAACACAGCCGATGCCCGCGTGCTGGAGCACCTGCCGGACTGGCGCACGCGCCTGTTGGCAGTGATCACCAACCCCAGCGTGGCGCTGATCCTGATCATGATCGGCGTCTACGGCCTGCTGTTCGAGTTCATGAACCCCGGTTCCGGCGTCGGCGGCGTGGTCGGCGGCATCTGCCTGCTGCTGGCGCTGTACGCCCTGCAACTGCTGCCGGTGAGCCACGCCGGGGTGGCGTTGATCCTGCTCGGCGTGGCATTCATGGTCGCTGAGGCCTTCCTGCCCAGCTTCGGCGTGGTCGGCTTCGGCGGCATCATCGCCTTTGTGGTCGGCGCGGTGATCCTGATGGACACCGACGCTCCTGGCTTCGGCATCCCGCTCGCACTGATCGTCAGCCTCGCCGTGCTGTCGGCGCTGTTGCTCGGTGGCGTGCTGGGCATGGCGCTGAAAGCGCGCAGGCGTGCCTTGGTCAGCGGCGATGCCTGGCTGGTGGGTAGCCTGGTCACGGTGGTTCAGGTACGCGCGGACAACCCGTTCTGCGGCTCGGTACAGGCCCAGGGCGAACAATGGCAGGCGCAGTGCTCGACCCCCCTGCAGCCCGGCCAGCACGTGCGGGTGACCGCCCGCCATGGCGTGACCCTCGAAGTCAGCGCCACTGCGCCCACGGCGCAAGGAGCGTAGAAGATGTTCATGCAATTCGGTTTCAGCGCCGTGCTGGTGCTGCTGGGCATCCTGGTGCTATCGGCCCTGCGCATCCTGCGCGAATACGAGCGCGGCGTGGTGTTCCAGCTCGGGCGCTTCTGGCAGGTCAAGGGCCCGGGGCTGATCATCCTGATCCCCGGCATCCAGCAGATGGTCCGGGTCGACCTGCGCACCGTGGTGCTCGACGTACCGCCCCAGGACGTGATCACCCGCGACAACGTCTCGGTCAAGGTCAACGCGGTGCTGTACTTCCGCGTGCTAGACCCGCAAAAGGCAATCATCCAGGTCGAAGACTTTCTCACCGCCACCAGCCAACTGGCCCAGACCACTCTGCGCGCGGTGCTCGGCAAGCACGAGCTGGACGAACTGCTGGCCGAGCGTGAACAGCTCAACATGGATATCCGTGAGGTACTGGATGCGCAAACCGACGCCTGGGGCATCAAGGTGGCCAACGTCGAGATCAAGCACGTCGACCTCAACGAGTCGATGGTCCGCGCCATCGCCCGCCAGGCCGAGGCCGAGCGTGAACGACGGGCCAAGGTGATCCACGCCGAAGGTGAGCTGCAGGCGTCGGAAAAGCTGATGCAAGCCGCGCAGATGCTGGGCAAGGAGTCCGGGGCGATGCAACTGCGCTACATGCAGACGCTCGGCACGATTGCCGGGGACAAGAGCTCGACCATTGTGTTTCCGTTGCCGGTGGATCTGCTCAAGGGGCTGGTGGACAAGCAGAAATAGCGGTGTGGCATTCGCGGGTACCTCACCGCTCTGAACGCAGTGATTAGCCTGTGGGAGCGGGTTTACCCGCGAATGCCCCCACGCTATTGATCAGATCGGCGCCCGGCGCAGGGTGGCGAGAAAAGTAGCAGCACCGATGAACAGTCCAGCAAAGGTACGGTTCAAGCGCTTCTGCTGCTTTGGCGTGCGCAACAGCCGCAGCACCCGCGAAGCCAGCCCGGTGTAGCCCGCCATCACCAGCATGTCGACGCTGATCATGGTCACGGTGATCGCCACATACTGTGGCAGCAGGGCCTCATGCGGGTTGATGAACTGCGGCAGTACCGCGAGCATGAACACCAGCGCCTTGGGGTTGCTGACGTTGACCAGGAAACCACGGAACACCAGGCTCAGCGGCTTGCCGATCGGCCGCACGCCGGACTCGTCGCTCATGTCCATCGGCAGCGCGCGCCACTGTTTGTAGGCGAGGTAGACCAGGTAGGCAACGCCGAACCACTTGATGACCTGGAAGGCGGTGGCCGAAGCAGCAAGGATGGCACCGACACCGGCGGCAATGATGGCGATCTGCACGATCAGACCCAGTTGCAGGCCCAGGGCGTTCCAGTAACCCCGCCAGAAACCGTACTGCAGCCCGCTGGACATCGAGGCGATCGCCCCGGCACCCGGCGACAGGCTGATGACCCAGCACGCGGCAAAGAACGCCAACCACGTTTCCATCGACATCGCACACCTCGCTCGACATTTGTTGCAAAACGTTAAGCTACGGTCTTGGCGAAAAAATAACCAGTGGTTTTTGCGTAGGTCGTGTGGCTCTTTTCGCGGTCCCGCAGGGTCTGCGCATTGCCTGTGGGAGCAACTGTCTTGCTCAATTTCTAGAATCTGGCGCGATCCGTGTGGCAGCGGGCTTGCCCGCGAACACCGGCGAAGCCGGTGCCAGGTACCGCGCCGCCTGCTTCGCGGCGGTTCGGCGCCCCGATAAACCCGCTCCCACAGGTGTGGTGCATGCCCCGAGGTCGGCGCGGTCGCTGTGTGGGTTTACCCGCGAAGGCGGCCGAACAGTCCTCAGTCAGCCTCGACACCAGCATCCTTGGCCACGGTCGCCACCTCGGTTCCACGCCAGCGCCGCACGGCCTTCTGGAAGAACTGGCTGTTCGGCACCTGCACCAGCGCCCCGCCCGCCTCCGGCGTTTCCATCAGCGTGGTGTACAGCAGGTTGATAGCAATCACCCGGCCCTTCACCCCCGGCTTGTCGAGGGTATCGACCAGTTCAACGACATCGCCGATGCGAAACGGCCCGACGGTGAAGATCAGCACCGCGCACAGCAGGTTGGACAGCACGCTCCAGATGGCGAAGAACGCCACCGCCGCCACCGCGACGAAGCCCGACAGTGCGGTCCACAGCACCGTGGCCGACACACCCAGGCGCTCCAGCACGAACAGCAGCGCGCTGCCCATGATCAGCCAGCGCAGGGCGCCACGTACCGGCACCATCAGCTCGTGCGGCAACGGGTAGCGCTCACCCAGGCTGCGCAACCCACGAGCGACCATGCGCTGCAGGACGAACGCGGCGATCAGGATCAGCAGGATCTGCAGCCCCAGCCAGAGCGTGTCCATCCATTGCCCCGGCAGCAGCGCGCGCAGTTCCTCCATCAGGACAGCGCCTCGAGCTCGGCCTGCATGCTTTCCAACGTTTCCAGGGCTTCCATCCAGGCCTCTTCAAGCTCGCCTTCGCGCTGCTTGAGCTTGGTCTGGCGGGCTAGCAGGTCGCGCAGCTCGTCCTTGCGCGAGGCGTCGTACAGACCACTGTCGCCGAGGGCTGTTTCGATCTCGGCCAGTTCCTTGTGGACCTGATTGAGTTCGGTTTCCAGCTTGTCGGCCGCCTTCTTGTGCGGTGCCAACTGCTGGCGCAAGGCTGCGGCGGCCTGGCGCTGGGCCTTCTTGTCGGTCTTGTCCGGATTCACCGGGGCAGTACTGGCCGGCGCGTTGCGCTGACGGTACTCGACCAGCCAACGGCTGTAGTCGTCAAGGTCGCCGTCGAAGGTGTCGACCTTGCCATCGGCCACCAGCAGGAAGTCGTTGGTGGTGCTCTTGAGCAGGTGACGGTCGTGGGATACCACCACCACGGCACCGGCGAACTCCTGCAGGGCCATGGTCAGCGCCAGGCGCATCTCCAGGTCCAGGTGGTTGGTCGGTTCGTCGAGCAGCAACAGGTTCGGCCGTTCCCAGGCGATCAGCGCCAGGGCCAGTCGCGCTTTCTCGCCACCGGAGAAATTGACCACCGGCTCGTCGACACGGTTGCCGTGGAAGTCGAAACCACCGAGGAAGTCGCGCAGGGTCTGCTCGCGCTCGCCGGGGGCGATGCGCTGCAGGTGCAGCAACGGGCTGGCCTTGTCGTCCAGCGAATCGAGCTGGTGCTGGGCGAAGTAGCCGACGGCAAGGTTCTCACCCCGTACCAGGCGACCGGACAATGGCTGCAGCTCACCGGCCAGGTTCTTGATCAGGGTCGACTTGCCCGCGCCGTTGGGGCCGAGCAGACCGATGCGAGCTCCGGGCGCCAGTTGCAGCTTGACCTTCTCGAGGATGGCTTTGTCGCCATAGCCCAGACGACCTTCGGACAGGTCGAGCAAGGGGCTGGAAATCTTCTCGGACTCGCGGAAGACGAAGTCGAACGGCGAGTCGACATGGGCCGCCGACAACTCCTCCATGCGCTCCAGGGCCTTGATCCGGCTCTGCGCCTGGCGGGCCTTGGTGGCCTGAGCCTTGAAGCGGGCGATGTACTTTTCCATGTGCGCGCGTTGCGCCTGCTGCTTCTCGTACGCCTGCTGCTGTTGTGCCAGGCGTTCGGCGCGGGTGCGTTCGAAGGCGCTGTAGCCGCCCTTGTAGAGGTTGAGCTTGCGCTGCTCGACGTGCAGCACATGGTCGACCACGGCATCGAGGAAGTCACGGTCGTGGGAGATCAGCAGCAGCGTGCCCGGGTAGCCCTTGAGCCAGTCTTCGAGCCAGAGGATGGCGTCGAGGTCCAGGTGGTTGGTGGGCTCGTCGAGCAGCAGCAGGTCGGACGGGCACATCAGCGCCTGGGCCAGGTTCAGGCGCATCCGCCAGCCACCGGAGAAGTCGCCGACGCGGCGGTCCATCTGCTCGTTGCTGAAGCCCAGGCCGGCCAGCAGCTTGCGCGCGCGGGCGTCGGCGGTGTAACCATCGGCGCTGTCCAGTTCACTGTGCAGGCGTGCCAAGGCGGTGCCATCGTGGGCCTGCTCGGCGGCGGCAAGCTCGGCCTGGACCTTGCGCAGGCGGACGTCGCCGTCGAGCACATAGTCCACGGCGATGCGGTCGAGGGTGTCGACCTCCTGGCGCATATGGGCGATGCGCCAGTCGCCAGGCAGATGACAGTCGCCAGCATCGGGCGACAGCTCTCCGCGCAGCAGGGCGAACAAGCTGGATTTGCCGGCGCCATTAGCGCCGATCAGGCCGGCCTTGTGACCGGTGTGCAGGGTCATCTCGGCGCCTTCTAGCAGGCGCTGCGGACCACGCTGTAAAGTGAGGTTCGATAGTCTGATCATGATGGTCGCGGAGTCTACCAGCTTCGCCGACCCCTGGCGCGAGTGAAACCATGCACACCGACCTGTGGAATCATGCCCTGGCCCTGTACGCCCGGCCAGGCGTGGAAACGGCCTGCCTGGCCCTTCAGGAACTGGGTGGCGATGTCTGCCTACTGCTCTGTGGCACCTGGCTGCAGGCCCGCGGCGTGACCGCCGATGACCAGCGGGCAGCCGCCTTGCAGGCGCTGGCCAGCCCTTGGCAGCACGATGTGGTTGCGCCGCTGCGCACGCTGCGCCGACAGTGGCGTGAGCACGCGCTGACCGACCCACAGTTGAGCGTGTTGCGCGAACAATTGAAGGACCTGGAACTAAGGGCCGAGCGTAACTTGCTGGAGCGTCTGGAAACGTTGGCGCGGGGATGGCCTGCGACAGCGGATGCTGGGCAGGATTGGCTAGCCCGGTTGGTGCCGGACCAGGCGCGGAACCACGACGCGCTGCATCAGCTGCGCGTCGCGGCCCGTGAGCTTCAGGACGCCGACGTCGGCGACTGAGCTGGGGTGGTGGTGGCTGGGGTCGCCGCGCTGCTCACCGAGGCTGGCGCAGCACCGTTGGCCGCAGAGGCAGGTTTGCTCTCAGCGGGCTTGCTGGCGGCCGGTTTGGCGGCGGCGGGCTTGGCCGGTGCCTTGGTGGCGGCAGGCTTGCTAGCCGGCTTGGCTGGAGCCTTGGCAACTGGCGCCTTGGCAGCAGCTGGCTTGGTCGCAGGCTTGGCGGCGGCAGGCTTCGCAGGCGCCTTGGCAGCAACAGGCTTGGCCGCAGGCTTAACCGCTGGTTTGGCGGCGGCAGGCTTGGCCGGTGCCTTGGCAGCTACGGGCTTGGCCGCGGGCTTGGCGGCAGCCTTCGCTGGCGCCTTGGCGGCAACAGGCTTGGTCGCAGGTTTAGCTGCAGGCTTGGCGGCAGCGGTCTTGGCCGGTGCCTTGGCGGCGGCAGGCTTGACAGCGGGTTTGGCCGCTGGCCTGGCGGCGGCGGTTCTCGCCGGAGCCTTCGCAGCAGCTGGCTTGGCCGCAGGTTTAGCCGCGGGCTTGGCGGCGGCGGTTCTCGCCGGAGCCTTCGCAGCAGCTGGCTTGGCCGCAGGTTTGGCCGCGGAGGTTTTTGCCGCCGGCTTGGAGGCACCCTTCGGTGCGGCCGCACGCGAATCCAAAGCCTTGGCAGCTGCCTCGCGCACCTTGCCGACACCCTGGGCCAACTTAAGACTTTCCTGGGCGTCACGCTTGAGTTGCTGGATATACGTGCGGGTCTGGGACTGGCGGTCCTTGAGCGAGTCGAGCAAGTCTTCAAGTTCACCGGCGGCTTTTTGTGCCTTGCCTTGCGCCTTGGCTTTACCGGCCTTGGCCGCGTCCTGCAACTTCAGGCGAGCGTTGTGCAGTTTCTCCTGTGCCTTGCCACGTTGTTTTTCCAACTTGGCCAACAGTTTCTCGGCATCCGCCAGCGCTTGAGAGCAGGCATCTTCCAAATGTTCGAGCAGGCTGCCCGAAAGTTGCTGGAGCAGGTGCAACGGCGTACTGACTGGCTTCTTTTTAGCCGACATGGTTTACCTCCTGGCTGACGAGAGTGCGGCTCATACTATGCTTCTGCTGCTACCGCCGCTAGGGCATGTTGACAGTCTCAGTAGCGCCGCGTTGCATGCCTGGGCAAAGTTGTTGTCTTGCAGCAGAAAACAAGTGTAGTTGCCCCTTAATGTATTGCGGAGATTTACACATCCTCCCGCGACAAGGCTGGCATACTTTGCGCTTATTGCCGCCGGAGTCGACCATGCCCCGCTACCTCATGCTTGGCCTGTGCCTGTTGGCGCCCCTGTCCCTGGCCAGCCCTGCAACCAGCCCCACTGAAGACGGCGACCTGGCCTACAGCATCGGCGCAAGCCTGGGTGAACGGCTACGCGCCGAAGTCCCCGGGCTGCAACTGGAGGCCCTGGTCGAAGGCCTGCGCCAAGCCTACCAAGGCGAGCCGCCGCGCATCGCCAAGTCGCGCATGCAGGCGATCCTGCAGCAACATGACGAGCAGGCCAGTGCCGCCGCCGAACAGGCTCAAGTCGACAAGATGCTGGATGCCGAAAAACGCTTCATGGCCGGCGAGCGTGGCAAGGCCGGCGTGCATGAACTCTCCGAGGGCATTCTCTACAGCGAGCTCGCCAGCGGCAGTGGCGCCCAGCCCAAGGCCACCGGCAGCGTGCAGGTACGGTATGTGGGGCGGCTGCCCGATGGCACGGTGTTCGACCAGAACCAGCAACCGCAATGGTTCAAGCTGGACTCGGTGATCGAAGGCTGGCAAGTGGCGCTGCCGAAGATGAAGGCGGGGTCGAAATGGCGCCTGGTGATCCCGTCGGCGCAAGCGTACGGCGCCGACGGAGCGGGTGACCTGATCGCACCCTACACGCCACTGGTGTTCGAAATCGAGCTGCTGGCGGTGGCCGACTGAATCAGGCCTGGAGCGCGTCCTCTTCCTTGTGCGCGGTGTGCAGCACTTCGATCAGGCAATCTTCCAGCTCGAAACGTTCGCGCAGCAGGCTGCCCAGCTTGCCCAGTTTTTCGGCGAAGCGCTCGGGGTCGGTGCACTCGCCTTTTTCGCAGTGGTCATTGAAGGCCAGCGCGATCTGGGTGCTGTCGTCAATGCGTGGATTGATCTGCGTGGCCAGTTCCAGGGCCTTGGTATCGCCAAAGGCCTTGGCTTCGCTGACCAACTGCTCGCTGACCTCGAAGTGCCAGGCCGAGACATAATCGACCAGGAGCGCGCAGAAATCGCGGTTCTTGTCCTTGTCGGCAAAGGCCGGCTTGGCATCGCGCAGGGCGCGGAAGGCTTGCACCAGCTCCTGGCGCTCCTCCAGCCAACGATCGATCAGCTTGTGAACACCGCCCCAGCGTTCCTGGGCGTTCTGGCAACTATCGAGCATGGCGATCTCTTCCCTTCTGGATAGACGCCGTTGCACCTCGCGACACAACACCGTGGCACAAAGGTGACATCAGCAAACGGCATCGAGCAGTTGTATGTTCGGTGGGCGTGCTGGGAGATTATGCCCGCGCGACCTGCCCTTCAAGGTACGCAGCAGACAAAGTTCATACAAGCGTTTAATCCCGCCCCCGACCACCGCTGGTCGAACAACGCCGCGGGCATTGCCCTGGATCAACCTGCCGCAACCTGGCGGAATCGATACGCCACCAGCCAGGACGCGGGCAGCATGGCCAGCAGCAGGAAGGCCAGCAGGCTCCATTCGGGCAGGGTCAGGTCGAGGAAACTCCAACTGATGGAGACGCACTCGGGACTGCCCAGCAAGAACCGCTGCAGGATTTCCCCAAGAGGACGCTGCATGACTTGCCCCAGCGGCAGGTGGCACCCCTCGATGGGCGACGGATCGCTCTGCAACCAAACGTGCCGCCCCGCCAGCAACGCCCCGCCCACGGCTGTCGTCAACATCAGCCAGGTATGAACGCGAGTGCCCCAAGCACGCGGGGCACGTAGCGCCGCAGCCAGGCTCGCCATAGCGTACAACCCCAGCATGAAGCGCTGGCTGAAACACAGCGCGCAGGGAATCAGGCCGACGACGGATTCGAGCCGGAACGAAGCAACCAGCACCCCCGAAGCAATCAGGAAGGCGGGAAGGTAAAAGCTGCGCAAGCAGGCCAGCGACATGGGCAAGGGGTGTCCGCGAGTCAGGGAAAAGAATGAAAACGGTAGAGGAAAGGTGCGCTTTGTATCAAGGCGCTACAGCGGGGACAAGTCGCGGAATAGGCTCAGAATAGATTCTGTGAACAGCGGGAAATTTCTGACACTGCAGCAGATACAGTCAACATTACCGCGCCAGCGCTATAGGACTGTGCGCTGTGGACATCGGCCCTGCCGGCGAACACCGGCGCAGCACCAGGTTCGCCAGCAAGGCTGGCTTCTACAGAAGGAGCATGCCCCGAGTGGTCAGGCCTGTACGCCTTCTGGCAGCGGCAAGGCCAGCAGCCGTTCGTCCAGCAGCCCCAGGCCTTCCTGGAACAGCTGGTTGCTGCGCTCCGTTTCACCCAGCCCGGCCAGCAGCCGCGCCAGCTCCGCGCAGGCTTCGGGGTTACGCTCCAGGCGCAGGCTGCTCTCTAGATAGTCGCGGGCCTTGCCCCACAAGCGATTCTGCAAGCTCAGGCGCCCCAGGGTCAGCAACAGGCTTGGATCCTGTGGGTGCTCCTTGAGCCAGCCCTCCGCGGTCTGCAGCTGGCGCGCCGGATCATCGCCGCGAACCAGGCCATACAACCGCGCCAAGTGGCTCTCGTAGCCGCGCTTGAGCGCCGCGCGCAGCACCTGTTCGGCCTCGCCTTGGGCGCCGCTCTGACGCAATTGCTCGGCATACGCCGACACCAGCTGAGGCTCCTGGCGCTGCGCCGCAGTCAATTGCTGCCAGGCACGCTCCAGTGCCTGGCGGGCGGTCTGCGGGTCGTCGCCACGGCTCGCGGCCAACCCCAGGTTCTGACCCCAGGCACGCTGTTCCAGGTCCGCCAGTTCCGCTGGCGGCAGCACCTTGTGCTTGCGCAGGTCAGGCACCAGGCGGATCAGCGCCGGCCAGTCGCCGCGCTCCAGGTGCAGACGCTGCAGCAGGCGCAGCACCTGGGCATTGTGTGGATGACGTTCCTGCATGGCCTGCAGGGCTTCCAGCGCGCCGTCGTTCTCCCCCCGGTCCATCTGCAACTGGGCATGGGTCAGGGCGATGGCCAGCTCGGCCTGGGGCTGACGCTCCAGGGCGCGTTCGAGCAGGTTGTCGCGGTCATCGACACGCCCCTGTTCATTGGCGGCACGGGCAGCGCCAAGGTAATACAGCAAGGGTTGCCGGGCAGACTCTGCGGCGCGTTGCAAGTGGCGCTGGGCGCTGGCCCAGCGGCCCTCGGCCAGATCCAGCTGCCCTTGCTCGACAGCAATGCGGGTGCGCCGGCTACGGTTGCGCCGTGACCAGGGATTGACCACGCCACTGGAGGTCAGTACCAGCCCAACCAGGTAACGCAGCACCAAAAGCAGCAACACCAGCCCGACCAAGGCCCCCAGCGCGGCCCACAGCCCCGACTGGTAACGGAAGCCGCCATAGGCGATCAGCACGTAGCCGCTGTGCTTGGCGATGGCGATGCCCAGCGCCGCGGCGATCACGATCGCCAGCACCGCCAGCAGGTAGACACGTTTCATGGCTTGGCCCCCTCGGCGGCGGCCGGCTGGTGGCGCCGTTGAATGTAGGCCTGCACCGCGGCCAGGCTTTCGCTCAGGTCAGGCGTGACCACCGACACCGGCTGTTCAGCCAGTTGGTTGAGGCTGTCGAGCATGGCCTTGCTTTGCGGATTGTCCGGGTTGAAGTTGGCCAGCAATACGCTGCGCGCATCGTCCAGGGCCTGGGCATAAACCTTGCTCTCACCGTTGAGCGCCGCCCACTGGGCTTGCTCGATGGTCAGGCTCAGGGCCAGGCGCAGCTGGTTGAGCGACTGCCCGGACAGCAACGGACGCACATTGTCGTCGGCGTTGAACTCGATCTGGAAGTACTTGGAAATCTCCGCCCACCACTGCGACCAGCGGCTGGCACCGTCGCCATCGGCGGTCAGCGCGCCCAGGGCATCGGCCTTGCCGTCGAACTCCGGCGACTGGGCGCTGAGCTGCTGGACCTGTTCGCGCTGGGCGGCCAGCTTGAGGAACAGGCCAGTGCGGTCTGGCTGCTGGGTACTGGAAAGGGTCGCCAGGCTGCGCGCCAGCTGTTCCCGGGCGGCGAAAGCCCCCGGATCGCTTTGCTCACGCAGAATTTCGTCGGCGCCTTCGACCAGCGCCTTGGCGCTGGTGATGTCCTGCAAGGCCGACAAGCGCAGGGTTGCCAGGCGCAGCAGGTGCTCGGCCTCGGCCAGGCGCCATTCCTTGCGGCTCTCGCCGAGCACGGTCTCCAGGCGTTGGCTGAGGCGTTGCTGATCCCCCTGCAACTGCGCCACCAGGCGCCGACGGTCCTCCAGTTCGCTGGCCGCCGGGAGGCTGGCCAATTGCGCTGTGAGCTGCTGCTCGCGCTGCTGCAGGGCATCGGCGCGCTGGTTGAGGGCCTGCAGATGCTCGCCCTGGCCTTGCTCGCTGCCTTGCAGTTGCCGTACCTGCCAGACGCCCCAGCCGCCAACCGCGACCCCGGCGGCGCCCAGCAGCAGCGCGAGCAGCGCCAGGCCGCTGCCGGAACGTCGGGCGGGCATGACGGTGGTGGTTTCTGGCGTCTCGGGCGCCTTGGGCTGTTCGGTGTGGGACAAGACAGTTTCGCTCACGTATCCATCCTTTGCAGGGTGCGCATCGCTCTGCAGCTTAGCGCCTTAAGGGGCAGGTACAGCGGTTCGCTGCACGGCTGCCAGCAAGGCCGCGGCACTGGCGCCGCGGCAGTCCACAATCTCTCGCGCACCCAGCGCGCGGGCCTGGTCGGCCACCCGCGGGCTGGGCACGAACAGCGGCAGGCACGACAGCCGTGGCCAATCTGCGCCTGCCAACTGGTGCAGGTGTTCAAGCCCCTGCCCACTGCTGACCACCAGGCCGTTGAGGCGTTCCCCTACGACACGCTGCACCAGGGTGCCAGCCGGGTAATGCGGCAGGCTGCGCCGATACAGTTCCAGATAATCGACACTAGCACCTTGCTCGGCAAGACGCTCGGCCAGCAGTTCACGACCTCCCTCGCCTCGGACGATCACGACACGGGCAGCAGGAAAACCAGCAGCCTCGCGCAAGGCAGGCAGGCAAAGCAAGGCTTCACTGTCGTCACCAACGGCCGGGAAAGTCACCAATAGTCCGCGCGCCTGCAGGACCCGCGCCGTGGCCTCCCCCACCGTGAACCAGCCCGCAGGCGGTGGTGCGATAGCCGCGCGATCCAGGGCATCCAGCAACAGGCGGGCTGCCGGCTTGCTCACCACGATAATCGCCCGCGCCTGGCCGAGGGCTTGCAGGCCAAGCCGTTGCGCAGGGCCTTGCTCGAGGGCCTCGATCGCCAGCAACGGCAGGCTCGCACTGGCAATGCCCGCCTCTGCCAGGGTCTGCGCCAGTGCCGCGCAATCCTCTTCGGGGCGGGTCAGCAACAGGCGCCAGGGGCTCACGGATGGCCGGCCTCGCCATAGACTTCCTTGAGGATCGCCTCGGCCCCCTGGGCCAGCAAGTCCTCGGCGACCTGGACGCCCAGGGTTTCGGCAGCGCCACGCGGCGCACGGGCGTCAGCCACCAGCAGCGTGCCACCGGACGGTTGCCCGACCAGGCCGCGCAGCCACAGCTGCTCGCCTTCGAGCACCGCGTAACAGGCAATCGGCACCTGGCAACCACCATTCAGGCGCTTGTTCAGGGCGCGCTCAGCCACCACGCGGTCGGCAGTGTCGATGTGGTGCAGCGGCGCCAGCAGGGCGTGAATTTCACGGTCGGCGCTGCGGCACTCGATGCCCACGGCGCCCTGGCCGCCGGCCGGCAGGCTGTCGTCGACACTGATGCTGGAGGTGATACGGTCTTCGAAGCCGAGGCGAATCAGCCCAGCGGCGGCGAGGATGATGGCGTCGTACTCGCCGGCATCGAGCTTGGCCAGGCGGGTATTGACGTTGCCACGCAGGAAGCGGATCTCGAGGTCAGGGCGACGGGCCAGCAGTTGGGCCTGGCGACGCAGGCTGGAGGTGCCGACGATGCTGCCGGCCGGCAGCGCCTCCAGGCTGTCGTAGGTGTTGGAGACGAACGCATCACGCGGGTCTTCGCGCTCGCAGATGCAGTACAGGCCCAGGCCCTCGGGGAAGTCCATGGGCACGTCCTTCATCGAATGCACGGCGATGTCGGCCTCGTTGTCCAGCAGCGCGGTTTCCAGTTCCTTGACGAACAGCCCCTTGCCGCCGATCTTCGCCAGCGGCGCATCGAGCAGCTTGTCACCACGGCTGACCATGGGCACCAGGGTAACCAGCAGACCTGGATGGGCCTGCTCCAGGCGGGCTTTGACATATTCGGCCTGCCACAGGGCCAAGGCACTTTTACGGGTGGCTATGCGGATTTCGCGAGTGGACATGGAACGCACCGAACCAGGGAAATACCGCCGATGATAACAGTTCCTCCCGGTGTTCCCGCAGATTCAGATCAGCAAACACGATCCTTGGCCAGCCCGCCACCACACCCTCAGTGCAGGGATTGCATCATCTTGCGCACCCCAGCCACATGCCGTCGGCTGACCGTGAGGGCATCGCCGTCGAGCCCCTTCAGATAAAGCTGGAAATGCCCTAAAGGCGTGCGCTGCAGGCGCTCTATGCGCTCGCGGGCGACCAGCGCGTTGCGATGGATACGCACGAATCGCTCGCCGAATTCGTCTTCCAGCGCCTTGAGCGGCTCATCGAGCAGCACCTCGCCGGCCTCGTGGCGCAAGGTGACGTACTTGTGATCGGCAATGAAATAGATCACCTGGGGCAGCGGAATCAGCTCGATGCCCTTGCGGGTACGGGCGCTGATATGGCTGCGCGGGCCACCGCCGGTGTCACCGGCCGGGCGGGTCAAGGCCGCCAGTTGCGCCCGATTGGGTTTCTCGGCTCGGCGCAGGGCGTCGCGCAGCGCCTGGGCCTGGATCGGCTTGTCGACATGGCTGAGCGTGCTGTCCTTGAAGGCCTGGCTGCCATATTCATCATCGCCGGTGCAGAACACCACCGCCGGCGGCGCTTCGCGCTCGCACAGGCGGGCGGCGACCTGCAGGCCATCGAGGCCCGGCATGCCGATATCCAGCAGCACCACATCGGGCTTGAGGCTTTCGATCAGGGCCAGGGCTTCCTCGCCGTTGGTGGCGCTGGGCTCCATCACGGTATAGCCCTCCAGCTCGCCAAGCAGCCGGCTCAGGCGCTCACGGGCCAGGGGTTCATCGTCAACGATCAGGACATTCATAATTGCGCTGGATTCCTGAGTGAGTCTCGCACGGGTATAGCGTAGACAAGTGTGGGATGACCGAAATGCGGTCACGCTACAGACCGGTGCGAAGGCCAAAGATTCACTGGGCCGGCAGATTCACCGCCAGTCCTCTGTCCAACTGTAGACGGTCCGTGGAACACTGCCGTTCAATCGTTGAATATGCCGCGCCCCCGGCCCTAGGACGTTTCTCACGACCAGCGCCCCCTGCGGCGGCAGGCGCAACCCTGCTATGATCGCGGCACTTTTCCCGTTCACGCCTTCAACGAGTGAATCCATGAGCACCGACAAGACCAATCAGTCCTGGGGCGGCCGCTTCAGTGAGCCCGTCGACGCCTTCGTCGCCCGTTTCACCGCCTCGGTCGACTTCGACAAGCGCCTGTACCGCCACGACATCATGGGTTCGATCGCCCACGCCACCATGCTGGCGCAGGTCGGCGTACTCAGCGACGCCGAGCGCGACACCATCATCGACGGCCTGAAGACCATCCAGGGCGAGATCGAGGCGGGTACCTTCGACTGGCGCGTCGACCTCGAAGACGTGCACATGAACATCGAAGCGCGCCTGACCGATCGCATCGGCATCACTGGCAAGAAGCTGCACACCGGCCGCAGCCGCAATGACCAGGTGGCCACCGATATCCGCCTGTGGCTGCGTGACGAAATCGACCTGATCCTGGCCGAGATCACCCGCCTGCAGCAGGGCCTGCTGGAGCAGGCCGAGCGCGAAGCCGAGACCATCATGCCCGGCTTCACCCATCTGCAGACCGCTCAGCCAGTGACCTTCGGCCACCACCTGCTGGCCTGGTTCGAGATGCTCAGCCGCGACTACGAGCGCCTGGTCGACTGCCGCAAGCGCGCCAACCGCATGCCCCTGGGCAGCGCCGCGCTGGCCGGCACCACCTACCCGATCGACCGCGAGCTGACCTGCCAGCTGCTGGGCTTCGAAGCCGTGGCTGGCAACTCGCTGGACGGCGTTTCGGACCGTGACTTCGCCATCGAATTCTGCGCCGCCGCGAGCATCGCGATGATGCACCTGTCGCGGTTCTCCGAAGAGCTGGTGCTGTGGACCAGCGCGCAGTTCCAGTTCATCGACCTGCCCGACCGCTTCTGCACCGGCAGCTCGATCATGCCGCAGAAGAAGAACCCGGATGTACCGGAGCTGGTACGCGGCAAGAGCGGCCGCGTGTTCGGCGCCCTGACCGGCCTGCTGACCCTGATGAAAGGCCAGCCGCTGGCCTACAACAAGGACAACCAGGAAGACAAGGAGCCGCTGTTCGACGCCGCCGACACCTTGCGCGATTCGCTGCGTGCCTTTGCCGACATGATTCCGGCGATCAAGCCCAAGCACGCCATCATGCGCGAAGCAGCCCTGCGCGGCTTCTCCACCGCCACTGACCTCGCCGACTACCTGGTGCGTCGTGGCCTGCCGTTCCGCGATTGCCACGAAATCGTCGGCCACGCGGTGAAATATGGCGTGGACACTGGCAAGGACCTGGCCGAGATGAGCCTGGACGAGCTGCGCCAGTTCAGCGACCAGATCGAGCAGGATGTGTTCGCGGTGCTGACCCTGGAAGGTTCGGTCAACGCCCGTAACCACATCGGCGGCACCGCGCCGGCGCAAGTACGTGCGGCTGTTGTTCGCGGCAAAGCCTTGCTCGCTTCGCGCTGAGCCATATCGCGGGGGCTGCGCCCTCGTTCGCGGGTAAACCCGCTCCCACAGGGATTGTGTACATCCCCTGTGGGAGCGGGCTTGCCCGCGAATGGGCTGCAAGGCAGCCCCCTTTTCAAATCTCAGCGCTTGCTCTTGATCATTTCGACGAACGCCGGCATCGCCGCGTCCTTGTCCGCCACGATCCGCGCCATATGCGGGTTCTCACCCAACAACTGCAACAGCGCCTTCGCTTGCGGAAAGTCCGCCAGGAAGTCGATGTTCAGCACCTTCTTGCCTACCGCGCAGGCCAGGTCGACCGAGAAGCAGAACATCAGGTCGGCGATGGTCAGTTGTTCACCCGCCACAAAGGGCTGGAAACGCCCATTGCGCTTGAGGGTGGCAAAGCCCGCCAGCAGGTCCGCCCGCGCTCGTTCCTTGATCAGCGGCTCCACCGCCGCGCCGAAGAACGCCTCGGCGTAGCAGGTTCGCGCCGGCAACTCGATATACAACTCGATCTCCCGCAGCAGCTCGCGCACCTTGGCCTGGCCGAAGGCGTCGGCCGGCAGCAATGCCTTGCCTGGCTGGGTCTGCTCGATGTAGTCGAGGATCACCCCGGTCTCGCTGATAAAACCCTGCTCAGTCTCCAGCACCGGTACCTTGCCGCGTGGGCTGACCGCCAGGGCCTGGGGTGTCTGGCCGCCGAAGAACGGTACCTCCTCGAAGGGCAATCCTTTTTCCAGCAGCGCCAGCTTGACCATGTTGTAGTAGTTGCTGACCGCGAATCCATGAAGCTTGAGCATGTGAGGCAGCCTCCAGGGCCGTGTGGGGTTGGCCCGGCTGTTATAGCCCCGTTGCCCGGCCCTGGCCAGTGCCATGCGTGTCGTCGATGGCCGGGCATTGCCGGGACAGGCATGGCACACTGTGCGCCTCACCACAGGAGTACCGCCATGAGCGAGCCCACCGATATCGACAACGACGACGAGGCCTTCGCCGAGTCGACCCTCACCCAGGCCATCGAGAACCAGATCGAAAGCGGTGAACCCCCAGCGGCCAAGGCCACCTTCAACAAACTGAGCCTGGTCGGCTACGAACGTGAAGACATCCTCAACCTCATGGCCCATGTGCTGGCCATCGAGATCGACGCCATGCTCGACGAGGACCGCCCGTTCAACACCGAGTGGTACGAAACCGCGCTGCGCGCCCTGCCGGAGCTGCCACCTGAGGCGGATCAAGGCGACATCGAGTAAGCCCGTCTACACTCCTGACTTCCATCCTTGTCTCGAAGTCAGGAGTTGCCCATGTCCTTCACCCCGGAACTGATCGCCGAACTGGAAGTGCTTGCCTTGTTCAATCTGGACAGCCACCAGGAAGGCATCAAGGTTGGCAGCAGCGCCTCCCCGGCCCTGATCGCCGCCGCCCAGCGCCTGTACGACAAAGAGCTCACCGACCAACCTGATGGTGGCTACCTCACCAGCCTGGGCAATGACGCCGCCGAAAGCGTCCAGTTACTCCTGAGCATCCTCAAGACGCCACAGCCGGCCTGATTTCGCCGAGCCCGCCCTCACGCCCAGTGGGAGCGGGCTTGCTCCGCGACGGCGGCAAACGAACGCTGTAAATCTGGCGTCAAAAAGCCATCAACCCCTTATCCGACCGCACCACTCAGGCTAAACTCGCCATTGCTCCCCCCGGCCCGCCTGAGTGCGCAATGAACCACCCCCATGAAATCCGCCCCGATCTCGACCAAGGCATCGACCGCAAGGAGCTGTCCAAGCTGCGTGCGCGCTTTCTCAAGATCAACCAGGGCCGCCTTGACCGAGCCATGGAGGGGTTGTCCACGCGTCAGCAGCAGGTGCTGACGCTGTTGCCGTTGTTCTTCCACGTCAACCACCCACTGCTGCCGGGCTATGTCTCGGGCGCCACCCCCGCCGGCGTGTCCGGTTTCGAACCCGACAGCGACCTGCTGGCCGAGGCCCAGCGCCTGACCCGCTCGTTCACCTACAAGGCCCGCCATGGCAACCCGCCACAGCCCATCCACGGCCTGTTCCTGATGGGCAGCCTGGGCTCCCTGGCCCAGGCCGAGCAGAGCGACATGGACCTGTGGGTGTGCCATGCCCCCGACCTGGACGAACAGGCCCTGGACGAACTGCGGCGCAAATGCCAGTTGCTCGAGGCCTGGGCCGCCAGCCTCGGCGCCGAGGCGCACTTTTTCCTGATCGAGCCCCAGGGCTTCGTCCAAGGCGAGCGCGACGGCCAGCTTAGTTCGGACGACTGCGGCACCACCCAGCACTACCTGCTGCTCGATGAGTTCTACCGCACCGCCATCTGGCTGGCCGGGCGCACGCCACTGTGGTGGCTGGTGCCGGTCTATCAGGAGCACAACTACCAAGGCTACACCCAGACCTTGTTGTCCAAGCGCTTCATCCGTGCCCAGGATGGACTCGACCTCGGTCACCTGGCGCATATTCCCCCCGGTGAGTTCGTCGGCGCCGGCCTGTGGCAGCTGTTCAAGGGCATCGACTCGCCGTACAAATCACTGCTCAAACTGTTGCTCACCGAGGTCTACGCCAGCGAGCACCCCAACGCCCGCTGCCTGAGCCTGGACTACAAACAGGCAGTGTTCGCCAATCACCTCGACCTTGATGAGCTGGACCCTTATGTCATGGTCTACCGGCGCATCGAGCGCTACCTGCAACAGCGCGGCGAAACCGCGCGCCTGGAGCTGGTGCGCCGCAGCCTCTACCTGAAGGTGAACAAGAAACTCAGCGACCGCAGCCGCAGCAACGGCTGGCAACGCCAGCTGCTGGCACGCCTGGCCGCGGAGTGGGGCTGGGACGAGCGCCAGTTGGCCCTGCTCGACAGCCGGGGCCAATGGAAGGTACGCCAGGTGGCGGTGGAGCGCCGCGAGCTGGTGGCCGAACTCAACCACAGCTACCGCTTCCTCACCCAGTTCGCCCGCCAGGAGCGAGCCGACAGCCGGGCGGACCAACGCGACCTCAACGTGCTCGGGCGGCGCCTTTATGCAGCCTTCGAACGCCGGGCCGGCAAGATCGAAGTGATCAATCCGGGTATCGCCCCGGACCTGGCCGAAGACACCCTGACCTTGGTCCAGTCCCCCAATCGCAAAGAGCCTGGCAGCCACCACTGGGGGCTGTACAACGGCAACCTGGGCGTCCACGAATGGGAACACTTCAGCCCGATCAAGCGCTGCCGCGAACTGCTCGAACTGCTCACCTGGGCACACCGCAACGGGGTGATCGACAGCAGTACACGCATCGCCCTGCACCCCGGCGTCAGCGATCTGAGCGAATTCGAGCTGTTCAACCTGCTCGGTGCCCTGCAACAAGGCATCCCCCTGCCCCTGGACACGGTCAGCGAAGTCCGGCTGCTGCAGCCGAGCATGGCCGATGAAGTGCTGTTGTTGGTCAACGTCGCGGTCGACCCGCTGCGTCACCACCGCGACCTGAACATCCTGATGACCACCGAGCGCACCGATTCGCTGAGCTACGCCGGGGTGCGCGAGAACCTGGTGCTGACCCTCGACCAGATCACCCTGAACAGCTGGAACGAAGTGCTGGTCCAACGCTACGACGGCGAACATGCGCTGGTACGCTGCCTGCGCGATTTCCTCAATAGTCTCGGCCAGCGCAGCCACCGCCCACGCGTGCGGGTGCGCTGCTACTGCCACAACCGTGCCCAGGCTATCAGCCAGCGCGTCGAGGAAATCTTCGACACCGCGCAACTGCTGCTCGACCAGCAACTCGACCATCGCTACCTGCTACAGGTGGCCCAGCACACCCATGTGCTGGAGCTGCATCCCGGCCAGGTCACCCTCGCCACCTTCGAGCACCACGAGCAGATCCTGGCCGCGCTTGGCGAGGAACGTGACCACTACAGCCCGCTGCACCTGGATGGTAACGCCCTGCAAGATGGCGACTTGCCTCTGGTCCTGGCCCAAGGCCAGGCGCACGCCATCCAAGTGTTCTACCGCCTGCTCGACGGCTGGGCCGACCTGTATGTGCTCGATGAACACAATGCCCTGTGGCAACAGCGCCTGCCACTACAGGATGAACGCCATTTGCTGCTGCCGCTGCAGCGGTTCCTGCACTCCATGCTGACACGCCGTGATACCCAGTTGCCGCTGGACAGCCTGCCACAGGCCACGCTGGAGCCATGCTACAGCCAGCTGCTGCCGTCGGGTGCTGGCAAGGCCCGTGTCATCGAGCCTCGTCAGGCACCCATCGATAGTCACAACCAGCCCTACTACGAGGTCCAGGCAATCCTCCAGGCCGGCGTGGGCGATGAAGTGCACGTTACGCTGTACTGCGACCAGCAGGAGTTTTCCCAGCTGGAGCACGGCGAGCAACTGTATGCGGTCGTCGCACAGCAGATCCTGCGCCAGCGCCGGGGCGCCGGCAGCTACCGCGGCTACATCACCGACCTGGACCTATCCGAGCTGCTGGGCGACGAACAAGGTTCGACCAGCCTCTACCTGCGCTACAAGAGCCAGCTGGAGCAGGCGCTCAACGATGGCCTGGAACAGTTGCAGGCCATTCTGGAGCCCTGAGGCTGTTTCCCCTTTAGGAACAGCCCTTTCAAGGTGTTGAGAATTGGCGTCCGACTTAGACTCGCCGGGGTCGCTTTGCGACCCTTTCCGACCGGTCCGACGCCTCGGCAAGGCCGCTCCTACAGGTGACCGTGCCGTCCTGTAGGAGCGGCCTTGTGTCGCGAAAGGGCTGCAACGCAGCCCCGGCAATCTTGAATTGAAGCGGCCACATCCGAAAAAACGCAAAGACCTTGAAAGGGCTGCCCTTTAGGAACTGCTTCCGGCTGCCTGGAGCTGATTTGTAGGAAGCATGCTGCGCGCTCCCCACCTGATGAGACGCGCAACATGAGCAATGAAAACTGGATGGGCAAGCACCCTGAGCTGGGACGCCTGCGCATCGACCAACTGATTTTGCCGGGTAGCCACGACTCCGGCATGGACAAGCAAGCACCGAACTACAACTTTCGCCAAGAAGTCACCCAGGACGTCCCCTGCCTCGCCCAACTGCGTGGCGGCATCCGCGTACTGGACCTGCGCGTGCAAGCACACCGGTCATTTCGTCCCGATCAGCCAGAACGCTACCAGCTGTACCACCTGAAGTCCTCGGGGCGCACGGTGCTGGGCGATGTGGTCATGGCCTTGGAGACGTTCTACCGGAACCCGGCCAATGCCAAGGAAATCGTCATCCTCGACTTACATCAGTTCGATGGATTCAGTAACGAGGAGCACAGCCGCCTGCAGGAACTGCTCGAAAAGCACCTGAATAAACGAATGATCGACTACAACCTGCGCGACCTAACGTTGGATCAACTGTGGCAGCAACGCCCAGGCAAGACGGTGGTCATTGCCTACAACGGGCCGTCATCCGACCGATACTGGCGGGGCGTTGCACATGGCTGGATCGGTAGCAACACCCCCAGCACCACGAAACTGAAGGCGTTCATGGACGAATGGGCGCAGAAGCGGAAACAGCAGCGTCGCCTGCCCCTGAGTTCGATCCAATGCGCCAAGTACAACAAGCTGTTTTTCACCCCGGACGACTTCAGCGACAAGATTGACGCATGGTTCGAGTCCAAGGACATCAACAGCTACATCCAGAACTTCCGGATCATCAACACGGACTGGTCGCTACGCAGCCGTATCGTCGATAACTGCATCCATGCCAATTACACACTTGCCAAGGACCAGCACAAGCGGGCGCTCGGCTAGGTCCATGGAGCCGTGTCCACACCTCAGAGGTCGAAGTCGCCCGCCGCCTCCGGTTGGTATTCAACCGCCAGCAGCTCAAGCTTGAGGGTCTTGCCACCCGGAGCCGGCCAGTCGATCTGGTCGCCCACCGACAGGCCCAGCAGCGCGCAGCCAATCGGCGCGAGGATCGAGACATTGCCTTCCGGCCCGGCATCCTTCGGGTAAACCAGGGTCAGGTGGTAGTCCTTGCCACTGGCGATCTCGCGGCAGTGCACGCGGGAGTTCATGGTCACCACACCAGCGGGCACCTCCTCGTGACCGACCACCTGTTCGGCACGGTCCAACTCGTCCTGCAGGGCGAGCACACCCGGGGTGCTTTCATCGAGGCTGTCGAGCAGGCGCTCCAGACGCTGCACGTCCAAGCGGGTGAGGATGAGGGAAGGCTTGGTGCTCATGATCCAGTCAGACTCCTTTGAACCAGCGGTTTTCCACAGGCAGATAAAGCAAAACCCCGCCCAAGGGCGGGGTTTGCAAAAAGCGTTTGGCGTCAGTGACGCAGAACCTGACACTACCACAGCCGGGCAAATACTCAAGCCCACACCTTCGCTGGGGCTATCGCTGCATCCGGACTCTCAAGGCCAGCGCCTCGTGGCAGATTTGCCGGCGCCGCGCATCGTCCGCCGAGCGCCACTCGCGAATATGCTCGACGTGGCGATGGCAACCGGTGCACACCTTGTGCTCATCCAACCGACACACATTGATACAAGGTGATGGCACCGCGGGGCTGACATTACTGTAGAGCGGCTTCGCTGGCCGTGGCTGGACGCTCATCTCAGATCTCGTCGAAATCCAGCTTCTCGCCGGCCCGCTCCCAGACGATGCGCTCGAGCATCTCGCCGAGCAACTCTTCGCTCTTCTCGCACACCCACTTGCCGCTTTCTTCGTCGTAGTCGAAGTGGAAGCCGCCGGACCGGTCGGCCAGCCACAGCTGGCGCAGCGGCTCCTGGCGGCTGAAGATCAGCTGGCTGCCGTTGTCGAACTTGACGGTCAGCACCCCGGCGGAGTTCTCCATGTCCAGGTCCATGCCGCTCTCGTCGAACAGGTCTTCCAGGGCCTGTTGGGTCGCGTCGACCAGATCGTGGAAACGCGCTTCGCTCAAACTCATTGCAAGAACCTCGAAAATTGGCTGCATTACAGGCAAGCCGGGGAAGATACGGGCGCCAGCCGCTGAATGCAAAGACTAGCGGATGCCTGCACGAGTCCTTTCGCGGGTATACCCGCTCCTACCAAGGCAGCGGCTCTACCCGCCCGGCAACCCGAACGATAGCCCGCCAGGCGGGTCGGCACTTGCATAGGCAATCAGGTGGTCGCTCGGTATACTCGGCCGCAATACTGCATATTTCCAAGGATTTCACCCATGAAACGCCTGATTTCCTCTCTCGCGGCGCTGGTCGCGGTCGCCTGCCTCGTTTCCGCCTGCGGTCAGAAAGGCCCTCTGTACCTGCCCGAAGACGGCAAGGACGGCAAAGGCCCACGCAAGTCGTCGTCGCACCAGCACCAGCGGGCCCAGCCTGTGCAGCAGCAACAGGACCTGGAGCCGCAAGAGCAGGCTGAGCCGTCGCCCGCTCAGTAAGGAAATCCCATGGATGCATTCATCTACCGCGACGGCGAGCTGTTCGCGGAAGGGGTAGCCCTGACGGCGCTCGCCGAACGTTTCGGCACCCCCACCTATGTGTATTCGCGCGCTCATATCGAGGCCCAGTACCGCAGCTACACCGAGGCCCTGCAAGGGGTCGAGCATCTGGTGTGCTTCGCGGTCAAGGCCAACTCCAACCTGGGCGTGCTGAACCTGCTGGCGCGCCTGGGAGCGGGCTTCGACATTGTCTCCGGCGGTGAACTGGAGCGCGTGCTGGCCGCCGGTGGCCGCGCCGATCGCGTGGTGTTTTCCGGGGTTGGCAAGACCCGCGCCGACATGCGCCGCGCCCTGGAAGTCGGCGTGCACTGCTTCAATGTCGAATCCGCCGACGAGCTCGAGCGCCTGCAAGCCGTGGCGGCCGAGCTGGGCAAAGTGGCCCCGGTGTCGCTGCGGGTGAATCCGGATGTCGATGCCGGCACTCATCCGTACATTTCCACCGGCCTCAAAGAGAACAAGTTCGGCATTGCCATCGCCGACGCCGAGACCCTGTACGTGCGCGCCGCGCAGTTGCCGAATCTGGATGTAGTCGGCGTTGATTGCCATATCGGTTCGCAACTGACCAGCGTCGAGCCCTTCCTCGACGCCCTCGACCGCCTGCTGGTGCTGGTCGACCGCCTGGCCGAGTGCGGCATCCACCTGCGCCATCTCGACCTCGGCGGCGGTGTCGGCGTGCGCTACCGAGACGAGCAGCCGCCGGTACTGGCCGACTACATCAAAGCCATTCGTGAACGTGTCGGCAGCCGCGAACTGGCTCTGGTGTTCGAGCCAGGCCGCTACATCGTCGCCAACGGTGGCGTGCTGCTGACCCGCGTGGAATACCTCAAGCACACCGAGCACAAGGACTTCGCCGTCATTGACGCGGCGATGAACGACCTGATCCGCCCGGCCCTGTACCAGGCCTGGATGGACGTCAGCGCGGTCACGCCGCGCGACGGTGAAGGCCGGGCCTACGACCTGGTCGGGCCGATCTGCGAGACCGGCGACTTCCTCGCCAAGGACCGCATGCTCGACCTCGCCGAAGGTGACCTGCTGGCCGTGCGCTCCGCGGGCGCCTATGGTTTCGTCATGAGCTCCAACTACAACACCCGTGGCCGTTGCGCCGAAGTACTGGTCGATGGCGACCAGGCCTTCGAGGTGCGTCGCCGCGAAACCATCCCCGAACTGTTCGCCGGCGAAAGCCTGCTGCCGGAGTAAGCCCATGTTGCTGCGCTTTACCAAGATGCATGGGCTGGGTAACGACTTCATGGTCCTCGACCTGGTCAGCCAGCACGCGCATATCCAACCCAAGCACGCCAAGCAATGGGGCGATCGCAACACCGGCATCGGCTTCGACCAGTTGCTGATCGTCGAGGCGCCGAACAACCCGGAGGTGGACTTTCGCTACCGGATCTTCAACGCCGACGGTTCCGAGGTCGAGCAATGCGGCAACGGCGCGCGCTGCTTTGCCCGCTTCGTGCTGGACAAGCGCCTGACCGCGAAGAAACGCATCCGCGTCGAGACCAAGGGCGGCATCATCGAACTGGACGTGCGCAACGATGGCCAAGTCTGCGTCGACATGGGGCCGCCACGTTTCGTGCCCGCCGAGATCCCGTTCATCGCCGATGAGCAGGCGCTGAGCTACCCGCTCGAAGTCGATGGCAAAGTGCACCAGATTGCCGCCGTGTCCATGGGCAACCCGCATTCGGTGCTGCGCGTCGATGACGTGCGTAGCGCGCCGGTGCACGAGCTGGGACCGAGGATCGAACATCACCCGCGCTTCCCGCAGCGGGTCAACGCGGGTTTCATCCAGGTCATCGACCGCCACCGCGCCAACCTGCGGGTCTGGGAGCGTGGCGCCGGCGAGACCCTGGCCTGCGGCACCGGCGCCTGCGCCGCTGCCGTAGCGGCCATCAGCCAAGGCTGGATGGATTCGCCGGTGACCATCGACCTGCCGGGCGGGCGCCTGAGCATCGAATGGGCCGGCCCCGGCAAGCCGGTGTTGATGACCGGCCCAGCCGTACGCGTATTCGAAGGACAAGTTCGTCTCTAAGCGAGTATCCGCCATGACCGATCAGCCTACCGCTACACCCGAGCTCGACGTCGACACCGTGGTCGCCTACCTGCGCGCCCACCCGACGTTCTTCGCCGAGCACGACGAACTGCTGGTCGAGCAGCGCATTCCCCACCAGCGCGGCGACAGCGTGTCGCTGGTGGAGCGCCAGCTCAAGCTGCTGCGCGACCGCAACATCGAGATGCGCCATCGCCTGTCGCAACTGATGGACGTGGCCCGCGACAACGACCGGCTGTTCGACAAGACCCGCCGGCTGATCCTCGACCTGCTGGATGCCAACAGCCTGGAAGAAGTGGTGATGGCGGTCGAGGACAGCCTCCGTCAGGAGTTCCAGGTGCCCTTCGTCAGCCTGATACTGTTCGGTGAAAACGCCGCGCCGGTCGGCCGTTGGGTGTCCGGAGCCGAGGCGCAACAAGCGATCGGCGGCCTGATCGCCGGAGGCAAGACCACCAGCGGCAGCCTGCGCGAGCATGAGCTGGCCTTCCTGTTCGGTGAGGCGCAGCACAAGGAGGTCGGCTCCAGCGCCGTGGCCACCCTGGAGTACCAGGGCCTGCATGGCGTGCTGGCGATCGGCAGCCGCGACCCACAGCACTACAAGAGCAGCGTCGGCACCCTGTTCCTCAGTTACATTGCCGAAGTGCTCGGCCGCGTGGTCCCACGCTTCACCCAGACCTTGCGCTCGGTGCGCTGATGGAACGCCAGCTGGAAGCTTATTGCGCGCACCTGCGCAACGAGCGCCAGGTGTCCGAGCACACCCTGCTGGCCTACCGCCGCGACCTTGATAAGGTCATCGAGTTCTGCAATGCCCAAGGCATCGCCGGCTGGGCCGGGCTGCAAGTCCAGCAGCTGCGTCAGCTGGTGGCGCGCCAGCACCATCACGGCCAGTCGTCGCGCAGCCTGGCGCGCCTGCTCTCGGCGGTGCGCGGCCTGTACCGCTACCTCAACCGCGAAGGCTTGTGCCAGCACGACCCGGCCAACGGCCTGACGCCGCCCAAGGGCGAGCGGCGCCTGCCCAAGGCACTGGACACCGACCGCGCCCTGCAACTGCTCGACGGCGGCGTCGACGATGATTTCATCGCCCGCCGCGACCAGGCCATCCTCGAATTGTTCTACTCATCCGGCCTGCGCCTGTCGGAGCTGACCGGCCTCGACCTTGCCCAGCTGGACCTGGCCGCCGGCCTGGTGCAGGTGCTCGGCAAGGGTGGCAAGAGCCGCGTGCTGCCGGTCGGGCGCAAGGCCCGCGAGGCGTTGCAGGCCTGGCTGCGCCTGCGCGGCATCGGCGGCCCGCTGGACGACGCGGTGTTCATCACCCGCCAGGGCAAGCGCCTGAGCCCCCGCGCCATCCAGATGCGGGTCAAGACCGCCGGCGAGCGCGAGCTAGGCCAGCACCTGCACCCGCACATGCTTCGCCATTCCTTCGCCAGCCACCTGCTGGAATCGTCCCAGGACCTGCGCGCGGTGCAGGAGATGCTCGGCCATGCCGACATCAGCACCACGCAGATCTACACCCACCTGGACTTCCAGCACCTGGCGGCGGTGTACGACAGCGCCCATCCACGGGCCAAACGCAGCAAGGGCACGGACTCATGAGCATCAAGCTGATCACCTTCGACCTCGACGACACCTTGTGGGACACCGCGCCGGTCATCGCCAGCGCCGAAGTCGTGCTGCGCGACTGGCTCGAAGCCAACGCGCCGATCCTCGGCGGCGTGCCGGTGGAGCACCTGTTCGCCATCCGCGAGCGCCTGGTACAGGCCGAACCAGGCCTCAAGCACCGCATCAGCGCGCTGCGCCGGCGCGTACTGTTCCATGCCCTGGAAGAGGTCGGTTACAGCGAGAAGCACGCCCTGGAGCTGGCCAACGAAGGCTTCGAGGTATTCCTGCATGCCCGGCACCAGGTGGAGGTGTTCCCCGAAGTGCAGCCGGTGCTGGAAATCCTGCGCCATCACTACACCCTTGGCGTGGTCACCAATGGCAATGCCGATGTACGCAGGCTCGGCTTGTCGGACTACTTCAAGTTCGCGCTGTGTGCCGAGGACCTGGGGATTGGCAAGCCCGACCCGGCGCCGTTCATGGAGGCGCTGAAACGGGGTGAGGCGGACGCGGCGGCGGCGGTGCACGTCGGCGACCACCCGGGCGACGACATCGCCGGCGCCCAGCGCGCCGGGTTGCGCGCGGTGTGGTTCAACCCGCAGCACAAGCCCTGGAGCGGTGAAACGGCGCCGGATGCCGAGATCCAGCGGCTGTCGCAGTTGCCCGACGTGCTCGCGCGCTGGCGCTGACCTACTTCATATTCCCCATCCCACATCTTCAGGCAGTGCACCATCCCTGTAGGAGCGGCCTTGCCAACCTGACAGGCACAAAAAAGCCCGCAGCGACGGCGGGCTTTTTTGCATTCAACCACTCAGATAGGGCGGCTGCCGTACTTGTTGTCCGGCTTCTTGGGCGGATCGGCGACCACGTTGGCCTCCACTTCCTGCACCTTGCCACCGCGCGACAGGAATTCTTCCATCGCCTTGGCCAGCGCATCGCGCTCTTTCTGCTTGGCTTCCATGCTCGGCATCTCGTCTACCGAGACCGCCGCCTTGGATTTGCCCTTGGCCGCAGGCGCCGGGCTGCTGTCGTCGTCGCCGGAGTCTTCCGCGCCGTCGTCAGCCGCAGCTTCCAGGCCTTCATCACCCTCGTCTTCGTCGCCTACTTCGAGGTCATCATTTTCCAGATCGTCGTCGCTCATGTTCTACCTCATGACTTGCGAAAAGCAGGTTAGTTATAGACCGGCGCAGCCGTAGACCGGCAGCCACCAGTGAAAATTCAACTGGCCGTGGGTTGGCCACTGCCCTGGATGTCCGCCCCCTGGTGAGGGACCCGGCACCCTGCAGGCCCCGCTCCTGGCAAGGCCTGACGAAATCGTGTTTGACCCTTGCTGGCCACAGGCTATTGGCAAGCCTAGCAAAGGGTGGCGAAGTGTGTGGACTACTCGTCCTTCACTCTTCGGCGCGCATTCTAGCGCGCTCGCGAAAAAAGCAAAGCACCAGAAACGCCCAATGACTTGTAAGTTTTCGGCCCAGGTCGCGAACAGGACCGCGAAACCGTTTGCCCGCCGCCAAGCACCAAACTACAGGCAAAAAAATGCCCGGCGAACCGGGCAAGTTTTCCCACGGGGCGGTTACAGGTTGTAGCCGCGCTCGTTGTGTTGCGCCAGGTCGAGGCCAACCGACTCTTCTTCTTCACTGACCCGCAGCCCCATCACCAGGTCGAGCACCTTGAGGATCACGTAGGTGACGATGGCGGTGTAGACCACGGTAAAGATCACGCCCTTGGCCTGGATCCAGAACTGCGCGGCGATGTCGGTCACCGCGCCGAAGCCACCCAGGGCAGGCGCGGCGAACACGCCGGTGAGCAGGGCGCCGATGATGCCGCCGATGCCGTGTACGCCGAAGGCATCAAGGGAGTCGTCATAACCCAGCTTGCGCTTGAGGCTGGTGGCGCAGAAGTAGCAGACGATGCCGGATACCAGGCCGATCACCAGCGCGCCCATCGGGCCAACCGTGCCGGCGGCCGGGGTGATGGCCACCAGGCCCGCGACCACGCCCGAGGCAATGCCCAGGGCGCTGGGTTTGCCGTGGAAGATCCACTCGGCGAACATCCAGCCCAGGGCGGCGGCGGCGGTGGCGATCTGGGTCACCAGCATGGCCATGCCGGCAGTGCCGTTGGCCGCGGCGGCGGAACCGGCGTTGAAGCCGAACCAGCCGATCCACAGCATGGCCGCGCCCATCAGGGTATAGCCCAGGTTGTGCGGGGCCATCGGCGTGGTCGGATAACCCTTGCGCTTGCCCAACACCAGGCAGCAGACCAGGCCGGCGATACCGGCGTTGATGTGCACCACGGTGCCACCGGCGAAGTCCAGCACGCCCCAGTCCCACATCAGCGCGCCGTCGCCACTCCAGACCATGTGCGCGATCGGCGCATAGACTAGGGTGAACCACACGCCCATGAAGATCAGCATGGCCGAGAACTTCATGCGTTCGGCGAAGGCACCGACGATCAGCGCCGGGGTGATGATGGCGAAGGTCATCTGGAAGGTAATGAACACCGCTTCGGGGAACAGCGCGGTGGCGGAGGTCAGGCCCGACGGCGTGACGCCGCTGAGGAAGGCCTTGGAGAAGCCACCGATGAAGGAATTGAAGTTGAGCACGCCCTTTTCCATACCGGCGGTATCGAAGGCGAGGCTGTAGCCGTAGATGACCCACAGGATGCTGATCAGCCCGGTGATGGCGAAGCACTGCATCATCACCGACAGCACGTTCTTCGAGCGCACCATGCCGCCGTAGAACAGGGCCAGGCCCGGGATGGTCATGAACAGGACCAGCGCCGTCGAGGTGAGCATCCAGGCGGTGTCGCCCGAGTTGAGCACCGGGGCGGCCGTTTCCTCGGCCAGGGCCAGCCCTGGCATTACGAGGGACAATAGGGCTCCTAGCCCTGCGATCTTGCGCAGAGTCATGTTGTTTTCTCCTGGGGCGTTGGGTTTGGTGAGGCTTTTGTTGCGGCTTAGATCGCGTCGGTATCGGTTTCGCCGGTACGGATGCGGATCGCCTGCTCCAGATTGACCACGAAGATCTTGCCGTCGCCGATCTTGCCGGTGTTGGCGGCCTTGGTGATGGCTTCGATCACGCGGTCCAGGTCCTTGTCGTCGATGGCGACGTCGATCTTCACCTTGGGCAGGAAGTCGACCACGTATTCGGCGCCGCGGTACAACTCGGTGTGCCCCTTCTGCCGGCCGAAGCCTTTGACTTCGGTCACGGTGATGCCCTGCACGCCGATTTCCGACAGCGACTCGCGCACGTCGTCCAGCTTGAACGGCTTGATGATGGCAGTGACTAGCTTCATGAAACTCTCTCCCGATTTGGTGGACTTGCCCCAGGAAAACAAACCCGTCTCAAGTCTAAGCGCAGCGCCTGGCTTTGTAACGCGTCGTCGGCGCCCTGCTCCGCGCTGAAACGCATCACGGCGAAAACAAGGGCCTCGGTGAGCCTGGCACTGCCTGGTCACGACGGCTCGCATCAGTGCATGGCTCGCCAAGGTCTTTGCAGAAACCTTGCCAGCTCAGGCAAAGCTTCCAAAAACAGCGACTTGCGCGAAAAGGGGCGGATTGGCCAGTTGCCAGCAGGGAAAAGCTGCACAACTTCGGTGCGCGACCTTTGGCCG
This sequence comes from Pseudomonas xantholysinigenes, assembly GCF_014268885.2. Lineage (NCBI taxonomy): Bacteria > Pseudomonadati > Pseudomonadota > Gammaproteobacteria > Pseudomonadales > Pseudomonadaceae > Pseudomonas > Pseudomonas xantholysinigenes. The sequence continues at coordinate 158,269 of NZ_CP077095.1, read as the reverse complement.
CCCTGCGCGAAAAGCGTGCAGCGCAGGTGGTCGTTGGCGGCGTGCTACACTCCTGGCCTTTCACTGATCAGCGGATAGCCAGACATGCTCGCCCCCAAAGCCTTTCTCGACGCCCTGAGCGACCAGGCCTCGCGCCTGTTCAGCGGCGACACCGCACAACCCCGCGCCGAGCTCGAGAGCCAGTTCAAGGTGTTGATGCAGGGTGCCTTCAGCAAGCTCGACCTGGTCAGCCGCGAAGAGTTCGACAGCCAGATGGTGGTGCTGGCCCGTACCCGTGCCCGTCTTGAGGCGCTGGAAAAGCAAGTCGCCGATCTGGAAACCCGGATGGCACCGCCCACCGCAGAATAACAATCGATACACGGAGTGTTTGCCATGAAAGTCAGTGCCCGTAATGTCTTTGAAGGTTCGGTCAGCGATATCAAGCCAGGTGCGGTCAACGCCGAGGTCGAACTGACCCTCGCCGGTGGCGAGAAGCTGGTAGCGGTGGTCACCATGGCCAGCCTGCACAACCTCAACATCAATGTCGGCAAGCAGGCCGTGGCGCTGGTCAAGGCGCCTTGGGTGGTGCTGATGACCGATGCCGCCGGCTACAAGCTGTCTGCGCGCAACAGCCTGGAAGGCGAAGTAGTGCGGGTCGGCGACGGCGCGGTGAATGCCGAGGTGGTGCTGAAGCTGTCGGGCGGCACCGAGGTGTATGCCATCGTCACCCGCGAAGCGGTACAGGACCTTGGCCTCAAGCCTGGCGCGAAGGCTACTGCGTTGATCAAGGCCTCGCACATCATCCTGGGCGCCAAGGCCTGATCAAATGCCCGCTTCTGCCTTGACCCGGCAGGAGCCACGCACCCTGTGGGAGCGGCTTCAGCCGCGAAGCAAGCGACGCGGTGGATGGCACCGGCTTCGCCGGTGTTCGCGGCTAAAGCCGCTCCTACAGGTACTACGCCAACCTGTAGGAGCGGGCTTGCCCCGCGATAGCACTTGCGCAGTGCATTGCATTAATTCACTTCCCTACAGATGAAACTTATTTAAGTTACGCCTTCCCGGTTGACTTCCCCGCTATGCTTTGCATAAAGTTCACCCGCCCCGAAAAGCGGGCCTTTATTTCAACTCACGAAGAATTCAATGGACACAGTATCTAGTCGCTGTCTGGTAGCCGTTGGCCGCCAGGCACTTGAACCGGAACTCCGGGCCCGCCCCTAGGTCGGGCAAGCCGCGCCAGAGCCTGTTGCTCCGCCGTAGCTTGCCGCCCCGGGTGCCCGCCCGGTCGGAGGCAAGCTCATGAACCTCGATATCGCCATCCCTCGCCTGTGCGCCTGTACGTACAAGGCCCCATACCGTCCTGTCCTCGGCTGGGCCCTGCCCTCGTCCCTGGAACCACCCAGTCGATAGCGCGCCCGTTGCTGCCTGCAGTGATGCGCGCGATGCTGTCCGCTCGCTGAACTGACACTATTTAAATCGTCAGAAACTTCCGAACTTTAAGCAATTAAAGTTTGTTGGAATTCTATTGCCCACCTTTTAACAAAGGCATTAACCGACCATGGAATCAGCCAGTAGAAAGTTCGCTGCCGATCTTATTTCCGGCATTCGCCAGCGAACACGTAAACGTCGGAAAAATCACGTTTTTCATTGTTTGAATCATTGCGACACGGGACACGTTCACTCACCTTCCCTACCGTGAGTCGACTGTGTGTCGTGCCGCCTCCTGCGGCAGGAGCACAGCCAAATGACCGTTAAAGACCGCAACACCCACAGCAAAGCCAGCGACGATGCCCGCCTGTCCATGCGCGCCGCCCGTGAGGCACGCAACGGCCTGGCCGTGACCCTGGCCAACCTCGACGCCAGCGAGCTTGGCCTGACCGAGCACGAAGCCGCCAAGCGCCTGCAGCGCGATGGCGCCAACCAGGTTGCCCATGACAAGCCGCAACCGGCCCTGGTGCAACTGCTCAAGGCCCTGCACAACCCCTTCATCTATGTGCTGCTCACCCTCGCCGGCATCAGCTTCGTCACCGATTATTGGTTGCCGCTACGCGCCGGCGACCTGGAAGAAGCGGACCTGACCAAAGTCATCATCATCATGACCATGGTCAGCCTCAGCAGCCTGCTGCGCTTCTGGCAGGAGTACCGCTCGGGCAAGGCCGCCGATGCGCTCAAGGCCATGGTCCGTACCACCGCCACCGTGCTGCGCCGCGAGCGCCACGACCAGCCGGCGCGCCTGCGCGAAGTGCCGATGAGCGAACTGGTGGTCGGCGATATCGTGCAACTGGCCGCCGGCGACATGATCCCCGCCGATATTCGCCTCATCGAGTCCCGCGACCTGTTCATCAGCCAGGCGGTGCTCACCGGCGAAGCGCTGCCGGTGGAAAAGTACGACACCCTCGGCCACGTCGCACAGAAGTCCGCCGCCGACAGTGCCAACGATGAAAGCGGCCTGCTGGATCTGCCCAACATCGGCTTCATGGGCACCAATGTGGTTAGCGGCCGCGCCCGCGCCGTGGTGGTGGCCACCGGCAAGCGCACCTATTTCGGTTCGCTGGCCAAGGCCATCGTCGGCTCGCGCAGCCAAACCGCCTTCGACCGTGGGGTGAACAGCGTCAGCCGCCTGTTGATCCGCTTCATGCTGGTGATGGTGCCGGTGGTGTTCATGCTCAACGGCGTGGTCAAGGGCGACTGGAGCGACGCCTTCCTGTTCGCCCTGGCCGTGGCCGTTGGCCTGACCCCGGAAATGCTGCCGATGATCGTCAGCGCCAACCTGGCCAAGGGCGCCGTGGCCATGGCCCGGCGCAAGGTGGTGGTCAAACGCCTCAACGCCATTCAGAACTTCGGCTCGATGGATGTGCTATGCACCGACAAGACCGGCACCCTGACCCAGGACCGCATCATCCTCGAGCACCACGTCGACGCCAGCGGCCACAAGGACCCGCGCCTGCTCGAGCTGGCCTGGCTCAACAGCCACCACCAGAGCGGCGTGAAGAACCTGATGGACCAGGCCGTGCTGCGTTTCGCCGGCGAAGACCAGGGCTTCCAGCCCCCCTATGCCTACGCCAAGGTCGACGAGCTGCCCTTCGACTTCATCCGCCGGCGTCTGTCGGTGATCGTCAAGGATGCCCTGGGCAATCACTTGCTGGTGAGCAAGGGCGCCGTCGAGGAAATGCTGGCCATCGCCACCCACGTGGAAGAAGGCGGTCAGCGGGTCGCCCTGGATGCCGGGCGACGCCAGCAGTTGCTGGCCACCGCCAGCGCCTACAACCAGGACGGTTTCCGCGTGCTGCTGGTCGGCACCCGCGACATTCCGGCCGCCGCCGGCAAGCCCCAGTACCACACCGATGACGAGCGCGAGCTGGTGATCCAAGGCTTCCTGACCTTCCTCGACCCGCCCAAGGAAACCGCCGGCCCGGCCATCGCCGCGCTGCGCGAGATGGGGGTGAAGGTGAAGGTGCTGACCGGCGACAACCCGGTGGTCACCTGCAAGGTCTGCCGTGAAGTCGGCCTGGAACCGGGCCAGCCGCTGCTTGGCCAGGATATCGAGCGTCTGGACGATCCCCAGCTCAAGGCGCTGGCCGAAGAACGCACGGTGTTCGCCAAGCTCACCCCGCTGCAGAAATCGCGGGTGCTCAAGGCGCTGCAGGCCAACGGCCACACCGTGGGCTTCCTCGGCGACGGCATCAACGACGCCCCGGCGCTGCGCGATGCCGACGTGGGCATCTCGGTGGACAGCGGCACCGACATCGCCAAGGAGTCAGCCGACATCATCCTCCTGGAAAAGAGCCTGATGGTGCTGGAAGAAGGCGTGCTCAAGGGCCGTGAAACCTTCGGCAACATCATGAAGTACCTGTGCATGACCGCCAGCTCCAACTTCGGCAACGTGTTCTCGGTGCTGGTGGCCAGCGCGTTCATCCCGTTCATGCCGATGCTGGCGATCCACCTGCTGCTGCAGAACCTGATGTACGACTTCTCCCAGCTGTCGCTGCCGTGGGACCGCATGGACAAGGAGTTCCTGCGCGAGCCACGCAAGTGGGATGCCCGCAACATCGGCCGTTTCATGCTGTGGATCGGCCCTACTTCATCAATCTTCGACATCACCACCTTCGCCCTGATGTGGTACGTGTTCGCCGCCAACAGCGTGGAAATGCAGGCGCTGTTCCAGTCCGGATGGTTCATCGAGGGGCTGCTGTCACAAACGCTGGTGGTGCACATGCTGCGCACCCGCAAGGTGCCGTTCTTCCAGAGCACCGCGGCGCTGCCGGTGATCCTGGCCACCGGCCTGGTCATGTGCCTGGGCATCTACATCCCGTTCTCGCCGCTGGGAGCGATGGTCGGGCTGGTGCCGCTGCCGTGGGAATACTTCCCGTGGCTGGCCGCCACCCTGCTGGGCTACTGCCTGGTGGCCCAGGGCATGAAGACCCTGTACATCCGCCGCTTCGGCCAGTGGTTCTGAGGGGGTGGGCATGCGCGTACTGATCTGCGCAGGGCGCAACTACGCCGACAGCCAACGCTGCCGCCAGGCGCTGGACGCCCTCCAGCGCCAGCAACCGATCCGGGTACTGATCCACGGCGGCAGCCAGCACCTGGGCGGCGAGATCGAAGGCTGGGCCCGCGAACAGGGCGCCGACATCGTGCGCTACCCGCCCAACTGGCAGCTGCACGGCAAGCTGGCCGAGCGCTTGCGCAACGTCTTTATGCTGCGTGACAGCCGGCCCGACCTGGTGCTGGCGCTGCCGGGCGGCGACGATACCGAGGAGCTGCTGGCACGGGCGCGGGGTTCGGGGATTCCGGTGATCTGCGGCAGGCAGCCTCGGGCGGCAGGCGCCAACAGTACTGAGTGCCAGGCCGGACAAAACTCGACGCACTCTTCTCGTCCACCTCCCCAAGCGCACCACTAAGCTTTGCCAAGCCGCAGGCTGCGGCTTTCACGCGAACCTGGAGTGCCAACCCCAACCGAAACTCCCGTCGCGCAACCCGGCGGGAGGCCTCCAATGTTCAAAATCCAGACCACCGAACAATTCCGGGCCGACTTTCGGTTGCAACTAAGCAGGGGCCCAGACCTTGCCGCCTTCAAGGATGTCATCCGCCACCTGGAAAAGCAGCTCCCGCTGCCGCCCAGGCACTGTGATGGTCAGCTGGTAGGGGCGCCCGGTCGCTGGTGCTGCCTCGTCAGTTACGACTGGTGGCTAATCTACCAATGCGACATCAGAGCCGGCACCATCACCTTGGAACAGACCGGCCCACACAACTACCTGTTCGAATAGACCCTTGACTCAAATACCCAGGTCCTTGAACAACGCCTCGGCGTTGTCATGCGTCTGCACGGTACGCTCACGGTCCTGGGCTTCCATTACCTGGCGGGCTCGCTCGTTTAGCGACAAAGCCTTCACTTCGAACGGCAGCGCCTTGGTCTGTACGACTTGGACCAGCATCATGCGGATGGCCTGGGAAACGGTGATGCCCATTTCCTCCAGGATTCTTGTCGCGTTGGTCTTCAGTTCGCTATCGATGCGCGTGCGAACGACTTCGGTATGGGCCATGAGACTCCCCTTAAGCACTTTGTAGCTACGTTGTGACCACATTCTAGACCTTAGCCTCGCCCTGTCCAGATACAACAGTCAGAAAGGCGGGCTGACCCGGAAAAACCTCGACGCACTCTTCTCGTCCACCCGCCCAGGAGCACCACTAAGCTTTGCCAGGCCGCAGGACGCGGCCCCTTACACGCAAACACGGAGTGCCCATGTCCCTCGCCCTCGTCCACAGCCGCGCCCAGGTCGGCGTGCAGGCCCCCGCCGTCAGCGTCGAAACCCACCTGGCCAACGGCCTGCCCACGCTCACCCTGGTCGGCCTGCCGGAAACCACGGTCAAGGAGAGCAAGGACCGGGTCCGCAGCGCCATCGTCAACTCCGGCCTGGACTACCCGGCCCGGCGCATCACCCAGAGCCTCGCCCCCGCCGACCTGCCCAAGGACGGTGGCCGCTACGACCTGGCCATCGCCCTGGGCATCCTCGCCGCCAATGGCCAGGTACCGGTGGCCACCCTCGACGACATCGAGTGCCTGGGCGAACTGGCCCTGTCGGGCGCCTTGCGCCCGGTGCAGGGCGTGCTGCCCGCGGCATTGGCGGCCCGGGATGCGGGCCGGGCGCTGGTGGTGCCACGGGAAAATGCCGAGGAAGCCAGCCTGGCCAGCGGCCTGGTGGTGTATGCGATGGGGCACCTGCGCGAACTGGTGGCCCACCTGAACGGCCAACCCGCGCTGTCTCCCTACGCGGCCAATGGCCTGCTGCTGGAACAACGCCCCTATCCGGACCTCAGCGAAGTCCAGGGCCAGATCGCGGCCAAGCGGGCCCTGCTGGTCGCCGCGGCCGGGGCGCATAACCTGTTGTTCACCGGCCCGCCAGGCACCGGCAAGACCTTGCTCGCCAGCCGCTTGCCGGGGCTGCTACCGCCGCTCGACGAACGCGAGGCGCTGGAGGTGGCGGCGATTCGCTCGGTCAGCGGCCACGCTCCGCTCGACTGCTGGCCACAGCGACCGTTTCGCCACCCGCACCATTCGGCCTCAGGTCCCGCGTTGGTAGGCGGCGGCAGCCGGCCGCAACCCGGCGAGATCACCCTGGCGCACCATGGTGTGCTGTTTCTCGACGAGCTGCCCGAGTTCGAACGGCGCGTGCTGGAGGTGCTGCGCGAACCGCTGGAGTCCGGCGAGATCGTGGTGGCCCGAGCCAAAGACCGCGTACGCTTTCCGGCGCGTTTCCAACTGGTGGCGGCCATGAACCCCTGCCCCTGCGGCTACCTGGGCGACCCCACCGGCCGCTGCCGGTGCAGCAGCGAACAAGTCCAGCGCTACCGCAACAAGCTGTCCGGCCCGCTGCTCGACCGCATCGACCTGCACCTGACGGTGGCCCGGGAAAGTACCGTGCTGACCCACCAGCCCAGTGGCGAGACCAGTGCCAGCGTTGGCCAGAAGGTGGCCGAGGCACGGGCGCTGCAGCAGCGTCGGCAGGGCTGCGCCAATGCCTTCCTCGACCTCAAGGGGCTGCGCCGACATTGCCCGCTGGAGTCGGTGGACCAGGCCTGGCTGGAGCAGGCCTGCGAACGGCTGACGCTGTCGTTGCGGGCAGCGCATCGGCTGCTGAAGGTGGCCCGCACGCTGGCGGACCTGGAGGGCGCGCAAGCCATCGCCAGGGCGCACCTGGCGGAAGCGTTACAGTACCGACCCAGCACTTGATGCCAGCCCCTTGTGGGAGCGGGTTCAACCGCGAAACAGGCACCGCGGAGCCAGGCACCCGCTTCGCGGGTGTTCGCGGGTAAACCCGCTCCCACAGCATCCAGCCAAGACGCACTCAATCAGTGTCATAGCGGAAATATATTTTGCACGCTAAATATTAGCGCACATTATTTGTCTCACGCAGCAAGCAGTCGACGCTGCCATTGAGCAGAACCCAGAGAACGATCATGACCCTTCGTCCTCAGCAACCAGAACCGAGCCACGACTCGAACCCCAAAGGAGCTAGACCATGAAACTGTCCCACACCTTGACCGCCGGCCTGCTGACCCTCGCCGTAAACAGCGCCTTCGCCGCCGGCAGCCCCGGTGTCGAGCACACCACCCAGGGCTTCCTCGATACCCTGGCCGCAGGTGGCGGCAAGCCGCTGGAAACCCTCTCGCCCCAGGATGCCCGCGCGGTACTGACCGGTGCCCAAGCCGGGGTGAAGGTGGACCTCTCGGGGATTCGCGTCGAACGCCGGACCATCCAGGTCGATGGCCAGCCGCTGGAAATTCGCATCGTGCGGCCTGAAGGCGCAAAGGGTGACCTGCCAGTGTTCATGTACTTCCATGGCGGTGGCTGGGTGCTGGGCGACTATTCCACCCATGAACGCCTGATTCGTGACCTGGTGGTGGGCTCGGGTGCCGCAGCGGTATACGTCGACTACCAACGATCACCAGAAGCGAAGTTCCCCACCGCGATCAACCAGGCCTATGCCGCCACCCGCTGGGTCGCCGAGCACGGCAAGGAGATCGGCGTGGACGGCAGCCGCCTGGCGGTAGCCGGCAACAGTGCCGGCGGCAACATGGCCGCAGTGGTGGCACTGAAGGCCAAGGAGGCCGGCACGCCGAAGCTGCGCTTCCAGGCCCTGTTGTGGCCGGTGACCGACGCCAACTTCAACAACGCCTCGTATAACCAGTTCGCCGAAGGTCACTTCCTGACCCGCAACATGATGCAGTGGTTCTGGAACAACTACACCACCGACCCGCGCCAGCGCGACGACATCCATGCCTCGCCGCTGCGCGCCAGCCTCGAGCAGTTGCAAGGCCTGCCACCGGCCCTGGTGCAGACCGCCGAGATGGACGTGCTGCGCGACGAAGGCGAAGCCTACGCCCGCAAGCTGGACGCCGCCGGGGTTCCGGTGACCGCCGTGCGCTACAACGGCCTGATCCATGACTACGGCCTGCTCAACGTGCTGAGCGACGTGCCCAGCGTGCGCAGTGCCATGGACCAGGCGGCGCAGGCGCTGAAGGCAAATCTGCAATAAGCGGCCTCTGTTCGACCGCATTCGCGGACAATGCCCGCTCCCACAGGGTCCATTATTGAACCTGTGGGAGCGGGCTTGCCCGCGAATAGCCTATATAAGGTTCCACTTTCAGAACGCTGCTTCCTGAAACCCCAGGATTGTCCCGTTTCCCTTGCCGCCCGAAAATGCCCGCCTCTTTCATCGATGGCATAAGCTGTTGCATCAAACGCTGCCGCACGCAGTTCAAGGAGTCCGCGCAATGCCACACGAAGGCAGCCTTCTACAAACCGCCGTCATCTTCCTCCTCGCCGCCGTGGTCGCCGTGCCCCTGGCCAAGCGCCTGCAACTGGGCGCCGTGCTCGGCTACTTGCTGGCCGGCGTGGCCATCGGCCCGCAGGCCCTGGGGCTGATCCGCGACACCGAGAGCGTCGCGCACATCTCCGAGCTGGGCGTTGTCCTGCTGCTGTTCATCATCGGCCTGGAGCTGTCGCCCCGGCGCCTGTGGCTGATGCGCAAGTCAGTGTTCGGCGTCGGCACCGCGCAGGTGGTGCTGACCGGCGCGGCGCTCGGCGCCATCGCCCTGTTCGGTTTCAGCCAGACCTTGCCGGCGGCCATCGTGCTCGGCCTGGGCCTGGCGCTGTCATCCACCGCCCTGGGCCTGCAGAGCCTGGCCGAGAGCAAGCAGCTCAACGCGCCCCACGGCCGCCTGGCCTTCGCCATCCTGCTGTTCCAGGACATCGCCGCCATCCCGTTGATCGCCCTGGTGCCGCTGTTGGCCGCGAGCGGCCCGGACACCAGCCACGGCGATAGCTTCGAACATGGCCTGAAAGTATTCGCCAGCATCGCCATCGTCATCGTTGGCGGTCGCTACCTGTTGCGCCCGCTGTTTCGCACCGTTGCCCGCACCGGCCTGCCGGAGGTGTCCACCGCCACCGCGCTGCTGGTGGTGATCGGCACCGCCTGGCTGATGGAGGAAGCCGGTATTTCCATGGCCCTGGGCGCCTTCCTCGCCGGCCTGTTGCTGGCCGACTCCGAGTACCGCCACGAGCTGGAATCGCAGATCGAGCCGTTCAAGGGCCTGCTGCTGGGGCTGTTCTTCATCAGCGTCGGCATGGGCGCCAACCTGCGCCTGCTGCTGGAAATGCCGCTGGTGCTACTGGGCATGACCGTGCTGTTGATCGCGGTGAAACTGGTGCTGCTGATTGGCGTCGGCCGCATCGCCGGGGGCCTGACCAGCGCCAGCGCCCTGCGCCTGGGCATGGTACTGGCGGCCGGTGGCGAATTTGCCTTCGTGGTGTTCAAGCTGGGCAAGGACCAGGGCCTGTTCGACACCCTGACCTACGACCTGCTGCTGATGACCATCACCCTGTCGATGGCCCTCACCCCGCTGTTGATGATTGGCTGCGCCCGCGCCCTCAAGCGCCCGCAACCCGCCCGGGAAGTGCCCGAGCAGTACAAGCAGATCGACGCTGGCACGCCACGGGTGGTGATCGTCGGCATGGGCCGCATGGGCCAGATCGTGGCGCGCATCCTGCGCGCGCAGAAGATCCCCTTCGTCGCCCTGGAAACCTCGGTGGACACCATCGAGATGACCCGCATGTTCGAGCAGGTGCCGGTGTTCTACGGCGACCCGTCGCGCAGCGAGGTGCTGCATGCGGCCAAGGTCGGCGAAGCCGAGTACGTGATCATCACCATCGACGACCCCGAGGCCGCGACCCGCACGGCCGAGCGGGTCAAGCGCCTGTACCCGCACCTGAAGGTCATCGCCCGGGCGCGCAACCGCCAGCATGTGCACAAGCTGGTGGACGTGGGCGCCGAGCCGATTCGCGAGACCTTCCATTCCAGCCTGGAGATGAGCCGGCGGGCGCTGGTCGGGCTGGGACTGACCGAGGCCCAGGCGGCGGATCGCATTGCCCGCTTCACCGAGCATGACGAGCAGGTGCTGGAGGCCCAGGGGCATGTGCGCGACGACCGGGCCAAGGTGATGCAGACGGCCAAGGAGGCGCGGCTGGAGCTGGAGCGGTTGTTTGCGTCGGATGAGGATTGAGGGCCTCATGTGCATGTCTCGAGGGTTATTTCGCCCATGAGATCGAGCGCCGCCCGCGCGGCGCATCGCGACGCAAGGCCGCTCCTACATTTGTTGCAACGTGCCGAACCTGTCAGGCCATGGTTGCCTGCCTTGACGCATGCCTTGAGACAGGTGGGACGGCAGTGGTGCCCACATTGAAATCGCGTCGAACCAACAAGGCGGACCAGGTAATGGCACAGGATTGAATGGCCCGAAACAGATGTAGGAGCGGCCTTGTGTCGCGATGCGCCGCGCGGGCGGCGCTCGATCTGATAGACGCCATAGCCCTACAGGCTTGCGCCTGGTGGCCATTACTCAGGATCACCGGAAAACCGCGCGCATTCAACATCGCCAGATAGCTCCCACAACTCCTGAAGACTTTTCTCGCTAGGCAAGCTACATCCAAGGAAATACCCTACAAAGTCTGTCGATACCCTTCTGATTGTCCGGTGAAATCATGCCCTCTAGGCTGACCGGGTCGCTGTCGGTTCAGCGATCGGGCGTGGAAACCCGGCTGGTTGGTTATCGGATTGTCTGTCGTAACGGCAGCTGTACGCGGGAGGCCGCAAGGCCTGCCGGGGTTCTCCGATGACCTGGTTTTCCACCCCGTGTACAGCCGCCACCCTTCGCGTGGAAACGGACGGTGCCGGTCAATTTCTATCGGAGCTTGACCATGAAAAAAATCGTCCCCGACCCACCCCTCCCCGACACCCGCCGCCACCCCTTCGGCAAATGCGACGCCGGCCACCCACCGCTGTTCGCGGTCAACCCCAATATCAACGCCCACGACGCCCTGGTGCATGTCGCCGAGTACCTGCGCAGTGCCTATGATGTCGGCTACAAGGCCCTCGACCACATGGACGACACGGGCAAGAGTCTTTTGTGGGCCAGCCTGCATGCAGTGGAGATGGCCGAGGGGCTGACCGAAGCGATGCTCGAAGGTATCGAGAGCCAATCGTCCAACTGATCGCACAACAACCAATGCCTTGAAAGGGACCGCCCTACACAGGGTCGGTCCCCACCAACAGAGCATTACTCTCGACAAACCTTGTAAAGCTCCGGCAGTCCATAACTGCAACCTGCGTAGGACATTTCCCTAACTGGCCAGCCCGCGAAAATACCCTGTTTCCAGCTGCTAGCGTGCAGTGCTTCCCTATCAAGGAAGTAACCCATGAACACACGCGTCAGCATCTTCGGCAAAGGCCAAGGCTTGGAAGGCGACCTCACCAGCACTGGCGCCATCTGCATCGCCAGCCAGGCCAGAGGCAAGGTCGGTGGCCGCCGCTGGCTGCTGCAAGGCGACAAGACCACCGCCTGCCCTCACTGCGGCGAAGAAGGTACGCTCGTCAACGGCGAAACACGCTGGCGACAGGACGGTATCCCCAGCGTGGTCGATGGCACACCGGTAAAGTGCGGTTGCCCACCCGGCAGCAATTACGTCATCGCCCAATCACAACATCAAGCCGCGCCACAGGCTGCCACCACCCCCCACCCGAAGCAGCCACGGCACGACCAGCGCAAAGGCCCTCGCCTTCGCCAGCGCAAGCCTTTGCCAACTCCAGGTCCTCCGTCTCGGCGATGCCGGGGAGCCTCGAGCCAGGCTTCCACATCGTCCAGCGTCACAGCACCTTTGCACAGCTGCTCATGAAACTGTTCGACGCTGGCAATGCAGCCCCCATCGCCCGGTTGCAACGCCTCAATCCGACCTTTGCACAAGGGTTCAAGGCGGGCGAGATCTTCGTGATCGGTGATCCGGACAACGGGCATGCTTGTACGCGTGAAGAGGCTGAATTGATGACTGCCGCCGAGCGGGCGCGAGTGGCACTGACTGGGCTGGACGAGAGCGAAGCGGATTTCATGATGCAGCACATCGGTGAAATCGCCGGTTTACTCAATGGTGCTAGCCAGTCGATGGGCGTAGGTAAGGATATGCTGGCCTACAGTTTGGGGCGAGTGGAGGATACGCTAAAAGGTATTGAACGGCTCCACCAACAAGAGTTTATGAAACATGGGCATCTTAATAGCTCGCAGTTCTTCGCCTCCCGCAAAAAACTTTACCACCAGCTTGAATCGCAGCTGCGCAGTGCATTTCTCAATAGACACCTGAGTTTGGGCGATCACTCGTCATTGAAGAGAGGGCTGGGAATATCGACGAAGAGCCTCGTGCATCACTGGTCAAAAGCAGGAGCTCCTGGACAGATCCCCGGGTACGCGTCGCACTTGGACGAAGTAGCAAAAACCTCTAAGTTCCTTCAATATGGCGGCCATGTCGGTATCGGACTAGGCTTCAGCAATAGCATACTTAAAATCTATGAGGCATGTAGAGCTGGCGAAACCGAAAACTGCAAGAAGGTCCGACTCAAAGAAACGGGTAGTTTTATCGGCGGCATGGCAGGTGGCGGGGCCGGGGCGAAAGTTGGAGAGATGACCGGCCGCATAGTCTGTACTATAGCTGCCAAAACAATAACCAAAGGAGCTGGTAGCTCTATTTGCATGATTGGCATAGTGGGTACCGGAGCTTTTCTAGGGGCTACAAGTATTGGTGGCGCAGGTGAGGCTTTGGGGGAGGTGCTTTATGATTTCACCACCGACTGAATTCTCTAGTCTATCGCTCGGGCTGAGAATAATTTTCACCCTAGGCCCCATAATCTTGTGTTTTACGAGCATTTTCATGAGTGGCCATTTGGCAGTTGGAAAAAACTTTTCCATGCTCACAGCCGCTTTACCGAAAACGATAGAACTGGACACAGCAGCTAAAAACTTCAACCTGCGTTTTTTGAAATTCAGGCTCCGCCTTATATATAGGCTGTGCGCAGTTATACTATTTCCAACATACAGCATCAGAAACAACATACTCGATCAGAAAGAATACTATTCACTTCCAAGCTTTTTGCGCAGACGGATGATTGGCTCATGCTGGCTTGCCATCATCGGCCTGTGCTGGGGCACAGTTACATACTCAATAATTTAGTCCGCCAAATAAATAATCGAACAATAAAAGCCAGCCAATAAAAAGTAGAGAATGCAACATGATCGAGAACGAACTCACTAACAATCATAATTCATCCCATCGACCACACCTTCATCTCGTATCAATTACAAAATCGCTTATCATGACCACAGCTCTCGGCTTCTACTCCTCTTATTGGAGTGCCAAGGCAACGTGATCTACGAACACATTGAACAATGAGTGATTCCTGGCAATTCGCATGGGAAATTTCACTTAAAGCCTTTCCTTTTCTGATTGGGCTTTCAGGTGTAGCCCTTGACATCCAACTTGCGTGCTCAAGGCACTATCCGACACTAATTGAATCACTGGACAGAACAGTCGCCCTCGAACGTCTCAAAAAAATATGGGGAGAAAGCGGTTTCTGCTCTCGGCTTTCATTGGTATGCGGGATTGCCCCGCTCGCCTTCTTCCCCCAGCACTTTATCAGGCGTGGATTACTTGATCCCGACGATATCAAACGACTTCCCCACCATATAAAAAAGCGCCTTAACGCCTCGACCTGGATGCTTTTGATGGGGCTTCTAGGGCTCACATATTCCTACCTAACCCGCTAATAGGGAGGGTGGATTCATCACCTTTGACACGGTAGGCTGCGAAAATTGGCCTTATCGTTCTGTTTTTTAAACGATAAAGGGTATTTCGCGGGAAAAGCCCGCCCCCCACAAACCGCCCACCGCATGGACTGTGCCCCTTGGAAGACCTCAACTCCCTCTACTACTTCACCCAGGTGGTCGAGCACGGTGGCTTCGCCCCGGCCGGGCGGGCGCTGGACATGCCCAAGTCCAAGCTCAGCCGGCGCATCGCCGACCTGGAGGAGCGCCTCGGCGTGCGCCTGCTGCACCGCACCAGCCGGCACTGCTCGCTGACCGAGATCGGCCAGGCCTACTACAACCGCTGCCTGGCCATGCGCGTGGAGGCCGAGGGCGCCGCCGAGATCATCGAGCGCAACCGCAGCGAGCCGCGCGGGCTGGTGCGCATCAGCTGCCCGACCACCCTGCTCAACTCCTGGGTCGGGCCGATGCTCACCCGCTACATGCTCAAGTACCCGCAGGTGGAGCTGTTCATCGAGAGCACCAACCGCCGCGTCGATCTACTGCACGAAGGCTTCGACGTGGCGCTGCGGGTGCGTTTCCCGCCGCTGGAGAACACCGACATGGTGATGAAGGTGCTGAGCAACAGCACCCAGTGCCTGGTCGGGCACCCGTCGTTCCGCGAACAACTTGCGACAGGCTTTGATCCGCAGCAGCTCAGTGAGCTGCCCAGCGTGCATTGGGGCGGTGCCCAGCGTGAATACCAGTGGGAGCTGTTCCAGGGTGAGGACATGAGCCGCAGCCTGGTGATCCCACACAAACCACGGATGGTCACCGACGACCTGTTCGCGCTGCGGCATTTCGTGGTGGCGGGCGTGGGGATCGCGCACCTGCCCAGGGTGGCAGTGCGCGAGGACCTGGCGGCGGGGCGGTTGGTGGAGATGCTACCGGACTGGCATCCGCGTTGCGGCATCGTGCATGCGATCTTCCCGTCGCGGCGGGGGTTGCTGCCGTCGGTGCGGTCGTTGATCGATCATCTGGCGGAGGAGTTCGCCATCAGCGACATGGCTTAGATACTGGGGCTGCGTTGCAGCCCCAGGCCCACTCAGAACGCGAAGCAGGAACAACCCAGCGCCCCCCAGAAGCCCTGATAATCGCTCACTGGCACACTGGAATGCCGCGCCTTCTCATGGCTGTGGGCATGCACCCCGCACGGCCCGACACACTGGTGCAGCGCCGCCACCATCGGTGCCCCGGCACGCCAATGCCCCGGCACCTTGGCCACCGGCGACCACTCCGGCAACACCGGCACCTGCGCAGGGCCGAGCTTGTCGAACTCCGCAGCGCCGTACACCACCTTGCCGTCGACGATGGTCAGCACCGACTCGATGCCCTTGATCGCCTCTTCATCAACACTGAAGAAGTCCAACGATAGCGCCGCCAGGTCCGCTAGCTGGCCGACCTTGATCTGCCCCTTCTTGCCCTGCTCGCTGGAGAACCAGGCGCTGCCATGGGTGAACAGCTGCAGCGCGGTCTCGCGGCTCAGGCCTTCCGGATACAGTTCCAGCCCGCCGACGGTCTTGCCGCTGACCATCCAGTACAGCGAAGTCCACGGGTTGTAGCTGGACACCCGGGTAGCGTCGGTACCCGCCCCCACCGGCACGCCCATGTCGAGCATGCGCTTGATCGGCGGAGTGTGCTCGGCGGCCTTGGCGCCATAACGGTCGACGAAATACTCACCCTGGAAAGCCATGCGGTCTTGGATGGCGATGCCACCGCCCAGTGCCCGGACCCGCTCGATGTTCTGCGGGGTGATGGTTTCGGCATGGTCGAAGAACCATGGCAGGCCATTGAACGGGATGTCGCGGTTGACCTTCTCGAACACATCGAGCATGCGCGAGATCGACTCGTCGTAGGTAGCGTGCAGACGGAACGGCCAGCGCTGCTCGACCAGGTGACGCACCACCGGCTCCAGCTCCTGCTCCATGGTCTGCGGCAGGTCCGGACGCGGTTCGAGGAAGTCCTCGAAGTCGGCGGCGGAGAACACCAGCATCTCGCCGGCGCCGTTGTGGCGGAAGAAGTCGTTGCCGTCGCCCGGCTTGACCTTCTGCGTCCAGTTCTTGAAGTCGGCCAGTTCTTCCTTGGGCTTCTGGGTGAACAGGTTGTAGGCGATGCGCACGGTCAGCTGGTCGTTGTTGGCCAGCTCCTGGATCACCTGGTAGTCGTCCGGGTAATTCTGGTAGCCGCCGCCGGCATCGATGGCGCTGGTCAGGCCGAGGCGGTTGAGCTCGCGCATGAACTGGCGGGTGGAGTTGACCTGGTATTCCAGCGGCAGCTTCGGCCCCTTGGCCAGGGTGGCGTAGAGAATGGTGGCGTTGGGCCGGGCGATGAGCATGCCGGTGGGGTTGCCGAACTTGTCGCGCTGGATCTCGCCGCCCGGGGGATTGGGCGTGTCCTTGGTGTAGCCCACCGCCCTGAGCGCGGCGCGGTTGAGCAGCGCACGGTCGTAGAGGTGCAGCAGGAACACCGGGGTGTCCGGCGCGGCCTGGTTGATCTCTTCCAGCGTGGGCATGCGTTTCTCGGCGAACTGGAACTCGTTCCAGCCGCCGACCACGCGCACCCACTGCGGGGTCGGCGTGCGCTCGGCCTGGTCCTTGAGCATGCGCAGGGCGTCGGTCAGCGACGGCACGCCTTCCCAGCGCAGTTCGAGGTTGTAGTTCAGGCCACCGCGGATCAGGTGCAGGTGCGAGTCGTTGAGGCCGGGGATCACCGTGCGCTGCTTGAGGTCGATGATCTGCGTGGCGGCACCCTTGTGGGCCATGGCTTCGGCGTCGCTGCCCACGGCGAGGAACTTGCCGTCCTTGATGGCGACGGCGCTGGCGGTGGGCTTCTCGCGGTCAACAGTGTGCAACTTGCCATTGAACAAGATGAGGTCGGCGGTCATGGGATCTCCTGAAAGGGCGGCATGGGCGGAATCGGTGAACGGCAATGCGCTCCACAGTGCGCCGGCGGCACCGAGCACGGTGCTGCTGGCGAGGAACTTGCGGCGGCTCTGGTCGGTAGGGTCCTGGCTCATGATGCTCTCCGTCCGGATGGTTTCGGCAGGCGGTTGAAGGCTAGCAAGGGATCACGACAGGCGCTCAGCGACGCAACCAGCCGGCACAGCGACGCGTCACCCAAGGCATGATGAAGAACACCACCGGGAGGATGACGCAGAGGTTAACCAGTAGGTTGCTCGGCAGCCGCGCGCCCAGCAGCGGGAAGCGCTCGAACAGTGGCGCCAACAGCATTGGCACCAGCAGGGTCAGCGGACAGATCACCAGGTAGGTAAGCAAGGCTTGCTTCCAGCGCGGCGGTGGCGTCACTGCCGTGGTGGCCGGGGTGAACCAGAACTCCGGATCGTCATGCACCTGGGGCTGGTCGCCCTCCTCCAGCAGTGGCAGCACATCGGCCACCAGCGCCTGGCGTTCGGCGGAATCGACCCAGGCCTGCAACTGGCTGGCCTCGGCAAAACGGACCACGGTGGTGAACTGGCGGCCACCGTCGTCGGGGCGGATCACGTTGACATCCAGATGCCCCGGTTGCCGACGGGCCACGCCCACGGTGTGGCGCAACCACGTTTCGTAGCGCGCCAGGGCCTCGGCGCGAACCTTGTGCTGGATGACCAGCGTGACCACGGTGCTGTCGTTCATCGCGGCGTACCTGAAGTGGGTGGGGCCAGGCACCGGACGGTGCCTGGCGGGGCGGCTTACTTGCCGGCGGTCAGGGCGTTGTAGCTGGTGATCAGGTTGCGGTAGTCGGGGATGTGGTTGGAGAACAGCGCGGCCAACCCTTCGACATCGTTGCGCCAGTCGCGGTGCAGCTCACAGGCCACGCCGAACCAGGTCATCAGTTGCGCGCCGGCCTGGCTCATGCGGTCGTGGGCGGCGTCGCGGGTCATTTCGTTGAAGGTGCCGGAAGCATCGGTGACCACGAATACGTCGAACTCTTCTTCCAGGGCCGCCAGCGCCGGGAAGGCCACGCACACTTCGGTCACCACGCCGGCGATGATCAGCTGCTTCTTGCCGGTGGCCTTCACTGCCTTGACGAAGTCTTCGTTGTCCCAGGCGTTGATCTGGCCTGGGCGGGCGATGTACGGGGCATCCGGGAACAGTTCCTTGAGTTCCGGCACCAGCGGGCCGTTGGGGCCTTGCTCGAAGCTGGTGGTGAGGATGGTCGGCAGGTTGAAGTACTTGGCCAGGTCGGCCAGGGCCAGGACGTTGTTCTTGAAGCGGTCCGGCTCGATGTCGCGGACCAGGGACAGCAGGCCGGCCTGGTGGTCGACCAGCAGTACGGCGGCGTCGTCTTTGTTCAGGCGGTTGTATTTGAAGTTGTTCATTGCCGGTGCTCCTTGGGTTTCGATCTTCAGTGGGTTGGGTGTTTCGCGTTGATGGGAGAAGATTAAAACCGCGACCTTTGTGGCGGTAGATAGTGAAATTTGGCTGTAGCGTTCCATTTGAAGAACGATCCATCTATGTTGGGTTCTTCGCGGGCAAGCCCGCTCCCACAGGGACCGCGCAGGCCTTCAAGGTGATAAACAACCTGTGGGAGCGGGCTTGTCCGCGAAGAGGCCATCAGCACCATCCCCAGCCCATTGCCTGCCACCCCAACCTGCTCTATTACTACCCACAGCCCTCCCCCGCACCGAGACCATCATGCTGGCGTTCATCCAGTCATACCCGTTGTTGCTCGGCACCGTGCTGATCCTCCTCGACCTGCTGCTCTGGCAGTCGATCACGCTGCAACACCGGGCCTGGCGCATTGCCACGCGGCTGGTGATCTTCCTGTTGTTCAGCGCGGTGCTGCTGACAACGGGCATGAGCCCACTGCAACCCGCGCCCTGGGTCGACGATGTGCCGCGCAACTTGATGGCCACGGTGCTGGCGATTGGCTGGTGGCTGTTCGCCGCGCGCACGGTGACCGTGGTGTTCGGCCTGCTGCTAGTGGCACGGGGCAGCCATGGCGGGCGGTTGCTGCAGGATGTGATCGGCGCCTTGATCTTCCTCGCCGCAGTGGTGGCTGCGGCGGCCTACGTGATGCAGCTGCCGGTCAAGGGCTTGCTGGCCACCTCCGGGGTCATGGCGATCGTCATCGGCCTGGCGTTGCAAAGCACCCTGGCCGACGTGTTCTCTGGCATCGTGCTGAACACCACGCGGCCCTACCAGATCGGCGACGCGATCTCGATCGACGGCACCGAGGGCAAGGTGGTCGACATCGACTGGCGGGCGACCCGGCTGATCACCAGCAACAGCAGCCTGGCGGTGATCCCCAACTCGGTGGCGGCCAAGGCCAAGATCCTCAATTTCAGCCGTCCGGCCGAGGTGCACGGGGTGTCGATCAATGTTGTGGTGCCGGCCAAGGTACGGCCGCAGCGGGTGTTCGACGCGCTGGAAAAGACCCTGCAGGGCACCAGCCTGCTGCTGGACAAGCCAGCAGCCAAGGTCGCGGTGAAGGCCTCGACCCTGGAGTCGGTGGAATACGAGGCCAGTGGTTTCATCGCCGACATGTCACGCAAGACCGAAGTTCGCAATCAACTGTTCGACCTGGCCCACCGCCACCTGGAAGCCAGCGGCGTCACCTGGAACACCGACCTCGGCGCCCCAGTGCGCAGCCGCCAGCGCGAGCTGCTGGATGAAGTGCGGGTGTTCCGCTCATTGAGCAACGATGAACGAGACGCCCTGAGCCAGCGCATGACCACGGTGGAGTACCTGGCCGACCAGGTGATCCTCGGCATCGGCGAACGTTCCGAGCATGTGCTGCTGATCAGCCGCGGCGTGGTGCTGGCCTCGGTACGCGATGGCGAACGGCTGATCGAAGGTGGGCGCATGGGGCCTGGAGAGGTGCTGGGGCTGGAGGGTTTGCTGGACGATGAGGCTTCGCCCGTGGAGTTCCGTGCCCTGAGCGGCTGCATGCTGTATCGCATCGACAAGGAACAGGTGCGCGGTTGCCTGACCGAGAGTGGGGATGTGAAATCGGCGCTGACCAAGCTGCAGCGGTTCCGCCGACAGAAGCGCGAGTCACTGCTGCTGCAGAAGCCGGTGGCAGTGAAGAAAGGCGGGTTCCTCAGCTGGTTGCATAAATGACCTGACCCTCTGCGTCGCCTTGTTCGCGGGTAAACCCGCTCCCACAGGGGGCGTGCAATCCCTGTGGGAGCGGGTTTACCCGCGAACAAGGCGGCGCGATTACAGCACCACCCGCAGACACTGCCCCGCGTGATACAGCGAGAATCCCGACTCGTAGAACGCCGTGCGCAACGACGGCGCGCTCACCGGCCTCATCGGCGAGAACGGAATCGGCAGGCTGTCCGGGTCATCCTTGAGCAGGAACTCGGCGAACGCTCGGCCAATCACCGTGCCGGTGGTGTTGCCGCGGCCGTTGTAGCCGGTCACCGCCACCAACCCCGGCGCCGGTTCGAACAGGCGCATCAGGTGATCCGGGGTGAAGTCGATGCAGCCGGTCCAGTGCATCTCCCACTCGACCTTGCCCAGCTCCGGGTAATAGTGGCTCTGGATGCGGTCGGCCCAACTGCGCACGAACCACGCCGGCTTGTTGTCGACCCGCCCCAGGCTGCCCAGCAACAGGCGGCCCTGCTCGTCACGGCGAATGCTGCTGAGCACGGTACGGGTGTCCCACGAGCCCTGGCCATGCGGCAAGACCTTGTCGGCGGCGGCACCATGCAAGGGCTTGGAGGCCACCTGGTAGTAGTAACCCCGGAAGAAGTGCTTCTGCAGGTTGCTCCAGTCGCCCTCGGTGTAGGCGCCGGTGGAGATCACCACCTTGTCGGCGCGCACCGCGCCACGCGCGGTCTTCACCCGCCAGGCATCGCCATCGCGCTCGAGGCCTTCGACCGCGGACTGCTGGAACAGCGTGCCGCCCAGCCGGCTCACGGCGGCGGCGAGGCCTTGTGTATAGCCCATGGGGTTGATGGTGCCGGCGCGGCGGTCGAGCAGCGCGGCGGAAATCTTGTCGGTACCGCAGTATTCCTGGCACTGCGCCCCGGTGAGCAACTCGACGTCGGCGCCGCGACGCGTCCATTGCTGATGGCGGGCCTCCAGGTCGGCGATGCCGGTGGCATTGTGCGCCATGTGCAGAGTGCCCTTGTGCTGGGCCTGGCAGTCAATGCCCAGGCGCTCGATCATGGCGAATACCTCGTCCGGGGCCTCGCCGAGCACCTTGTTCAGGCGGCTGCCTTGCTTGTGGCCGAGGGTCGCCTCGACGTCGTCGGGGCGAATCCAGGTGCCGGCGTTGACCAGGCCAACGTTGCGCCCGGAACCACCGTGGCCGATCTTCCAGGCCTCGAGCAGGATCACCGACTTGCCCTGTTCCAGCAGGTGAATCGCCGCGGACAGGCCGGTGATGCCGCCGCCGATCACGCAAACATCGGCCTTGTGCTCGCCGGCCAAGGCCTGGACGGCGACGCTCGGCTGGGTGACGTGTTCCCACAGACATTCTTGACGCAGTTCGGACATGGCCCGGCTCCAGCAATATTATTCTTGTCACGACCCATTCGCGGGTAAACCCGCTCCCACAAGGATCACGCCGAACCCTGTGGGAGCGGGTTTACCCGCGAACCGGGGGCAGAGCCCCCGGCCTTGCAGCTTCAATCGAAGACGATACCCTGCGCCAGCGGCAACTCACGCGAATAGTTCACGGTATTGGTCTGCCGGCGCATATAGCCCTTCCACGCATCCGAGCCGGACTCACGGCCACCACCGGTCTCTTTCTCGCCGCCAAACGCCCCGCCAATCTCCGCACCGCTGGTGCCGATGTTGACGTTGGCGATGCCGCAATCACTGCCCGAGGCGCTCTGGAAGCGCTCGGCCTCGCGGATATCGGTGGTGAAGATGCACGACGACAACCCTTGCGGCACCTCGTTGTTCAGGCGCAGGGCCTCTTCGAAGTCGTCATAGGCCAGCACGTAGAGGATCGGCGCGAAGGTCTCGTGGCGCACCACCTCGCTCTGCGCCGGCATCTCGGCAATGGCCGGCGACACGTAATAGGCATTCGGGTGCTGCTCGGCCAGCTGGCGCTCGCCACCGAAGACCTGGCCACCTTCATCGCGAGCCTTGGCCAGCGCGCCTTGCATGGCGTCGAACGACTGCTTGTCGATCAGCGGGCCAACCAGGTTGTCCTTGCGTGGATCACCGATACGCACTTTGGCGTAGGCAGCCTTCACCCGGGCAACCACTTCGTCCTTGATCGAGCGGTGCACGATCAGCCGGCGCAGGGTGGTGCACCGTTGACCGGCGGTGCCGACGGCGGAGAACAGGATGCCGCGCACGGCCAGGTCAAGATCGGCGCTCGGCGCCAGGATCATGGCATTGTTGCCGCCCAATTCGAGGATAGTGCGACCAAAGCGCGCCGCCACGCGTGGGCCGACTTCGCGGCCCATGCGGGTGCTGCCGGTGGCGCTGACCAACGGCACGCGCGGGTCGTCGACCAGGGCCTCGCCGGCTTCACGGCCGCCAATCACCAGCTGGCTGAGGCCAGCCGGGGCGTCGCCGAAGGCTTTCAGGGCCTTTTCGAACAGTGCCTGGCACGCCAGGGCGGTCAGCGGGGTCTTTTCGGACGGTTTCCACACCACGGCGTTACCGGCCACCAGCGCCAGCGCGGCGTTCCACGCCCACACGGCCACAGGGAAGTTGAAGGCACTGATGACACCGACCACGCCCAGCGGATGCCAGGTCTCGCGCATGTGGTGGCCCGGGCGCTCGGAGGCGATGGTCAGGCCGTACAGCTGACGCGACAGGCCAACGGCGAAGTCGCAGATGTCGATCATTTCCTGCACCTCGCCCAGGCCTTCCTGGGTGATCTTGCCGGCCTCGATGGAAACCAGCTCGCCGAGGTCGGCCTTGTGCGCGCGCAGCACCTCGCCGAACAGGCGCACCAGCTCGCCACGGCGTGGCGCCGGCACACTGCGCCAGGCTTCGAAGGCCTGCTGGGCCTGGTCGATACGGGCAACGGTGTCGGCCTTGCCGAGCAGCTTCACGGCGGCGATCTGGCTGCCGTCGATCGGGGTATGAACAGGGTAGTCACCCTGGGTGTAAGCCGCGGCGGCAACGCCAAGGCGCTCGAGCAATCCAGCAACCATTGTGCTTCTCCTTTGATCGGATGAAGGGTTGGAAAATGACGTGGGTCAGTATTAATCCGATTACACAGGTGCAACAAACGACCTTTATTCCGCATATCATTCCGGCAGGTAATGATTTCAGCCGCCGAGACCGCTATGTCCAAACGCCTGGTTCCATCCATGACCGCCTTGCAATGCTTCGAGGCCGCCGCCCGCCACCTGAGCTTCACCCGCGCCGCCGAAGAACTGCACCTGACCCAGAGCGCGGTGAGCAAGCAGGTGGCGCAGCTCGAGGAGATGCTGCGCCACCACCTGTTCCTACGCATCCGCCGGCGCTTGCAACTGACCCCCGCCGGTTCGCTGTACCTGGCCGAAGTGAACAAGATCCTCACCCAGGTCGACATGTCCAGCCGCTACGTACTCACCTACGGCACGCAGACCGAAGTATTGAAAGTAGCCACTCAGCCGAGTTTCGGCGTGCGCTGGTTGATCCCGCACCTCAAGGGCTTCGGCAAGCGCCACCCGAACATCCACCTGGACATCCGCAACGAGATGGAGCCGTTCGCCCTGCTGCAGGGCTCGGCCGATGTGGTGTTCTTCTATGGCCAGGGCACCTGGCCGGGAGCGACCTGCGTGGAGTTGTTCGGCGAGGAAGTGGTGCCGGTGTGCGCGCCGGAGCTGCTGCAAGGCCGGACCTTGCCCGACGCCAGCGCCGTGGCGGAGTTGGTGCTGCTGCAAAGCACCTCGCGCCCGCAGGCCTGGCACGAGTGGTTCCTGGAGCAAGGGCTGCACACCGACAACAGCTACCATGGGCCGCGCTTCGATACCTTCTACATGGCCCTGAGCGCGGCGCAGGCCGGTTGCGGGGTGGCGCTGGTGCCGCGTTACCTGGTGGCCCGGGAGCTGGCCGAGGGCAGCCTGGTGCTGGCCTGGGACCATGCGATGCGCAGCAACGGCGCGCATTACCTGGCGTATGCCGAGCATGCGGCGGAAGTGCCGAAGGTGCGGGCGTTGGTGGAGTGGATTCGCGAGCAGCTTACGGCTTGAGGGCCTCTTCGCGGGTAAACCCAAAGGGCTCACACAAGCCTCAAGGGCAGTAGAGTATCTGTGGGAGCGGGTTTACCCGCGAAATGGTCCTGAAGGTCGATCAAAAAAGGAATGAAACCCGCACTTTTTTTCGCTTGAACGGCAAGTCCATTCCCAGCTTTCATGTAAGCGTCCTCCACTCACTCCCAGGAAGCTTGCGATGCCCGCCCACGATTTCGTCAGCCCCGACCACATCCGCGCGCAGTTCTCTGCCGCCATGTCGCTCATGTACAAGCAGGAAGTGCCGCTGTACGGCACCCTGCTCGAGCTGGTGAGCGAGATCAACCAGCAGGTCATGGCCGAGCAGCCCAAGGTGGCCGAAGCCCTGCGCTGGACCGGCGAGATCGAGCGTCTCGACCAGGAGCGCCATGGCGCCATCCGCGTCGGCACTGCAGCGGAGCTTGCGACCATCGCCCGCCTGTTCGCGGTCATGGGCATGCACCCGGTCGGCTACTACGACCTGAGCTCGGCCGGCGTGCCGGTGCATTCCACGGCGTTCCGCGCCGTGCACGAACAGTCCCTGCATATCAGCCCGTTCCGTGTGTTCACCTCGCTGCTGCGCCTGGAGTTGATCGACAACCCGCAACTGCGCACGCTGGCCCAGGACATTCTCGCCCAGCGGCAGATCTTTACCCCGCGGGTACTGGCATTGATTGCCCAGTGCGAACGTGATGGCGGCCTGAACCAGGCCGATGCCGACAGCTTCGTGCAAGAGGCGCTGCACACCTTCCGCTGGCACCAGGACGCCACCGTGACCGCCGCGCAGTACCAGCAACTGCACGACCAGCACCGGCTGATCGCCGACGTGGTGGCGTTCAAGGGCCCGCATATCAACCACCTGACCCCACGCACCCTGGACATCGACGCGATCCAGTTGGGCATGCCGGCCAAAGGCATCCCGCCCAAGGCCGTGGTCGAAGGCCCGCCCACCCGCCGGCAACCGATCCTGCTACGCCAGACCAGCTTCAAGGCGCTGCAGGAAAAGGTCGCCTTCAGCGATGCGCAAGGTAGCCACACCGCGCGTTTTGGCGAAATCGAACAACGTGGCGCAGCGCTGACGCCCAAGGGCCGCCACCTGTACGACCGCCTGCTGGATGCCACCCGCGCAGCCCTGGGCGGGGTGCCGGCAGAGGCCAATGCCGAGCGCTACATGACGCTGCTCGCCGAGCAGTTCGCCGAATTCCCGGACGACCTGGCACAGATGCGCGAACAGGGGCTGGCGTACTTCCGTTACTTCGCCACCGAGAAAGGCCTCGCGGCGCGGGGGCAACAGGATCGCCCGACCACCTTGCAGGGGCTGATCGAGGCCGGGCATGTGCATTACGAGGCGCTGGTGTACGAAGACTTCCTGCCGGTGAGCGCGGCGGGGATCTTCCAGTCCAACCTGGGGGACGAGGGCCAGGCCGAGTATGGCAGCAACGCCAACCGCGAAGCCTTCGAGCAGGCGCTGGGGTTACAGGTGCAGGACGAGCTGGCGTTGTATGCGCAGAGCGAGCAGCGCTCGTTGCAGGCGTGTGCGCAGGCGTTGGACCTCGGGAACCTGTAGGGCTTGAGATTCCGAGGTAGCCTTGCTGCCTTTCGCGGGTAAACCCGCTCCCACAGGTTATGCATTGCCTTCAAGGCCTGCATGACTCCTGTGGGAGCGGGTTTACCCGCGAAAAGGCCGGTCCTGACAACCGCCGCGTTACTTGACCCGGAACCGATCCACTTCCTGACGCAACTGCCCCGCCAGCCCTTCCAGCTCGCGCGCGGTCATGGCCAGTTCGTTGGCCACGTCACGCTGTTCACTGTTGGCCTGGGCGATGCTCTGCAGGTTGCGGCTGAGCACCGTCGCCGTGCTGCTCTGCTCCTGGGTCGCGGTGCTGATCACGGCGAACTGCTCGCCCGCCGCCCTGCTCTGCTCGTCGATCCGCGCCAGCGCCTCGGCCACCTTGTCGTTGCGTGCCAAGCCTTCCTGCATCAGCTGGTTGCCCTGCTCCAGGGTGTCGATGGCATGCCCGGTCTGCTGCTGGATGCTGGCGATCATCCCGGAAATTTCATCGGTGGCCTGGCGGGTGCGCGCGGCCAGGCCGCGCACCTCGTCGGCGACCACCGCGAAACCGCGCCCCTGCTCGCCGGCCCGCGCCGCCTCGATGGCGGCGTTGAGCGCCAGCAGGTTGGTCTGTTCGGCAATCGCGGTGATCGTGCCGACAATCCCGCCGATTTCCTGGGAGCGCGCACCGAGGGTGTCCATCACCGTGGCGGTCCCGCCCAGCGCGTCGGCGATCTGCTTGAGCGACGCCGACGCCTCGTCCATGGCAGTACGCCCGATTCGGGTCTGCTGGGCATTGTCGCGGGCCATGCGCTCGGTGCCGGCCATGTTGTCGGCGATGTTCATCGAGGTGGCGCTGAACTCTTCCACCGCGCCGGCCATGCTGGTGATCTCGCCGGACTGCTGGTCCATGCCCTCGCAGGCGCCGGACGACAGGCCCGACAGCGAGCGGGCGCGGCCACTGACCTGGTCGGAGGCGCTGCGGATATGCTCGACCATGGTCGCCAGGGCCTCGCCCATCTGGTTGAAGCTGCGCGCCAGCTGGCCGATCTCGTCATGGCTGGTGACACTCAGGCGGGCATTCAGGTCGCCCGCGCCCAGCGCCTCGGCCTGGCGTACCAGGTCGCCCAGTGGACGCAGCTTGCGGCGCAGCAGCCAGAGGGTGGCGGCCACGGCCAGCAGCATCGCCAGCAGGCTGCCGATGGCCAGGCGCAGGCCGACGCTCCAGGTCACTTGGCGAATTTCCGCCTTGGGCATGCTCGCCACCACGGTCCACGGGCCTTCGGCGAACGGCGCGCTGACGCTGAACAGATCCTGGTCGGCATTGGCCGGGGGTACCAGCCATTGGCCCTGGTCGTCACGGATGGCCAGGGAGCCGGTCTGGCCAATGCGGAAGCGCTTGAGGTTGGCGAACTGGGCATTCTGTGCGTCGGTGTAGTCGAAACCGACGAACAGCACGGCGATCACCTGGCCGCTGCCGTCGCGCACAGGCACGTAGCGGGTCATGTAGTTGCGCTCGAACAGCACGGCCCGGCCAACATACATCTGCCCGGCCAGCAGCTTGGCATAGGCAGGGTGCTGGCGGTCCAGCTGGGTACCGATGGCGCGGTTGCCATCCTGCTTCTTCAGGTTGGTGCTGATGCGCACGAAGTCGTCGCCGCTGCGCACGAACAGGGTCGCGATGCCAGCCGTCATCTGCTGGAATTCATCGACCACCTGGAAGTCGTTGTTCAACAGCCGCTCACCCAGGTACAACGCTGGCGTGGCCTGGCCCGCGACCTGCACGCTCTCGCCTGGGTGCAGCGCCAGGCCCGAGGCGAAGCGGCGCTCGAACAGGCCGCTCAGGCGCTGGGTGTTGTCCTTGAGCGAGCCGTGGAAGGTATCGAGCTGGTCGGCCAGCAACCGCGCCTCGCTGGCCAGGTGCTCCTGGCGAGTGGCGAGGTTGGCGTCGTCCAGCGAGCGCAGGGCGAACAAGGTACTGCCGGTGATCACCAGCGCCAGCACGATGGCGAGGGCGAGGCCGAGCTGCGAGGCGATGCGGGCACGCGGTTGAGACATGGGAGAGCTCCTGGCAAGAGGCCGGGATCATCCTGATCACGCTGACCGCCCGCTTCCAATCGACGGGTTATCGCGCCCTCTTCCGGGACGCTGGTGCAATTTGATCGGCGTCGCGGAGAAATACTTGAGTGTCGGACCAGGATATTCGCAAACCTTTGCCTGGTGCTTGGCTGGTAGGCCTTGGTCACCGGCAAGGTCGAACGACTCAGTGTTGAGCCGGCAGAACCTCCACCGCCGGCAAGTCCATCGCCGCCGCCTCCTCCTGCAAGAACACACTCAAGCGGCGCAAGCGCTCGCCACCCGGCCGGGTCCGCGGCCACACCAGATAGTAGTCCAGGCCACTGGCCACCGCCGTTGGCCATGGCAGGCTCAGGCGCCGCCCTGCGACATCCTCGGCCACCATCAACAGGTCGCCCATGGAGATCCCGTAACCCCGGGCCGCCGCGATCATGCCAAGCTCCAAGGTGTCGAACACCTGCCCGCCCTTGAGCGAGACCTTGTCGGTCAGGCCCATGCGCGCCAACCAGGCCCGCCAGTCGCGCTTGTCGGGCGTGGGGTGCAGCAGTTCGATCCCGCACAGGCGCCGCTCATCCCACGGCGCATCGTCCAGCAGGTCCGGCGCCCCGACCGGGATCAGCAACTCGGAAAACAACCGGCGCACCTCCCAGTCCGCCGGGAAGGCGCCGTCGCTGAGCAGCACCGCGCAATCGAACGGCTCCTGGTTGAAATCAACGTGATCGACGTCCATCCAGGCGCTGGTCAACTGCACTTCGTTGCCCGGCTGCAGGTGGCGGAAACGGCTCAAACGCGCCAGCAGCCAGCGCATGGTCAAGGTCGAGGGCGCTTTCATGCGCAGGATGTCGTCCTCGCCGCGCAAGGTGTCACAGGCGCGCTCCAGCGCGGCAAAGCCGTCACGTACCCCGGGGAGCAGCATTCGGGCCGCTTCGGTCAGTTGCAGGCTACGCCCGTTGCGCACGAACAGGCGGCAGGCGAAATGCTCCTCCAGCGTGCGGATATGCCGGCTGACGGCGCTCTGGGTGATCGACAGTTCTTCCCCGGCACGGGTGAAGGAGCTCAGCCGGGCGGCGGCTTCGAATGCGCGCAGCGCATAGAGCGGGGGAAGCTGGCGGGACATGATGTACCTGTCATACGGGGCCAAAACACAGGGTCGTGATCATATATCCATGAGTCAGACTCATGCGAGCAATCGCTTTTATCCTTTTGTGCAAAGCTGACCGAGGCTTCAGAATTGATCGCTCGCACTTTCGCACCATCCAGAAGGACCGCCCCCATGCATGTCGCGCCCACCACAGAACTCAAGGCCTTGCTGCGCCTGGCCGGGCCGCTGATCGCCTCGCAGCTGGCGCACATGCTGATGGTACTCACCGACACGCTGATGATGGCCCGCATCAGCCCACAGGCCCTGGCCGGCGGTGGCCTGGGTGCGGCCAGTTACTCGTTCGTGTCGATCTTCTGCCTGGGGGTGATCGCCGCTGTCGGTACCCTGGTGGCCATCCGCAAGGGCGCCGATGATACCGAAGGCGTCACCCGTCTGGCGCAGAGCGGCCTGTGGCTGGCCTGGGGCCTGGCGCTGGTGGCGGCGCTGGTGATGTGGAACCTCAAGCCGGTGCTGCTGCTGTTCGGACAGCAACCCGAGAACGTCGATTCGGCCATGCAGCTGTTGACCCTGCTGCCGTTGGCCCTGCCCGGCTACATGACGTTCATGGCCTTGCGCGGCTTCACCAGCGCCCTTGGCCACTCGACGCCGGTGATGGTCATCAGCCTGGTCGGCACAGTGTTCAACTACCTGTTCAACCACGCACTGATCGAGGGCATGTTCGGCTTGCCCAAGCTGGGGCTGATGGGTATCGGCCTGGTCACTGCGGTGGTGACCCTGGGCATGGCCATTGCCCTGGCGCTGTACATCCGCTGGCACAAGGCCTATGCCGACTATCCGTTGCGCAAGGGGCTGTCGCGCCCTTCCCTGCCGGCCCTGCGCGAATTGTGGCGGCTGGGCTTGCCAATCGGTGGCACCTACATGGTCGAGGTGGGTTTGTTCGCCTTCGCCGCCTTGTGCATGGGCGTGTTGGGCAGCACCGAGCTCGCCGCGCACCAGATCGCCCTGCAGATCGTCTCCACCGCATTCATGGTCCCAACAGGGCTTTCCTACGCCGTGACCATGCGCGTCGGCCTCTATTATGGTGCTGGCAACTTGCTCGCGGCACGCAGCGCCGGGCGCGTGGGCATTGGTTTCGGCGCCTCGCTGATGTTCGCCTTCGCCGCCTTGTTCTGGTTGCTGCCGGACAGCCTGGTGGCACTGTTCATCGATCGCAATGACCCGGCCTTCGCGGCGATCTTCATGCTGGCAGTACAGTTGCTGATGGTTGCGGCGTGGTTTGAGTTGTTCGATGGCGTGCAGACCATCGCCATGGGCTCGATCCGTGGCCTGAAGGATGCCAAGACCACGTTCCTGATTGGCTTGGTGTGCTATTGGCTGGTTGGTGCGCCGAGCGCATGGCTGTTCGCGTTCACCTTCGGGGGCGGGGCGCCAGGCATCTGGTGGGGGCTGGCGCTGGGCCTGGCCTGCGCGGCGGTGGCGCTGACGTTTGGCTTTGAATGGCGGATGAAGCGGTTGATGAGCAAGGCTGGGCGGGCGCGGGGGGTGGCGGTTTCGGTTTGAGGGGGTTGGGGATCGCGTAATGGCGGACAGGTGCCTGGCGATGGTCTTGCAGGGCCCTTGAGATCGAGCGCCGCCCGCGCGGCGCATCGCGACGCAAGGCCGCTCCTACATTTGTTGCAACGTGCCGAACCTGTCAGGCCATGGTTGCCCGCCTTGGTGCATGTCTTGAGACAGGTGGAGCGGCAGTGGTGCCCACGCTGAGACCGCGCCGTACCCACAAGGCGGACCCGGTAATGGCACAGGATAGATTGGCCCGAAACAGATGTAGGAGCGGCCTTGCGTCGCGATGCGCCGCGCGGGCGGCGCTCGATCGCATAGGCGCTGCAACTGTATCGTCGAACACCTTGAAGCATAAACCATATAAAACTGTACTACTGTACCGCCTCAAACATCACTTCCTGCGTTCCATTTCCCTACCAACACCACAAAATCGCACCAAACTAGTGCGCGCCAGTACAGTTCCCTCAATAACTGGTGCAACAGTCCCTTCCAACAGTTAACTGAGCCATCGCAATACTACTGAACTGTACCTATTGTTCTGGACGAGAGAGGAGGAAGATGGGCACCAGTTAAATCACTATCTAATCCCGCCACAAGCGGAAGGATGACACATCATGGAACGTACCCTCAGTTCCGACCTGGTTTTCGAAAACGCCCAAGTTTCCAACGCTTCCCTGCCGCTGCGTGTCCTGTCCACCCTGGTACTGTGGCAGCGCCGCATGGCCAGCCGCCGCCAGCTGGCGCGCCTGGACTCCCGCCTGCTGGCCGACGCCGGTATCAGCGAGTCGCAGCGCTACGAAGAGCTCAGCAAGCCGTTCTGGCGCTAAG
This sequence comes from Pseudomonas xantholysinigenes, assembly GCF_014268885.2. NCBI lineage: Bacteria > Pseudomonadati > Pseudomonadota > Gammaproteobacteria > Pseudomonadales > Pseudomonadaceae > Pseudomonas > Pseudomonas xantholysinigenes. The sequence continues at coordinate 126,877 of NZ_CP077095.1, read as the reverse complement.
CCCCGGCTGCCGGCCTTGCCCGGCGCCGCGAATTCCCAAGAACCCGTCACAGGCAACTGTGACGGGTTTTTTGTTTGTATGGCGCGAACTAGAGCGCTCTCGACATTAACAGGTACAGTTTTAATAAATCCAAAAACAACAAGTACAGTTACGCTTTGTGATGTTTAGCCAAGCCAGGCGATAGAACCTGCGCGTGTTACGCTTGTCCTACGCGCCTGGCAGAAAAAGTACCGAGACGAGCCAAGCGAGCGTCCGATAACCAGAACCACCTTCGACCCTGTGCAGGAGTCCACCGACCATGTCCCGTTATCACCTGTTTGGCGCCGCCTTGCTGCTGTCCCTCGCTGGCGCGGCCAATGCCACCAGCTTCGTCGTGACCACCGACGCCGTGGTGGGCGCAGTCGCCGCCTCCACCGACGCCACCTCCGACATCTCTTCGTCGTTCCGTGACGACAAGATCGTCCAGGCCGCCCGTGACGACGCCGCCAGCTTCGTTGGCAGCGAAGGCGCGATCCGTGGCGCCAAGCTGGAGAGCGCGTTCGTGCATATCCGCCAGCAACTGCCAGCGCTGCAGGCCAGCGACGCGCAACTGGCGCGCGCCATCCTCGCCCTCTGATTCGCCTACCCACACCCGGATTCACTGGCCCCGGCCGGTGCATCCGGGGTAGCCTTTGCCGCCCGAGACAACCGCGTTCAAATCAGCTCATGCGTTACCTGTTGCCGTCACTGTTCGCCCTCGCCTGCGTGGGCAGCGCCCATGCCATGGATGCCACCACCCAAAGCCTGGTCATCAGCGGCTACGTCACCAGCCAAGTGACCGCCGCGCCGTTCGACCGCAAGCGTATCGTCGCCGCCCGTGACGACGCCGCGGCGTTCGTCGCCAGTGACGGCCTGATCCGCGGCGCGCGCCTGCAAGCGGCGTTCGACACCCTGCGCCAGGATTGCGCCCGACACTCTGTCGGCGACCGTGAACTGGCCGAAGCGATTCTCGTCCAATAACTACACCCGCTCCCTTGCATTCCCGGAGATGCTCCATGCGTAAACCGCTGATCGCCGCCACCCTCGGCATGCTGCTGCTCGCCGACCTGGCCCAGGCGCACACCCTGGTGGCCACCAGCAACATCATCGTCCGTGCCTTTGGCCGTTCGATCGATTTCACCTCGGACACCACCACCTCGATCCGCGACTCGAAAGTGGTGCGCGAAGCCCACGACGACGCCGCCAGCTTCGTCGCCAGCAACGGCGATATCCGTGGCGCCCAACTGGAAGCCGCGTTCGACACCCTGCGCGCCCGCGTGCCCGAGGCCCGTGACGCCAGCGATCACGTCTTGGCCGAAGCCATTCTCGCCCTGTGAAGCGCGTGCGTGCCTGGCTGCTGGGCTGCGCCCTGACGCTGCTTGGCACGCCCGCCCTGGCCGACCTGCAACTGGTGCTGCAGCGCGATGGCCTCGACCCGGCCCAGCAGCACGCCAGCCAGGCACTGCTCGACGAGGCCATGGCCAAGCTGCCACCGCGCTTCAAGCAGCAACTCGACCGGCAGATCCTGGTCAGCTGGACGGCACGCATGCCCGAGGACGCCTACGGCCAGGCGTCCCTCGTGGCCACCCTAGAACTCAACCGCCGCCTGCTGCCAGGCCTGGTCGACGGTAGCGCCGCCCAGCAACAGACCAACCGCCCGCATGGCACGGTCCGCCAGGAACTGCTGGCCACCGTGTTGCATGAACTGACCCATATCTACGATCGCGCGCGCCTGTGGCCCAGCGCCGAACGCCAGTTGATCAACCGCTGCAAGCGCCAGCAGGGCGCCTTGGGCAAGGTCGGCCTGCCGCAAGACTGCCGGGGCCAGGCCGAACGCCGCTTCACCCTCAGCGACGACCCGCGCCTGCTCGACCTGGCCGGCTGGCCGCAATACGTCGGCCGCCGAGGCGAGCGCGAGCAGCACAATGGCCAACGGGTGCGCAGCCCGGACAGCTACGAGTTGAGCAGCCCGAAAGAGTTCGTCGCGGTCAACATGGAGTACTTCCTGCTCGACCCGAGCTACGGTTGCCGGCGTCCGGCGCTGAACCAGTACCTGCGTGACCACTTCGACTGGGCCCCCGAGCAGACGCCCTGCGCCAAGGGCCTGCCGTTCCTCAATGCCGGCAACGATTTCGCCCGCCAACCGCTGGGCGAAATCGACCCGGAGCGGGTGTACGAGGTCGACTACCTGCTGGCCGAGGCCAACCAGAACTGGGTCAGCCGCTGGGGCCACAGCATGCTGCGCCTGGTGATCTGCGCCCCAGGCCGCCCGCGCGGCCCGGCCTGCCGACTGGACCTGGACCAGAGCCTGGTGCTGTCGTACCGCGCCTTCGTCAACGACGTGCAGTTATCCAGCTGGGACGGCCTGGTGGGTGCCTACCCGTCGCGGCTGTTCGTGCTGCCGCTGGGGCAGGTGATCGACGAATACACCAAGACCGAGCTGCGCAGCCTGGCCTCGGTGCCACTCAAGCTCAGCCGCAACGAAATCGAAAACCTGGTGCGCCAAGCGGCCGAAATGCACTGGAGCTATGACGGCAACTATTACTTCCTGTCCAACAACTGCGCGGTTGAGTCGCTCAAGCTGCTGCGCAGTGGCACGGGCAACCCTGGCCTGAATGACCTTGACAACATCATGCCCAACGGCCTGCTGGAGGTTCTGAAGGGCAGGGGGCTGGCCGATACCAGCGTGCTTGACGATCCGCGCGAGGCGCTGCGCCTGGGCTATCGTTTCGACTCCTACCGCGAGCGCTACCAGGCCATGTTCGATGTGCTGCGCAAGCAGTTGCCCGTCAAGCAGGCCGCCGTGGAAGACTGGCTGGCCCTGGACGCCGAGCAACGCCGGCCGTGGTTCGAGCGCGCCGACTTGCGCACCAGCGCCGCCTTGCTGCTGCTCGAGCAGGCCGGCCTGCGCCGCCAGCTGCTGCTGGCCCAGGATGAGGTCAAGCAGCGCTACCTCAATGGTCGCGCGCTCAAGGATGGCAGTTTCGACAAAGCCAACGAAACCCTGCAGGCGATGTTGGCCAATAGCGGCTTCCTCAGCCGCCCGGCGGAATTGCTCGGGGCAGGGGGCTACGGCTTGCCGCAGCCAGAAGAACGCAAGCGACTGGAACAGGAGAGCAGCGAGCGCCAGGCCCAACTGTTGCGCCTGAGCACCGACCTGGACCAGCAGGTGAGGGCGCTGCTGGGGCCTGAGCGGGGCAGGGAGATCAAAGCGGTGGAGGCCAATATCAAGCAGATCGGCGAGCGCCTGCGGGCACTGCACAAGGCGGCCGGGGGCCTGCAGCTGCCCTGATCTTGATGAGTTATACCTCGATCCCTGGAGCGGCCTTGTGCCGCGAAAGGGCTGCACAGCAGCCCCAGCGATCTTTGCAACAACGCTGAAGTCCCGGGGCTGCTGCGCAGCCCTTTCGCGACACAAGGCCGCTCCTACAGGTTTTTCATCATCTCCAAGCCCGCGAACACCGGCACAGCCGGTGCCATACGCCGCGTCGCTCGCTTAGCGGGTCTACCCGCTCCCACAGCACCTGCGGATCACAGGCTTTCTTCGTCTTCTTCTGGTAACCCTTGATCCACCTGCAACCACGGCAAACGGCTCGTCACCCAGATATGCCGATTGGCCGGGACCCGTTCTGGGTGGTCCAGCGTCGCCACCGTCACATCGATCGTTTCAGGACTCTGGGCGGTCACCAGCGCCACGTGCGCCCCGCAGTTGCCACAAAAGTACCGGCTGCAGGTTTCCGGCGCCATGTAACGCTGGGGCGAGCCCGCCAACCACTGGAAACCCGCCAGGGGCAGGGTGACCCAGGTCACCAGGGTGGCACCGCTGACCCGCCGACAGATCGAACAATGGCAATGGGCGACATCCGCCAATTGGCCCTCCAGCCGATAGCGCAGGGCACCGCAATGGCACCCACCTTCAACGACCTCCGACATCGATATGACCTCCCGTCGCCTGGCACCAGCCGAAAGCTGGCTGAAAGCTTGCCCACCTAGGATAGCGCCACTACCGGCAAAGACCGGTCAGCCAGGGCACCCGGAATCTTCCGTGCCCGGCCCATCAACAACAACAATGGTGATTCCCGATGTTTTCCTGTGCCCGCCTCCTCGCCGTACCTCCGCGCCTACTCCCCGCACAGCGCCTGACGCGCTGATCCGCCCGAAGCGTCCTTCCTTTCGCCGCGTCCCGCCTGGAGTACCGCCATGCTGACCTTCCTCGGCTTCGCCATGGTCATCACTTTCATGTACCTGATCATGACCAAGCGCCTGTCGGCCTTGATCGCCCTGATCCTGGTGCCGATCCTGTTCGCCCTGTTCGGCGGTTTCTACAGCGACATCGGCCCGATGATGCTGCAAGGCATCAGCAAGCTCGCGCCCACCGGCGTGATGCTGATGTTCGCCATTCTCTACTTCGCCCTGATGATCGACTCCGGCCTGTTCGACCCGGCCGTGCGCAAGATCCTCAAGCTGGTCAAGGGCGACCCGCTGAAAGTCTCGGTCGGCACCGCGGTGCTGGCCCTGGTGGTGTCCCTCGACGGTGACGGCGCCACCACCTACATGATCTGCTGCGCCGCCATGCTGCCGCTGTACAGCCGCCTGGGCATGAGCCCGCGGATCATGGCCGGCCTGATCATCCTCGCTGGCGGGGTGATGAACATGACCCCCTGGGGCGGCCCCACCGCCCGCGCCGCCAGCGCCCTGCACGTCGACCCGGCGGACATCTTCGTGCCGATGATCCCGGCCATGGCTTTTGGCGTGGCGGCGATCCTGGCCATCGCCTACTGGTACGGTAAACGTGAGCGCGCCCGCCTGGGCGAGCTGCACCTGCCCACCGACGACATCGACCACAGCGAGATCAGCGTGTCGCAGTTCCCGGAAGCCCGCCGGCCCAAGCTGATCTGGTTCAACGGCGCGCTGACCGCCGCGCTGATGGTGGCGCTGATCGCCGGCGCGCTGCCGCTGCCGGTGCTGTTCATGATCGCCTTCAGCATCGCCATGATCGTCAACTACCCCTGCCTGCAGCAGCAAAAGGACCGCATCGCTGCCCACGCCTCCAGCGTGCTGGCGGTCAGCGGGCTGATCTTCGCCGCCGGTATCTTCACCGGCATCCTCTCGGGCACCGGCATGGTCGACGCCATGTCCAAGAGCCTGCTGGCGGTGATTCCGGAGGCGTTCGGCCCGTACATGGCGGTGATCACCGCCATCGTCAGCATGCCGTTCACCTTCTTCATGTCCAACGACGCCTTCTACTACGGCGTGCTGCCAGTGCTGTCGGAGTTCGCCAGCCACTACGGCGTCACCCCGGTGGAAATGGCCCGGGCGTCGATCGTCGGACAGCCGGTACACCTGCTCAGCCCGCTGGTACCCTCCACCTACCTGTTGGTGGCCCTGGCCGGCATCGAGTTCGGCGATCACCAGCGCTTCACCCTCAAGTGGGCAGTGCTGGTGTGCCTGTGCATAATGGCCGGCGCGCTGGCCCTGGGGACGTTCCCGCTGTTCAGCAGTCTGTAATACAAGCGCATCATCCAACCGCGAATCGCCCGAAACCCGGGCGTTTCGCCTTTACCGCTCGAAGGAATACACATGGAATGGCTGACCAGCCCGGAAATCTGGGTTGCCTTTTTCACCCTCACCGCGCTTGAGATCGTGCTCGGGATCGACAACATCATCATGATCTCGATCCTGGTCAGCCGCATGCCCAAGCACATGCAGCCGCGCACGCGGATCTTCGGCCTGGCCCTGGCCATGGTCACGCGGATCATGCTGCTGCTGTCGATCACCTGGGTCATGCGCCTGACCGACGATCTGTTCCATGTGCTCGGCCAGGGCATCTCTGGCCGCGACCTGATCCTGTTCTTTGGCGGCCTGTTCCTGCTGTGGAAAAGCTCCCAGGAGATCTACCACGGCCTGGAAGGCGAGGACGAGAGCGCCGAGGAGCCAAAAGGGGCGGGCGGCAAGTTCTTCTACACCATCATCCAGATCGCCATCATCGACATCGTGTTCTCCCTGGACTCGGTGATCACTGCCGTGGGCATGGTCTCCCACGTGCCGGTGATGATCGCCGCGATCGTCGTCGCGGTGCTGGTGATGATGCTCTGCGCCGGCACCATCAGCGACTTCATCGACAAGCACCCTTCGTTGAAGATGCTTGCACTTTCGTTCCTGATCGTCGTCGGTACCGTGCTGATCGCCGAATCTTTCGATGTTCACGTGCCGAAGGGCTACGTGTACTTCGCCATGGCCTTCTCGCTGGCGGTAGAGGCGATCAACATCCGCATGCGCACCGCGCTGGCACGCAAGAAGGGCAAGGAGCACGACCCGGTGAAACTGCGCAAGGACATTCCAGGTCAGTAAGATCAGGCGCGCGGTACAAGAGGGCCCTTCGCAGGGCCCTTTTTGCATCCACGTCCCCTGTAGGAGCGGCCTTGTGTCGCGATAGGGGCGCGCAGCGGCCCCAGGTTCTTGGCATCATGCAAGATTGTCGGGACTGCTCTGCGGTCCTTTCCGACCGGTCCGACGCCTCGGCAAGGCCTACAGGCCACCCGTGTTTCAAATATGTTTCACCCATGCCAAGCTGGCGCCAGCCAGGCAAAACAACTAAAGCTTCAGTGAGCACTGAAAAAAACAGCCCACCCCCGGGCCAGGCTCACCGCCGCACCCATTGGCCCCACCCAGGGGCATAGAAGAATAGGGGGCCCGACCATGCTGACCCTGCTCAACCTGCTCTCCGCCGTGGCATTGCTGGTGTGGGGCACCCATATCGTGCGTACCGGCATCCTGCGGGTGTACGGCTCGAACCTGCGCCGCGTGCTCGGCCAGAACATGAACAAACGCCCACTCGCGTTCATCGCCGGCATCGTGGTCACCGCCATGGTGCAGAGCAGCAACGCCACCGCCATGCTGGTCACCTCATTCGTCGGCCAGGGCCTGATGGCCATGACCCCGGCGCTGGCGATCATGCTCGGCGCCGACGTCGGTACCGCGTTGATGGCGCGGGTGCTGACTTTCGACCTGTCCTGGCTGTCGCCGCTGCTGATCTTCCTCGGAGTGATCTTCTTCCTCTCGCGCAAGCAGACCCGCGCCGGCCAGTTGGGGCGGGTGGGCATCGGCCTGGGCCTGATCATCCTGGCCTTGCAACTGATCGTCCACGCCGCCGCGCCCATCACCCACGCCCAAGGGGTGAAGGTGCTGTTCGCCTCGCTGACCGGCGACATCCTGCTCGATGCCCTGATCGGCGCTCTGTTCGCCATGATTTCCTACTCGAGCCTGGCCGCCGTGCTGCTGACCGCCACCCTGGCCGGCGCCGAGGTGATCAGCCTGCCGGTGGCCATCGGCCTGGTGATCGGCGCCAACATCGGCAGCGGCCTGCTCGCCTTCCTCACCACCAGCCTGCAGAACAGCGCCGGGCGCCGCGTGGCGCTGGGCAGCCTGCTGTACAAGATCATCGGCCTGCTGCTGATCATCCCGGTGCTGCACCCACTGGTGGCGTGGATGGACAGCCTGAGCTTCAGCCCCCAGGAGTTGGTGATCGGCTTCCACCTGCTCTACAACACCTTGCGCTGCCTGCTCATGCTGCCGACGGTCAAGCCGATGGGGCGGGTGTGCAGCTACCTGTTGCCCGAGCGCGACAACGGCAACGGCCACACCCTGCCACGCCACCTTGACCCGACCGCGCTGAACACCCCCAGCCTGGCCCTGGCCAACGCCGTGCGCGAGACCCTGCGCCTGGGCGATATCGTCGACAGCCTGCTCGAAGCCATGCTCGGTGCCCTGCGCGGCACCCAGACCGCCATGCCGCAGCAGGTGCGGACCCTGGTCGAGGATGCCGAGGCCTTGTACAACGCCATCAAGCTGTACCTGGCGCAAATGCCCCGCGAGGATCTCGGCGAGCAGGACAACCGGCGCTGGGCGGAAATCATCGAGCTGGCGATCAACCTCAAGCTGGCCAGTGACCTGATCGAGCGCATGCTGCGCAAGGTCCAGCAACAGAAGACCTCGCAGCGGCGGGAGTTTTCCCAGGTCGGCCTGGAGGAACTGACCGGCCTGCAGGAGCAACTGCTGGCCAACCTGCGCCTGGGCCTGTCGGTGTTCCTCAGCGCCGACCCGCAGAGCGCGCAGCAGTTGCTGCGCGAAAAGCGCCGCTTCCGCGCCCAGGAACGGCGCCTGGCCCATGCCCATGTCAGCCGCCTGCAACGTAAAGTGGTGCAGAGTATCGAGACCAGTTCGCTACACTTGGAGCTCATTGCCGACATGCGGCGGTTGAACTCTTTGTTCTGCAGCAGTGCCTATGTGGTACTGGGCGGCACCGACACCGGCGGGCTGATGCTCGACAGCGTGCCGGACGAAGCCCGCCAGCCCTGACCGCGCCCACCCCGGAGACCGAAGCTCGCCCATGCGTTGCCTGATGTTCGTTTGCCTGCTGATCTGCAGCCTGCCAACCTTCGCCCTCGACCGCTCGCGGGTGGAGGGCTACCTGTTGCCCAACGGCCTACAGGTGATCCTCAAGTCTGGCTACGAGCGCGACCATGTGTCGATCCGCCTGGTGGTCGGTGTTGGCCTGGACGACTTCGCCTGCGACCAGCGCGAACTGCCGCACCTGCTCGAGCACCTGCTGTTCAGCGGCATCGACGACACCGGCGAGGGTGGCCTGGAAGAGCGCATGCAAGCCCTGGGCGGTGAGTGGAATGCCTACACCAGCAGCGCCGACACCACCTTTGTCATCGAGGCCCCGGCGCGCAACCAGCGCAAGGTGCTCGACCTGCTGTTGGCGGTGATCCGCGACACGCGCATCGACGCCAAGGCCCTGGCCACCGCCAAGACCATCATCGAACGCGAGGACGGCGGCCACTACGGTCGCCTGCAGCGCTGGCTCGACCGCCAGGACATCGGCCATCCGGCCAGCGACCAACTGGCCACCGAGCTGGGCCTCAAATGCCCCGAACGCTCCAACCTCGACGACATGACCCTGGAGCAGGTGCAGCACCTGCGCGAACAGTGGTACGCGGCCAACAACATGTCGCTGATCGTCGTCGGCGGCCTCGACCGCCTGCTGCCGGCCTATCTGGAACGTACCTTCGGCGAGCTGCCGGCGACCGAGCCCGAGGAACGCCGCAGCCTGGAAAGCATCAGCCAGCAGGCCGAACAGCGCCGCGACCTGACCCGCGGCTGGCTGGGCGACAACGTCAAGCTGCACTGGCTGTTCATCGAGCCGACCCTGGAGGAGGGCCACGACCAGACCCTGGAGCTGCTCTCGCGCTATCTGGACTGGGCGCTGTACGACCAGTTGCGCCTGCGCCATGGCCTGTCCTATGGCCCATCGGTGCAACGCGAGAGCTTTGGCGACAGTGGCATGCTCAGCCTCAATGCCGACCTCGAGCGCCAAGACGTCGACGCGGCGCAGAAGGTGATCGAGCAACTGTTCGAGCACCTGCGCAAGCACGGCCTGGACCCGGACACCTTCGCCCGCATCAAGGAAGCGGCGATCGCCCGGGAAAGCTGGACCACCCAGGGCAATGCGGCACTGGCCGACTATTACTGGGGCGCGCTCAACGCCTACGAGGACGGGCGCTTCACCGATCCGGTGCGGCTGCTGCGCCAGGTCAGCCTCAAGCAGGCCGATGCGGCGCTGCGCGAGCTGCTCAAGGAACCGGGGTACCTGCGCATCGAGCAGCCGTTGCTGGGGTATGACGAACTGTATGGGCTGGTGGCGCTGGTGCTGGGGCTGATCCTGGCTGCGGGGCTGATTCGTCGGCGCCGTGTGGTGGCCAGTCGCCCTGGAGGTGCTACACGGGAGCCGTGATTCAGCGGTATCCTGTAGCGGCCTCTTCGCGGGCAAGCCCGCTCCCACAGGGTTCTCGACAGGCACTGTGGGAGCGGGCTTGCCCGCGAAGAGGCCGCTACCTCCACCTCACCTTCCTGTTGTAAACCCATGCCCCCTATCCCCAGCTTCGTCCTGCGCATCATCGAGCTGCTCAAACGCTACCCCGGCATCATCGCGCTCTACGGCTTCCTCTCGGGAATCGGCAGCTTCATCCTGGTCGACCGCCAAGCCGGCCTGGCCAGCTGGATCGCCATCGTCATGCTGGTCAGTTGGGTCTGGCTGATGCTGGAGAACACCCTCACCGAGCTGTTCGCCCGCACCTTCAAACGCGAGATCCCGCAGCCGCTGCTGCGCTTCGCGACGCAGATGATCCACCAGGAAAGCCTGTTTTTCGTCCTGCCGTTCTTCTTCATCACCACCACCTGGAACAGCGGCCAGCTGATCTTCACCGGGCTGCTCGGCGCCGCCGGGCTGATCTCGATCGTCGACCCGCTGTACCACAAGTGGCTGGCGCCGCGGCGCTGGCTGTTCCTCGCGCTGCATACCCTGACGCTGTTCGCCGCGATGCTCACGGCGCTGCCGATCATCCTGCACCTGACCACCGCGCAGAGCTTCAAGCTGGCGCTGATCGCCGCCATGGTGCTGTCGTTCCCGAGCCTGGCCAGCAGCTTCCCGATCAACTCCTGGCGCCGCGGCGTGGCCCTGGTGCTGGTGACCCTGGCCGTGGGCGCAGGCGGCTGGCTGCTGCGCTCCTGGGTACCGCCCGCGACCTTGTGGATGACCGATGTGGCGGTAAGTACCGAAGTGATCAACCGCCAACCGGGAGCTTCGCTGGAAGAGGTTCCCGCCAGCCGCATCCGCAGCGGCGGGTTGTACGCCTACACCGCGATCAACGCGCCGCGAGGCTTGGACGAGCGCATCTACCATGTGTGGCAGCTCGACGGCAAAGAGGTCGACCGCATCGCCCTGGACATCCACGGCGGGCGCAAGGAGGGCTACCGGGCCTGGACCCACAAGCAGAACTTCCCGCCGAACCCGGTGGGCAAGTGGCAGGTGCGGGTGCTGACCGAGGATGGCCAGGTGATCGGGGTGCTGCGGTTCAAGGTGGTCGACGACGTGCCAGCATCCTGACGCGACACCTGTGGGAGCGGGCTTGCCCGCGAACACCAGCGAAGCTGGTGCCTGAGTCTGCGGTGCCTGCTTCGCGGGCACGCCCGCTCCCACAGGAATCCCCGTCGACCATGCTGCTGCGCTATGATCAGCCTCTGTGCCCTCAGCCAGACGCATGGAACTTATGACCGTCCCGAGCGCCACCCTGGACACCCTCCAGCAGCCATCCCGCCTGCATATCGCCGGCGACTGGACCCTGGCCCACTACGCCAGCCTCAAGCGCGAATGCGAGCGCCTGGGCAGCCAGTACGGCGATGACACCCAGGTCGACCTCAGCCAGCTGGGCCGTCTGGACACCGCCGGTGCCTCGCTGTTGGCCGAGCTGTTGGGCGCTGAACGCCTGTCGCGCTGCACCGACGAACTCCCCGACGCCAGCCGCGCGCTGCTGAAGAATGTCTACAGCTCGGTGCAGGACTATTGCATACCGGTCAAGGAGCCCCAACGCCCGGTGCTGCTCCTGCTGTTGGCCCGCATCGGCTGCGCCGTCGACCAGCTGTGGCAGGACACCCAGCAAGTCCTGGGCTTCATCGGCCTGATCCTGCAGACCCTGTTCCTGCGCCTGTTCCAGCCGCACCGCTGGCGCGTCACCCCAGTAGTCGCCCACCTCGAACAGACTGGCCTGGATGCCGCGCCGATCGTCGCCCTGCTGACCTTCCTGGTGGGCGCGGTGGTGGCCTTCCTCGGCGCCACGGTGCTGGCCGACTTCGGCGCGACCATCTTCACCGTCGACCTGGTGGCGTTTTCCTTCCTGCGCGAGTTCGCCGTGCTGCTCACCGCCATTCTCATGGCCGGGCGCACCGCCAGCGCCTTCACCGCGCAGATCGGCTCGATGAAGGCCAACGAAGAAATCGACGCCATCCGCACTCTCGGCCTGAACCCCATCGAACTGCTGGTGGTGCCGAGGGTACTGGCGCTACTGATCGCGTTGCCGCTGCTGACCTTCGTCGCGATGCTCTGCGGCATGGTCGGCGGCGCCGTGGTCTGCGCCCTGACGCTGGACATCTCGCCGGCCATGTTCCTCTCGCTGCTGCAGAGTGACATCGGCGTGCAGCACTTCCTGGTGGGCCTGGCCAAGGCGCCGTTCTTCGCCTTCCTGATCGCCGCCATCGGTTGCCTGGAAGGCTTCAAGGTCAGCGGCAGCGCCGAATCGGTCGGCGCCCACACCACCTCGGCCGTGGTGCAATCGATCTTCGTGGTGATCGTGCTGGATGCGGTGGCCGCGCTGTTCTTCATGGAGATGGGCTGGTGACTGAAGCCGTGATCGAAGTCCGGGGCCTATGCAACCGCTTCGGCAGCCAGAGCGTGCACGAAAACCTCGACCTGGACCTGTATCGCGGCGAGATCCTCGCCGTGGTCGGCGGCTCTGGCAGTGGCAAGTCGGTGCTGCTGCGCAGCATCGTCGGCCTGCGCCGGCCCAACGAAGGCACGGTCAAGGTGTTCGGCCAGGACCTGGCCACGCTCGACGAAACCCAGCGCTCGCTGGTCGAACGCCGCTTCGGCGTGCTGTTCCAGAAGGGCGCGCTGTTCTCGTCGCTGACCGTGACCGAAAACGTCGCCCTGCCGCTGATCGAGCATGCCGGGCTGTCGCGGGCCGACGCCGAGCACCTGGCCGGGGTCAAGCTGGCCCTGGCCGGACTGCCGATCAGCGCTGCCGACAAGTACCCAGCCTCGTTGTCCGGCGGCATGGTCAAGCGTGCCGCCCTGGCCCGCGCCCTGGCCCTGGACCCGGACATCCTGTTCCTCGACGAGCCCACCGCCGGCCTCGACCCGATCGGCGCCGCCGCCTTCGACCAGTTGATTCTCACCTTGCGCGACGCCCTGGGGCTGTCGGTGTTCCTCATCACCCACGACCTGGACACCCTCTACACCATCACCGACCGAGTGGCGGTGCTGTCGCAGAAGAAAGTGCTGGTGGCGGGCCCCTTGGCCGAGGTCGAGCAGACCGTTGATCCGTGGATTCACGAATACTTTCACGGCCCGCGTGGCCGGGCGGCCGAAGACGCCGCCCTGCGCGCCCGCCAGGAGCGCTGAACGATGGAAACCCGAGCTCATCATGTCTTGATCGGCCTGGTCACCGTGCTGGTGGTGGCCGGCGCCATGCTGTTCGGCCTGTGGCTGACCAAGTCCAGCGTCGACGATGCCTTCAAGGATTACGAAGTGGTGTTCAACGAGGCGGTGTCGGGCCTGAGCCGCGGCAGCCCAGTGCAGTACAACGGCATCAAGGTCGGCGACGTCAGCAGCCTGCGCCTGGACCCGAAGGACCCGCGCCGGGTGCTGGCACGGGTACGCCTGAGCGGCGATACCCCGGTCAAGGAAGACACCCAGGCCAAGCTGACCCTGGCCGGGGTGACCGGCAACGCGTTCATCCAGCTCAGCGGCGGCACCCCGCAAAGCCCGGAACTCAAGGGCAAGGACGGCAAGCTGGCGGTGATCATCGCCTCGCCCTCGCCGATATCGCGCCTGCTCAATGACAGCAGCGACCTGGTGACCAACATCAACCTGCTGCTGCACAACGCCAACCTGATGTTCTCCGAAAGCAACATCGAGCGCCTGAGCAACACCCTGGCCAATCTCGAGCAGACCACCGGCGCCTTCGCCAGCCAGAAGGGCGGCATCGCCGACGCCATCGAGCAACTGGCCCAGGTCGGTAAGCAGGCCAACGCCACCCTCGCCGAGACCCAGGCGCTGATGCGCAACGCCAACGGCCTGCTCGGCACCCAGGGCAAGCAGGCCATCGGCAGCGCCGAGCAGGCCATGCAGTCGCTGGCCGAGAGCACCGCCACCATCAACAGCCTGCTCAAGGACAACCGCCAGTCCCTGGACGACGGTGCCCAGGGCCTGAATCAGATCGCCCCGGCGATTCGTGAGCTGCGCGAGACCCTCAATTCGCTCAAGGGCATCTCCCGGCGCCTGGAAGCCGACCCGAGCGGCTACCTGCTGGGCCGCGACAACAACAAGGAGTTCCAGCCATGACCCCGTCGCTGCGCCTGGCCTTCGCCGCCACCACCCTGAGCCTGGTTTCGGCCTGTTCGATCCTGCCGCAAAGCGAGCCTGTGGATATCTACCGTCTGCCGGTGAACCAGTCGGCCCGCGCCGCCGCGCCGCTGGACTGGTCGCTGCGCCTGAACAAGCCGCTGGCCAGCGAGACCCTGGCCGGGCCGCGTATCGCGGTGATCCCCCAGGGTGACGTGATCAGCAGCTACAAGGGCGCACGCTGGAGCGACCCGGTGCCGATGCTGGTACGCAACCGCCTGCTCGACGGCTTCCAGCGCGATGGCCGGGTACAGCGCTTGAGCGCCGACGACAGCAACCTGCAGGCCGACTACGAACTGGGTGGCGAACTACAGGCGTTCCAGAGCGAATACCGCGCCGGCGGGGCAGTGGAGGTGGTGATTCGCTACGATGCACGGCTGGTGCAGGGCCGGAGCCAGCGCATCCTCGCCAGCAAGCGCTTCGAAGTGCGCCAGCCGTTGAACGACAACAAGGTTCCGGCAGTGGTCGCCGGCTTCGGCACGGCCAGCGACCAACTGGCGCGCCAGGTGATCGACTGGACCGTCAGCCAGGCTCAGGCGAAGAACCAGTAGCAGACGAAGATTGCCGCGATCACCCCGGACAGCTCGGCCAGCAGGGCGCACCCCACGGCGTGGCGCACACGCTGGATGCCCACCGCGCCGAAGTAGACTGCCAGCACATAGAAGGTGGTCTCGGTGCTGCCCTGGATGGTCGCCGCCACCAAGGCTGGGAAGCTGTCCACGCCCTGGGTCTGCATGGTCTCGATCAGCATGGCCCGCGCCGCGCTGCCGGAGAACGGCTTGACCAGCGCGGTGGGCAGCCCTTCGACGAAACGCGTATCCAGGCCCATCCAGTTCACCGCATGGCGAATGCCGTCCAGGGCCAGCTCCAGCGCCCCTGAGGCGCGCAACACGCCGACTGCCACCAGCATCGCCACCAGGTAAGGCAGCAGGCTCTTGGCCACGTCGAAGCCTTCCTTGGCGCCTTCGACGAAGGCCTCGTAGACTTGCACCCGCCGCAACGCGCCGATCACCAGGAACAGGATGATCACCCCGAACAGCGTAAGGTTGCCGAGGATCGACGACAGGCTGGCCAACGCGGCCGCCGACAGGGTGCCGAGGAACGCCATGAAACCGCCCAGCAGCAGGGCGCCGGGAATCAGGTAGGCGAGCACCACCGGATCCCACAGGCGCAGGCGCTGCATCACCGCCACCGACAGCAGGCCGACCAGGGTCGAGCAGCTGGTCGCCAGCAGGATCGGCAGGAACACCATGGTCGGATCGGGCGCGCCTTGCTGGGCGCGGTACATGAAGACGGTCACCGGCAGCAGGGTCAGCGACGAGGCGTTGAGCACCAGGAACAGGATCTGCGCATTGCTCGCCGTGGTGCTGCTGGGGTTGAGCTCCTGCAGCGCGCGCATGGCCTTCAGGCCGATGGGCGTGGCGGCGTTGTCCAGGCCCAGGCCATTGGCGGCGAAGTTCATGGTGATCAGGCCCAGGGCCGGGTGGCCGGGCGGCACTTCCGGCATCAGCCGGGCGAACAGTGGGCCGAGGACCTTGGCCAGCCATTCAACGATGCCGGCCTTCTCGGCGATTTTCAGGAAGCCCAGCCACAGGGTCAGGGTGCCGAACAGCAAGACCATGACTTCCACCGACAGCTTGGCCATGGCGAAGATGCTCTCGACCATGGCGGCGAAAATGCCGGCGTTGCCGCCCACCAGCCACTGGGCCAGGGCGGAGATGGCCGCCACCAGGAAAAAGCCGAGCCACAGGCCGTTGAGCATCCGTGTGTTCCCCCGTGAAAAATGCCCGAATGATAGCGCATGCCGGTGCCTGGCTGGAGGCCGAGTACCTGTAGGAGCGGCCTTGTGTCGCGAAAGGGCTGCGCAGCGGCCCCGGCGATTTTGCATGATGCCGAGACTCTGGGGCCGCTGCGCGCCCCTTTCGCGACACAAGGCCGCTCCTACAGGGGGAGTGGTTGCCTATAAAACAAAAAGCCCCGACTAGTCGGGGCTTTTTGTTCAGCTCAGCGGCTTACTGGTTGACGGTCTTGCCCGCCACCACGGCCTCGCTCTTGCCTTTGTCCAGCACCAGCGACTGGTAGTACGCCGCGCCTTTCTCGGCGTCGTACATGCCTTGCCACTTGGCGATGACCACCGCGGCCAGGGCGTTGCCCACCACGTTCAGCGCGGTACGGGCCATGTCCATGATGCGGTCGACACCGGCGATGAAGGCCAGGCCTTCCAGCGGGATACCCACGCTGCCCAGGGTGGCCAGCAGCACCACGAACGACACGCCCGGCACGCCGGCGATGCCCTTGGAGGTGACCATCAGGGTCAGCACCAGCAGCAGCTGCTGGCTCCAGGACAGGTCGATGCCGTACAGCTGGGCGATGAAGATCGCCGCGATGCTCTGGTACAGGGTCGAACCGTCGAGGTTGAACGAGTAGCCGGTCGGCACCACGAACGAACAGATCGACTTCGGCGCACCGTACTTCTCCATCTTCTCGATCACACGCGGCAGCACGGTCTCGGAGCTGGAGGTGGAGTAGGCGAGGATCAGCTCGTCCTTCATGATGCGCATGATCTTGATGATCGAGAAGCCGAACACGCGCGCCACCAGGCCCAGCACCATGAAGGCAAAGAAGGCGATGGCGAAGTACACCAGCAGCACCAGCTTGGCCAGCGGCAGCAGGGAGGCGAAGCCGAAGTTGGCGACGGTGGCGGCGATCAGGGCGAACACGCCGATCGGGGCGTAGTTCATGATCATGTGGGTGACCTTGAACATGGTCTCCGACACGCCCTGGAAGGTACGCACCAGCGGCTCGCGCAGATCGGCATTGAGGCTCGACAGCCCCATGCCGAACATCACCGAGAAGAAGATGATAGGCAGCATTTCGCCACGCATCAGCGCTGCAAAGATGTTCGACGGGATCAGGTTGAGCAGGGTCTCGATGAACGCGTGCTCATGCTGCACCTCGGCCGCGGTGGCCTGGTACTTGGAGATGTCGACGGTACCCAGGGTGCTCATGTCGATGCCGGCGCCCGGGTGGAACACATTGGCCAGGACCAGGCCGACGACGATGGCGATGGTGGTCACCACCTCGAAGTAGATGATGGTCTTCAGGCCGATGCTGCCCAGTTTCTTCGCGTCGCCAACCCCGGCGATGCCCACGATCAGCGACGAAATCACGATCGGGACGACGATCATCTTGATCAGGCGAATGAAGATGTCGCCGGCCGGCTGGAGGACGTTGCTGATCCACCATGCCTTTTCCGCACTGAAATGATTCAGTAGCGCGCCGACTGCAACGCCCAGCAACAGACCGATGACGATCTGCCAGGCGAGGCTCAGTTTTGCCTTCTTCATGTCATTACCCTTTGTTGTAGTGGTCACGAGCATCGGTCTGAAAAGCCCATCCCAGAGCCTTGGAAAGGATCATGGATGGTAACTTTGCGGGCCGCTGCCCCTCTGTAAGGACACCGCGAGCGAGCTTGGCTGGCGCTCGGGCCGAGGAAAAAGGCGGCAACTATTGCGACGCAGGCAGGGGCAGTCTAATGCCGGAAACGACTACCCCATGCCGAATCGGCATGAGACCAGAAGACAAAATCGGGCATCGCCAAGCCCTTGATTTTCAACGTTCGGATTTCCGAACAAGACCAAAACGCCATTTTTCGGCAGATTTGGCGGACTGACGCTATGGGTGGAAGTGGCGTGTTCGACAATCCGAATGGCTGAAATGCCACTCAAGCTGACGCGTCGGACAGGTAAAAAAATTTCGATGTACGGTAGCGACAAAATGTGTCTGAGAAAAAAGTCGCCCGTATATAAGGAAGGATTCCTACATAAGGCGCTTCGGAAGCCAGATCGGTCACACGCCTCTGTGCGTCACCGACCTGCAACTTCCGATGCCACCCTCTCCTGACCCGGCCCATTGCGGAGGCACTCCCTGTGCCCCTAGGCCACTCCGATCCTGCAACAATCAGAACAGCCCGGCCCCCTGGTCATGCGCCGTCCCTCCTCGGGGCGGCGCATCATAGAAGCCTGAAAGATAAAAAGGTTCAGCTTCTATTGCGTTACAGCGCGCTGCCGTTGGTCAGTACCAGTTCGGATCACGCTTGAGTTGTTCGCGCAACAGCGCCTTCATCCCATCGTCCGGCTTGCCCAGCCAGCGATAGTCGGCGTGACGAGTGGGTGACTTGTCTGCGGGCAGGCCTTCGGGCACTTCCACGAGCATCCCGTAGGCGTCGTCCTTGTCCCAGCTGAACGCCACGATCAGACGCTTGTAGGTGCATTTGTCCTCGGCTTCGCAAAGGGGGCCGACCAGGTACTGGTCGCCGTCCTCGGTCACCGCCGACATCTGCTGCGCCGAGCTGCCGCTGAGGTTGATCACCCACTCGGGCAAGCGTTCTTCCTGCTTGATGGTCTTCTGCCAGGTCTGCCGGTATTCCGGGTCGCTGCCCAGCAACTGGTTGACCCGGACCTGACCGTCGTTGGCGGCCATAGCCGCCGCGCCACCGCCCAGCAACAGGGCGGTGACCAGCGCCTTGGGGAGCATCCTGCCCATGATCGTCAACCTCTGCCGCGGCCAAAGAAGAAGGACGCCACGAACAGCACCAGGAAGACGATGAACAGGATCTTCGCGATACCGGTGGCAGCGCCGGCGATACCACCAAAGCCCAGGACCGCGGCAACGATGGCGATGATCAGAAAGGTGATTGCCCAACTAAGCATGATGTTTCTCCTTTTCTCGTGCGAAATCGGTAAGCGGTGGGAGATCAGAACACCCAGCGTTCCTGGGGCTCGACGCGCTCGAGGACTGCCGGCGCGGTATCGGCCTGGGCCAGTGGCTCGGCGGCCCTGACCAGGGTGTTGCCGGTGTTCGCCCGCAATTGCGTCAACAGTGCGGTCTGCGCCGCCACCTGTTCGGCCAGCCGGGCGGTCTGCCAGCTGTAGTAGGCCTGCCCGGCCACCAAGGTGAGCAGTACGGCCATGGCGAGGAACAGCAGCTGACGCAATGGCCATTCGGCGACCTGTGCGCGGTTGACGTTGGGGCGATTCATGCCGGCTCCTCCTGCTGTACTTGTTATCCATGCTGGAAGGATCAGTGCAGGCTGCATGCCAGTCTGTTTTATTTATTAAAATCCTTATAAATCAATTAGTTACTAATATTACTCAGCTATTGCAAGGACGTATCCTGCACGATGCCCGCTGGTCGACCGTGCGATTTGCACGATTCAACCTTCCAGCTTGGTCGCGACCTTCAACAGGTCGGCGTCCACCCCGCGCACTCCGACAATCTGCCGTGCCACCTCCACCGCGATGGTTTTCTGCTCACTGCTGACCACCTCGCCGGCCAGCCTGACCAGCCCCTGTTCGCTGGCGACCTTGAGGTTCAGCCCATCGAGGTTGCGGCTGAAGCGGTAGCTGGCCCGGATCTTGTCCACTATCCAGCTGTCGCTAGGCTGTGGGCCATCCAGCGCGTCCACCGGCGTCTCCCGGGCCTTGGCCAGCCCAGTGCTGTCCAGGCTGACCAGGTTGTTGACCAGGTGCACGCCGGTAGTAGTGCGCGCCAGCACCCCGGCCAGCTCTTTGGCCTCAGGGCTGTCCACCTTGCCGCGCAAGGTCACCACGCCCTCACGACTTTCCACCGCGATGGGCGCCTGTTCCGTCACCCGGCTCCACAGCAAACGGGCACGAATCACCGCAGCCAAGGTGGCGTCCTCCAGACGCTGGGCATAAGCGCGCAGTTCCTGTGGCTGCTCCACCAGTTGCGGGTTGACCCGCAGCTGGTTGTCGACCTGCTCCACGCCGAGGGTGGCCAACGCCACCTGCTCGGCCAGGGCGTGCTCCACCGGGTTCTCGACCTCACCGGTCAATCGCGCCCGCTGCCCTTCGACTTGCACCTTTATAGAGAAGGGGTTGAGCATGCGGTTGAGCGACAGCGCCGTCTGCAGGGCGCCTTCGAGACGGGCGTCCTGTACTGGGTCGGCCAACGCCGGGGCAATCATCGGGAGCAGGCAGACAGCCAGCGCGGTCATTCGGAGGGAATAGCACATGAATAGATCTCCTTGCGAATAGCTCAACCCAAGGCAGGCGCAAGCGGTGTGCCAGTGCAAAACGGGGAACCATCCTGCGGTTTTTCAATCACTTAACCATCATGAAGGCACTCGGCTAGCATGCATGGCGCGGAATCAATCAGAATTAACCATGCAACTTGCCCGATTTTTCCGACACTAATTGAGACCAATCCCAAAGGAGCGCAGGAAAAATGGAATCTGCCCAGGACAACCAAGGCCGCATTCTGTTGGTGGACGACGAGTCCGCCATCCTGCGTACCTTCCGCTACTGCCTCGAGGACGAAGGCTACAGCGTGGCCACCGCCAACAGCGCCGCCCAGGCTGAGACCCTGCTGCAACGCCAAGTGTTCGACCTGTGCTTCCTCGACCTGCGCCTGGGCGAGGACAACGGCCTGGATGTGCTGGCGCAGATGCGTATCCAGGCGCCGTGGATGCGGGTGGTAATAGTCACCGCCCACTCGGCCATCGACACCGCGGTGGACGCGATCCAGGCCGGCGCCGCCGATTACCTGGTCAAGCCGTGCAGCCCCGACCAGTTGCGCCTGGCCACCGCCAAGCAGCTGGAGGTACGCCAACTGTCCGCGCGCCTGGAAGCCCTCGAAGGCGAAGTACGCAAGCCCAAGGACGGCCTGGACTCCCACAGCCCGGCGATGATGGCGGTGCTGGAAACCGCCCGGCAGGTGGCGACCACCGACGCCAATATCCTCATCCTGGGCGAGTCCGGCACCGGCAAGGGCGAACTGGCACGCGCCATCCACGGCTGGAGCAAGCGCGCACGCAAGGCCTGTGTGACCATCAACTGCCCGTCGCTGAACGCCGAGCTGATGGAAAGCGAACTGTTCGGCCATACCCGCGGGGCCTTTACCGGCGCCAGCGAAAGCACCCTGGGGCGAGTCAGCCAGGCGGATGGCGGCACCCTTTTCCTCGACGAGATCGGCGACTTTCCCCTCACGTTGCAACCAAAACTGCTGCGTTTCATTCAGGATAAGGAATACGAGCGGGTCGGCGATCCAGTCACCCGCCGCGCCGATGTCCGCATTCTCGCCGCCACCAACCTCAACCTCGACGAGATGGTGCGCGAGAACCGCTTCCGCGAAGACCTGCTGTATCGCCTCAATGTGATCACCCTGCACTTGCCGCCACTGCGCGAGCGCAGCGAAGACATCCTGACCCTGGCCGACCGCTTCCTGGCGCGCTTCGTCAAGGAGTACGCGCGCCCGGCCCGAGGCTTCAGCGACGAGGCCCGCAGCGCGCTGCTCAACTACCGCTGGCCAGGCAACATCCGCGAACTGCGTAACGTGATCGAGCGCGCCAGCATCATCTGCCCACAGGAGCGTGTCGAAATCAGCCACCTGGGCATGGCTGAAGCCCAGGCCAGCAATGCTCCAAGGGTTGGCGCCGCGCTGAGCCTGGATGAGCTGGAACGGGCGCACATCGGCGCGGTGCTGGCCACCAGCGACACCCTCGACCAGGCTGCCAAGACCCTCGGTATCGACGCCTCCACCCTGTACCGCAAACGCAAGCAGTACAACCTATGAAATGGCCGATGAAGCTGCGCACGCGACTGTTCCTCAGCATTTCGGCGCTGGTGACGGTGGCGTTGCTGGGCCTGCTGCTGGGGCTGGTCAGCGTATTGCAGATGGCAACCTTGCAGCAGCGCCTGGTGCAGGACACCACCCATACCCTGTCACTGGGCCTGCAACTGCGGCAAAACCTCGGTGAACAGCTGAACCTGATGCTCGACCCCTATACCGACCCGAAGAGCCTGGTCACCTTGCAGAGCCAGTTCCAGGGCCTGCTCAACCAGGGCCTGGAGCAAGACGGCGAACGCACCGGCTTCAGCAAGGCCAGCAGCAACTACCAGGCCTTCCTCCAAGCCTACCGCGACAGCCCCGCGCCAGCGCGCAGCATGGGCGTCGAGCAACCCCTTGGCGCGGCCTTCAACCAGGTACGCAACGACTTGCTCGACTCACACAAGCAGGCGCTGGAACACATCGCCCGTAGCGAGGAACAGTCCCGCGATCACGCGCTGCTGGTCGGCGGTACCCTCGGCCTGATGGGCCTGACCGTGCTGGTGCTAGGCTTCATCACCGCGCACAACATCGCCCGGCGTTTCGGTCAGCCGATCGAAGCCCTGGCCAAGGCCGCCGACCAGGTCGGCCAGGGCAATTTCGACGTCACTTTGCCGGTGACCCAGGCCACCGAACTCAACCAACTGACCCGGCGCTTCGGCCTGATGGCCGATGCCTTGCGCAAGCACCAGGCCACCAACATCGACGAGCTGCTGGCCGGCCAGCAGCGTCTGCAGGCGGTGCTCGACAGCATCGATGACGGGCTGCTGATCATCGATCGCCAGGGGCGCCTGGAGCACCTCAACCCGGTGGCCCAGCGCCAGCTCGGCTGGGACCCCAGCCGCCTGGGGGTCAGCCTGGCCGAGGCGCTGCAACGCCCAGAGCTGGAACAGCAGCTGCGCCAGGTGCTGCGCGGCGGCAGCCTGGATCGCCCGCCCGACGACCTGAACCTGGAAGTGGACGAGGAAAGCCGCCTGCTGACCTACAGCCTGACCCCGGTCAGCCACCCCCAGGGGCCGATCCTCGGCGCGGTCATGGTGCTGCACGATGTCACCGAGCAACGCGCCTTCGAGCGGGTACGCAGCGAGTTCGTGCTACGCGCCTCCCATGAGTTGCGCACCCCGGTCACCGGCATGCACATGGCGTTCGGCCTGCTGCGCGAGCGCATCAGCTTCCCGCCCGAAGCCCGCGAGAGCGACCTGCTCGAGACCATCGGCGAGGAAATGCAGCGCCTGACCCAACTGATCAACGACCTGCTCAACTTCTCACGCTACCAGAGCGGCCTGCAGAAGCTGGCATTGGAGCCCTGCAACCTCGACGTCCTGTTCGAACGCGCCGAGCAGCGCTTCGCCGAACAGGCGGCAGCCAAGCAGATCGAGCTGGTGCGCGAACTGGAGCCCCCGCTGCCACGGCTGCAGGCCGATATTGCCCAGCTCGACAGAGTGCTCGACAACCTGCTGCACAACGCCATCCGCCACACCGGCCATGGCGGGCGCATCCGCCTGCATGCAAGGCGGCATGCCGAGCGGGTGATCATCAGCGTCGAGGACAGTGGCGAAGGCATCGCCTATGGTCAGCAAGGGCGAATCTTCGAGCCGTTCGTGCAAGTCGGGCGCAAGAAGGGCGGGGCTGGCCTGGGTTTGGCGCTGTGCAAGGAGATCGTGCAGTTGCACGGCGGACGCATGGGGGTGTTTTCGCGGCCTGGGCAGGGCACGCAGTTCTACATGGCCTTACCGGTCTGATTCATGGCGTAATCAACCGCGTTACGGCTCATCGTCGATACGCCGGCCCGCCACCCGCCGACCGCGGGTGATCAGCTCGGCGAACTGCCGGGCATTCAGCGGATGGGCGAACAGCCAGCCCTGGCCATAGTTGACCCCTTCGGCATTGAGCAGCACGGCCTGGTCCTCGCACTCGATGCCTTCGGCGATCACCCGCAGATGCAGGTCATGGGCCATGCGAATGATATGTGGCGCCACGCCGCTGCTGGCGGCGTCGTGACCGAGGGCATCGATGAACGACTTGTCGATCTTCAGGCAATCCACCGGCAGGGTCTGCAGGTAGGCCAGGCTGCAATAGCCGGTGCCGAAGTCATCGATCAATACCTGATGCCCCACCGCCCGCAACGCTTGCAGGTTGTCCCGCGCCACTACCACATCGATCAGGCCGCGCTCGGTCACCTCGAAGGCAATCTGGCTGGCGGCCACTCGGTGGTGTGCCAGCAGGCGTGCTGCCACCCGGCCAATGCGCGGCGCCATCACATCGCACGCCGCCAGGTTCACCGAGATGTACAACTGCCGGTTGGCGCGCAGCAACTGCCCCAGTTGCTCGAGCACCCGTTGCAGGACGAAGTCGGTGATCTGGCGGATCTGCCCGGTGTCCTCCGCCAACGGGATGAACAACTCCGGACTGGTCAGGCTGCCATCCGGACGGCGCCAGCGCACCAGCGCCTCGGCGCCGACACAGCGGCGACTGTCGAGCTCGAAGATCGGCTGGTACAGCACCTGCAGCTCGCCACGGCGCAGCGCCTGCTGCAGTTCGGAACTCATCGAACGGCGTTGCAGGATCAGCTGCAAGACCAACCAACCGATGCAACACGCCAGCACCAGGCTACCGGGAAACAGCAGCCAGAGCATGCCATTGAGCTTCAGCGGCAGGCTGGCCCTGGGTGCGATCAGCACCAGCTGATAGTCCGGCGATTTGGTCGACATCCGGTACACCAGGCGGTCGGGCAGTTCGACCAGCGACTTGTGCGACGGCGGCGGCCAATCGTCGGTGGGCGGCCAGTGCTGCTCCGGGCCGAGCACCGGAATCGCCCGGGTGCCACGGTCCAGCACCACCAACAGGCTGCCGCCGGCCGGCAGGTCGACCACATCGGTGAGATGGCCACGGGAGGTGGAGACCAGGAAGTTGCCACGCCCGAGCATCAGCGCCGCGAGGTTTTCATTGGGCTCGGTGGTGGTGTTGAGCCAGTAGCTGTAGGTCGGGCCCTGGATATCCGGCGTGCGCAGCGGCTCGATGACACGCTCGCCGCCACGGCTGGAGCAGGCCTGGGTGCCGCTGACATAGGCCGCCTCATAGATGAACCGCGACTTCAGCGCCACCTGCTGCAACTGGGCCAGCATGGCCGTGTCGCAGCCCCGCAAAGGCTGCGCCTGCAGTTGATCGACGCCCTCGCGCAACTGGCCGAACACTTGCTCCAGGCGCTCGAGAAAGCGCTCGCCCCGGGCGTTCATCTGCGCGCTTTCGTTCTGCGTCATCTGCTGGAGGGTCACCCCGACGCTGGCGGCCAGCAACAGCGCGGCGCTGGCCAGGGCCGCGAGAGCGGCCAGCAGCCAGGGCCGGTGGAAAAATTGACGCACCACGGCGAACAGGGCAGACATGCACGGCATCCAGTTGAATACCAAAGGTATAGCAACGGATTCAGCAGTTGGCGCGGCCGTTGGGCATATGCGCTCCCCGGTAGACGCCGGCAAGGCCGGCTAGCGCTTGCGATTGAGTACCTGCAGCATCGCCGCCGTTTGCGCATCCGGCATGCCATCGAAACGCTGTGGGCGGAAACGCATCTGGAACGCCGCGATCACATGACGGGTGGCTACATCCAGCTCGCCGGTCTGGTCGATGGCATAGCCAAAGCGCGCCAGTTGCTGCTGGTACCAGGTCACGGTCGGCGGATTGACCTCGAAATACGCCTGCTGGCGCGCCACGGCGCCGGCATCAGGCCAGACGCCCAGGCCGGCGTCGGCCAGGCGTTTCCAGGGGAACAGCGGGCCCGGGTCAAGCTTGCGCAGGGGGGCAATGTCGCTGTGGCCGATGATGTGTCGGGGGTCGATGTTGTTGCGCTTGACGATGTCCTTGAGCAAGGCGATCAGCGCCTGTACCTGTGCCTCGCTGTACGGATGCCAGACCCGCCCGGAAGGGGTATCGGTGTAGCCCGGGTTGACGATCTCGATGCCGATGGAGCTGGAGTTGAGCCAGGTACGCCCCTGCCATTGGCTATCACCGGCGTGCCAGGCGCGACGATTCTCGTCCACCAACTGGTAGACCGTGGCCGGGCCATCGCCGATCAGATAGTGGCTGCTGACCTCACCGTGGGTGAGCAGGGCGAGCGAGCGCTCCAGCGACGCGTTGGTGTAATGCAGCACGACGAACTGGATACGGCTGTCCTGGTTCGCCGAAGGGTGGCTGCGATCGATGCGCAGGCCACTGGAGCAACCGGCCAGGGCAAGCAGGAGCAGGGCGGTGAAAAGTCTTTTCATTGCGGGGAACACGTCATGAGGTAGGCGGCATTAGCGCTACAGTATAACGTGCTCCGCGCATCGGATCGCCATGCCTCCGATCACAGGCAGGCTCACGCCTGCTCGACTCGGTTGCGGCCGTTGTCCTTGGCCCGGTACAGCGCCTCGTCCGCGCGCTTGAGCACCTGGTCGCTGCGCTCGCCGGAGCGGAAGGCGCTCAGACCGATGGATGTGGTGATCACCACCCGCTCGCCCTTGAAGTGGAACGGGCAGGCTTCGATCGCCGCGCGCAGCGCTTCGACCACCTGCACCGCAGCCGGTGGCGAGGTCTGCGGCAGCAGCAGGACGAATTCCTCGCCGCCAAAGCGGGCGATGAAGTCGCGGCCACGCAGGCGCTTGCGCAATTGCTCGGCGACGATTTTCAACACCTTGTCGCCAGCCAGGTGACCGTAGCCATCGTTAATGCGCTTGAAGTGGTCGAGGTCGAGAATGGCCATCGCCAGGTGACCGCCGTTGTCCTGCCACTCGAGCACCTCGCGCTCGACCCGCTCGGACCAGGCGGCGCGGTTGGGCAGGCCGGTCAGCGGATCGATCATCGCCTTCTGCCGCTGCTCCTCGAGGTGCTCGCGGTAACCCTGAGCTTCCTGTTCCATGCTCGCCACCCGCTCGGCCAGGCCTTGCAGGCGACCGGCCAGCTCTTGTTCACGACGATCGCGCTCATGCTGGTGTTCGTCCATGGTGACCAACAAGCCTTCAAGGCGGTTCTCGAGGATGTGCTTGAGGCTGTCGACATCGACGGCGCCCTGTACGCTGCTCTGCAGGCCATCGACCTGCTCGCGCAACTGGCTGTCCAGTTCACGGGCGGCGGAACTGTTGTCGGCATGACCCGCGCTGGCTTCGTGCAAGTGGCTCTGGAAGCTTTCCAGGCGTTCGTTGAGCTCCTGCAGGTAGGCCTCGAACTCATGCTGGCCACTGTCGGTGATCGCCAGCATGAGCACGGCCAGGTCATCCAGCACCGGGATCAGCTCATACCAGTTGAGGCCTCGCGAGACGCGTTCGCGCATCTCCAGGGCCTGAGCCTTGTGACGCTCGGGCAGGCTGAGATCGTCGAGCAGACCGATCAGGGTCTGCTCGATATGGGCCGCGACTTGGCTGTAGGGCGGCTCGACGGCATCGGGCAGGGCATAGGGGCCATCCTCGCCGGGACTGTCCTCGGCCGGTGCCTCATCACCCTCCGGCAGGATTTCCGGCGCATCGACTACTGCCGGCTGTTCAGCCTCGACGGGCGTGGGCTCGGGCTCGACCGGCACTGCGGGCGCCAACTCCTCGGGCTGAGGCTGGGGCTCGAGCGCAACCACGGGGGTGGTCTCGACCAGCGCCGGGCCTGGCAACTCGAGCTCGACGACCGGGGCCGCGTCCTCAGGCACCGCGACCGTCTCGTGCCGCGCCAGTGGCGCGGGGGGCAAGGCGTGCAATTCATCGGCGTCCTGTGGCGCGGCAACTGGCGCCGCCGGCACAGGTGATGGGAGCGGTACTTCGGCCGCGACGGGCACCAGCGCCAGGTCGGTCGGCGCCTCTTCGCGGCCACCGAACAGGCGTTGCAGGAACCCCGGCCGGGCGTCCTCGTCTGGCCGTTGCACGGCACTCAGGGCGCGCCCCTGCAGGCCACTGAGCTCCCCCAGCAAAGGCGGCAATTCGCGGGACTGGCTGACGCCGCCATCGAGCTTTTTCGCCAGTTTCTTCAGCGGGCGGGCGACATCGCCCGGCAGGGGCAAAGTCTGCAACTGGGTAACCAGTGCCGTCAGCGCCTCGCTGACCTGGTTCATGCGCGTCTCGCGGCGCTGCTCGGAATCGAGCACGGCTTTTTCCAGGCGCGGAATCAGCCCGGCCAGCCCGGCATCCATGTTGTCGCCACGGATGACCTCGCGCATTTCCTTCATGCACTGGTCAACGATCTTGTCGCTGCCTTCCGCCGCCAGGGTGCTGCGCACCAGGCCACGGCGCAGCAGGTCGAGGCGGGCTTCCCAGCGCCGCTCGAGCTTTTCCTGCTGCTCGATGCTCTTGAGGTATTTTTCTTTCCAGCGCTCGGCTTCTTCGGTCATGCCTGATTCCGCAACGGGTGGTGGCATCTAGTCCTGTAATCACTGGATTTCGGCGGAAAAGCCGAACACTTGAGGGCATGACTCGCCCTTGGCAGGCCTAGCTGGGGATCGGCAGCGTATCCACAGTCAGGGCATCAGGCAATCGGATCTCGACGGCGACCGGAAGGTGGTCGGAAATCGGTTGGGCCAGCACCTCGACCCGCTCCAGGGCCAGACTCGGGCTGAGCAGGATATGGTCAAGGCAGCGCTGTGGCCGCCAACTCGGAAAGGTGGCCTCGACCTGGGGCGCGACCAGGCCCAGGTCGCGCAGCGGCGAGTGTTCGAGCAGGTCGCTGGCGTGGGTGTTCATGTCACCCATGAGGACCTGGTGGCGATAGCCGCCGATCAACTCGCGAATGTAAGCCAGCTGGCGGACGCGGGTCTTGGCGCCCAGGGCCAGGTGCATCACCACCACGATCAGCGCGTCCTCACCCTCGCCAAAACGCACCAGGATCGCTCCTCGCCCTGCGGGGCCAGGCAAGGGGTGGTCTTCCAGGTGCTGGGGCTTGAGGCGGCTGAGCACGCCGTTGCTGTGCTGGGCGAAGCGTCCGAGGTTGCGATTGAGCTGCTGGTACCAGTAGGGAAAGGCGCCCAGCTGGGCAAGATGCTCGACCTGGTTGACGTAGCCCGAGCGCAGGCTGCCGCCATCGGCTTCCTGCAAGGCCACCAGGTCGAAATCACCGAGCAGCTCGCCGATCTTCTGCAGGTTGCCGGCGCGGCCATTGTGCGGCAGCAGGTGCTGCCAGCTGCGGGTCACGTAATGGCGATAACGCTCGGTGCTGATACCGACCTGGATATTGAAACTGAGCAGCCGCAGACGACCATCGGCCGGCAGGCCGGTGGCCTGCAGGTGATGCTCGTTGACCTGCGGCTGGTGCAGGCCGACGCTTCGGGTGGAACGAAAGCGGCCCATGGCGCTCGCCGCTTACTTAGCGGCGCGCTCCTTGGCGATCAGCTGGTCGGCGACGTTCAGCACGCCCTCAGGACCGCCAGCGGTACCCAGGTCGAAGCGGTACTTGCCATTGACCACCAGGCTTGGAACGCCAGTAATTTCGTACTTTTTGGCGAGCTCTTTGGCCTGGTTGACCTGGCCTTTAATGGCGAATGAGTTGAAGGTGGCCAGGAACTTGTCCTTGTCCACGCCCTGGGTGGCCAGGAAATCGGCCATTTCTTCAGGCTTGGTCAGGCGCATGCGCTTGTTCTGGATGGCGTCGAATACGGCAGCGTGGACGTTGTGCTCGACGCCCATGGCTTCGAGGGTCAGGAACATCTGGCCGTGGGCATCCCACGGGCCGCCGAACATGGCGGGTACGCGCTTGAAGTTGACGTCCTTCGGCAGCTTTTCAGCCCAGGGGTTGATGGTCGGCTCGAAGTGGTAGCAGTGCGGGCAGCCGTACCAGAACAGCTCGACGACTTCGATCTTGCCTGGCACCGACACCGGGACGGGGTTGCTCAGCTCGATATATTCCTTGCCGGCGGTGGCAGGTTCAGCGGCCTGCACGGCGGCCATACCGAATACGCTGGCGGCGACCAGCGCAGCGCTGAGAATCAGTTTACGCATGCTTTACTCCTGAGCAGTCTTTGGTCGCCTCGACGCGACCTGCGTAGGACAGGCCGGGAAGGGCTCGAGTTCTGTAGTGTAACGGCTATGGACAGAAAAAAGGGCAGCGCGGGCTGCCCTTTTCATCTTTAGCGCTGAAGCATTAACCGAGTGTTAACGCCCGGACCTAGAGGATCAGTGCAGGCCCTGGATGTAGCTGGACAGCGCTTCGATGTCCTTGTTGCTCAGCTTGCCGGCGATGGTGCGCATGGTCATGGCGTCACCGTCGTTGGTGCGGTTGCCTTCGCGGAAGTCGGTCAGCTGCTTGCCGACGTACTGGGCGTGCTGGCCACTGAGATGGGGGAAACCCGCCAAGGCGATGCCCGCGCCATTGGGTGAGTGGCAACCGGTGCAGGCCGGCATGCCTTTCTCGAGGTCGCCGCCGTTGAACAGCGCGCGGCCACGCTCGACCAGCTTCGGATCGGCGGCGCCGACGCTGCCTTTCTGGCTGGCGAAGTAGGCGGCGATGTCGGCCATGTCCTGGTCGTTGAAGTTGGCCAGCATGCCGGTCATCTCCAGCACGGTACGCTTGCCGGACTTGATGTCGTGCAGTTGTTTTTCGAGGTAGCGCTGGCCTTGGCCGGCGAGTTTCGGGAAGTTCGGCGCCAGGCTATTGCCGTCGGGGTTGTGGCAGGCGCCACAGACGGCAGTCTTGGCCTGGCCGGCGGCGGCGTCGCCCTTGATAGGTTCTGCAGCAGTGGCCGCACCTGCGACACCCATGGTCAACAGCAGACTCACGACTAGTTTGTTCATCAGCTAATCCAACACGGCTAAGGGTGAAATGTTATGTATCGGGACTGCCGCTCATCCAAAGGATGACCAAACGGTAGTCCTCGGCACTGCAGTCCATGCACAATCCACGCGGCGGCATAGCCTTGAAACCCTGTGTAACATGCACCACCAGTTGCTCCATGCCTCGCGCCAGCCTTGGCTCCCAGGCCGCCCGGTCACCGCTTTTAGGTGCCTGGGGCAGTTGTCCGGCGTGACAGGCCGCGCACGTGCGGTTGTACAACGCCTCGGGATCCTGTGTAGCCTGTGCGCTGAAAAACGGCAGGAACATACCGACAGCAAGCAGCCATTTCGCCATGCGAAACGACCTGACAGGGTTGGGGGCCGCGCTGCGTTCTGTTGCGCGAGCTATTGTTCGACACCCCATGCTCAATTGCCTTCGCTGGGCGAATGAGCACACAAAAACTGGGGCATTATATACTTCCGCCAGCCAAACGGAAACGACACCGCTTGCCAGGCCTGGTCCTACGCCTCCAGCGCTGGGCAACACCCACATCGGAAATCCCATGCAAGTCAAGAACCCCATCCTCGGCCTCTGCCAGAAAGCCAAATTCGCCCTCAGCGCCGCCAAGGTCGAACAATGCCCCGAAGACCAGGGTTACGAGGTGGCTTTCGCCGGCCGTTCCAACGCCGGTAAATCCAGTGCCCTCAACACCCTGACCCACGCCAGCCTGGCGCGCACCTCGAAGACCCCCGGGCGCACCCAACTGCTGAATTTCTTCAGTCTGGACGATGAACGGCGTTTGGTCGACCTGCCGGGCTACGGTTATGCAAAAGTGCCGATCCCGCTCAAGCAGCATTGGCAGAAACACCTGGAGGCCTACCTGGGCAGCCGCGAGTGCCTGCGCGGGGTGATCCTGATGATGGACACCCGTCACCCGATGACCGACTTCGACAAGATGATGCTCGACTGGGCCAAGGCCAGCGGCATGCCCATGCATATCCTGCTGACCAAGGCCGACAAGCTGACCCACGGCGCGGGCAAGAACACCCTGCTCAAGGTACAGGCGGAGATTCGCAAGGGCTGGGGTGACGGCGTGACCATCCAGTTGTTCTCGGCGCCCAAGCGCCTGGGCCTGGAAGAAGCCTACCGGGTGCTGGCGGACTGGATGGAGCTGGAAGACAAGCCGGTGGCCTGAAGGCTTGTGGGTGCAACTGTCTTGCTCAACTGCCAAAGCTAGCGCGGTCACTGTGGGAGCGGCTTCAGCCGCGAACACCGGCACAGCCGGTGCCAGGCACCGCGTCGCTTGCTTCGCGGCGGTGCGGCGGTCCGACAAGCCCGCTTCCACAGAGGCAGCACCCCGCCCAAACGCCGAATTACGGGCAAAAAAAACCCCGGACTTCATATGGGGAGGGGGAAGTTCGGGGTTCAAGTCCGGACCGCTAGGGCGGGGTCCGGGTATCTGCCAACACTTAACACAACATAGGAGCATCGAAAGGCTTCACCAGCCATTCAGTACCTCTGAGTGGCGGTTCACCGGATTAGTTCCGAGCCCCTGGAAACTATTTGCGATAGTTTCATGAAACTCCCGATCTAATGGCCTTCGGCCAGCTCCGGATCCGCGACACTACGCCGCAGATCCTACACAGCTTTCACGCTGCGTTTAGTGAGCTTCGTCCCAATTCGCGCCAATGCCGACTTCCACCAGCAGCGGTACATCGAGTTGCGCGGCGCCACTCATGTAGCCACGAATTTCATCTTTCACCTGCTCGACCAGGTCCTCGCGTACCTCCAGCACCAGTTCGTCGTGCACCTGGAGGATCACCCGCGCATCCAGCCCGCTGTCGCTCAGCCAGTTGTCCACCGCCACCATGGCGCGCTTGATGATATCCGCCGCGGTGCCCTGCATCGGCGCGTTGATCGCCGTGCGCTCGGCGCCCTTGCGCAGGGCCGGGTTCTTGGCGTTGATGTCCGGCAGGTACAGGCGCCGGCCGAACAGGGTTTCGACGAAACCTTGCTCGGCGGCCTGGGCGCGGGTGCGCTCCATGTACGCCAGCACGCCGGGGTAGCGGGCGAAATAACGGTCGATGTAGTCCTGGGACTGCTTGCGATCGACGCCGATCTGCTTGGCCAGGCCGAACGCGCTCATGCCGTAGATCAGGCCGAAGTTGATCGCCTTGGCGCTGCGCCGCTGGTCGGTGGTCACCGCCTCCAGGGCCACACCAAACACCTCGGCGGCGGTGGCGCGGTGCACGTCCAGGTCGTTGCGGAAGGCATGCAGCAGGCCTTCGTCCTTGGCCAGGTGGGCCATGATGCGCAGTTCGATCTGCGAGTAGTCCGCCGCCAGCAGCTTGTAGCCTGGGCTGGCGACGAAGGCCTGGCGTATGCGCCGGCCTTCGGCGGTGCGAATCGGGATGTTCTGCAGGTTCGGGTCGTTGGACGACAGGCGCCCGGTGGCGGCCACGGCCTGCTGGTAGGAGGTGTGGATGCGCCCGGTACGCGGGTTGATCTGCTCGGGCAGCTTGTCGGTGTAGGTGTTCTTGAGCTTGCTCAGGCTGCGGTACTGCATCAGTACTTCGGGCAGCGGGTAGCCCTGTTCGGCCAGTTCATCGAGCACGGCCTCGGCCGTGGAAGGCTGGCCCTTGGCGGTTTTGCTCAACACCGGCATGCCGAGCTTGTCGTACAGGATCAGGCCAAGCTGCTTGGGCGAGCCCAGATTGAACACCTCACCGGCCAGCTCGAAGGCCTTGCTCTCCAGGTCGGCCATCTTCACGCCCAGCTCGCCACTCTGCACCTTCAGCAACGCCGCATCCACCAGTGCGCCCTGGCGCTCGATGCGCGCCAGCACGGGCACCAGCGGCATCTCGATGTCCATCAGCACGGGCATCACGCTCGGCGTTTCAGCCAAGCGTGCCTGCAACGCGTGGTGCAGACGCAGGGTGATGTCGGCGTCCTCGGCGGCATAGGGGCCGGCCTTGTCCAGGTGGATCTGGTTGAAGGTCAGCTGCTTGGCGCCTTTGCCGGCGATGTCCTCGAACGAGATGGTGGTGTGGTCCAGGTACTTCTGCGCCAGGCTGTCCATGTCGTGACGGGTGGCGGTGGAGTTGAACACGTAGGACTCGAGCATGGTGTCGTAGGCCACGCCACGCATCAGGATGGCCGGGCTGCCGTTGGCCAGGATATTGATGTCGTACTTGGCGTTCTGCCCGACCTTGCCCTTGGCTGGGTCTTCCAGCAGTGGCTTGAGCGCCAGCAATACGGCTTCACGGTCCAACTGCGCCGGAGCGCCTTCGTAGTCATGGGCCAGCGGCACGTAGGCGGCCTCGAACGGGGTGACAGCGAAGGATAGGCCGACCAGCTGCGCTTTCTGCGCGTCCAGGCCCGTGGTCTCGGTGTCGAAGGCAAACAGCGGCGCCTGGCGCAGTTTCTCCAGCCAGGCGTCGAAACGCGCCTGGTCGAGGATGGTTTCGTACGTTGGCTCGACCTTCTGCTCAGGTACTGCGGCGGCAACGACCGTGGTACCGGCCTGGGCCGCCTCGCGCTGCACGTCGGCGATCCAGCTCTTGAATTCCATCTCGGTGTACAGCGCCAGCAGTGCCTCGCGGTCGGGCTCGCCGCAAACCAGTGCATCGACCTCGACATCCAACTCGACGTCGCACTTGATGGTGGCCAGCTCATAGGACAGGAAGGCCGCGTCGCGGTGCTCCTCGAGCTTGGCCGGCAGGGTCTTGGCGCCACGGATGGCCAGGGCCGGGACCTTGTCGAGGTTCTGGTACAGGTCGCTCAAGCCGCCGCCGATACCGGTCAGCAGGCCTACCGCGGTCTTCTCGCCGACACCCGGCACGCCGGGAATGTTGTCGACCTTGTCACCCATCAGGGCCAGGAAGTCGATGATGTGCTCGGGGCCCACGCCGAACTTCTCGTGCACGCCGGCGACGTCCAGCACGCTGCCGGTCATGGTGTTGACCAGGGTGACGTGGCCGTCCACCAATTGGGCCATGTCCTTGTCGCCGGTCGAGATGATCACCGGGCGACCGGCCGCCGCGCTGCTGCGCGCCAGGGTGCCGATGACGTCATCGGCCTCCACGCCTTCGACACACAACAGCGGGTAGCCCAGGGCGCGGACACTGGCATGCAGCGGCTCGACCTGCACCCGCAGGTCGTCGGGCATGCTCGGGCGGTTGGCCTTGTACTCGGCGAACATGGCATCGCGGAACGTCCCGCCCTTGGCGTCGAAGACCACCGCGAACAAGCTGTCGGGGTATTGCTTGCGCAGGCTCTTGAGCATGTTCAGCACGCCCTTGACCGCGCCGGTGGGCATGCCTTTGGAGGTGGTCAGCGGCGGCAGCGCGTGAAAGGCGCGGTAGAGGTAGGACGAACCGTCCACCAGGACGAGGGGCGCTTGGCTCATGAGGAGAATCAACCTTTTCGGCGGGTCCGGAGCTAGAATAGCCGGATCAATGACGACAAAAGGACTAGGTTATCATGCGCACACTCAATCGCCTGTTACTGCTCGGTCTGCTGGCCACCATGCCAGCCGTCACCCTGGCGGCGGACGAAGCCCCATCGGCCGATCCCGATGTAACCATTCGCACGGAAGGCGACAAAACCATCCAGGAGTACCGGCAGAACGGTTTCCTGTATGCGATCAAGGTCACGCCGAAAGGCGGCAAGCCTTATTTCCTGGTACGCGCCGATGGCTCCGAAGGCAATTTCATTCGTTCCGACCAGCCGGACATGCTGATTCCGTCCTGGAAGATCTTCGAGTGGTAAGCTAGTAACGCGTATCGTTCTTATCAACCAGGCACTTCCGGGCGGAGGTGCCCGCATGGGCAATTCTTCAACATGTCAGTCTTCACCCCTGTGTCCCGGCCTGAGCTGGAAACCTTTCTGGCGCCGTACGAGCTGGGCCGCCTGCTTGATTTCCAGGGCATCGCCGCCGGTACCGAGAACAGCAACTTTTTCGTCAGCCTGGAAAAAGGGGAGTTCGTCCTCACACTGATCGAGCGCGGGCCGGCCGAAGACATGCCGTTCTTCATCGACCTGCTCGACGTGCTGCACGAGGCCGACATGCCTGTGCCCTACGCCGTGCGTGACCGCGACGGCCGAGGCCTGCGCGAGCTGTGCGGCAAGCCGGCGCTGCTGCAACCGCGGCTGTCGGGCAAACACGTCAAGGCACCGAACAACCAGCATTGCGCCCAGGTCGGCGAACTCCAGGCGCATATCCACCTGGCCACCCGCGAGCGAATGCTCGAGCGCCGCACCGACCGTGGCCTGGAGTGGATGCTCGAGGCTGGCGCCGAGCTGTTGCCGGGCCTGAGCACCGAACAGGCGGCGCTGCTGACCCCGGCACTGGACGAGATCCGCGCGCACAAGGCGCAGATCCTCGCCCTGCCCAAGGCCAACCTGCACGCCGACCTGTTCCGCGACAACGTGATGTTCGAAGGCACCCACCTGACCGGGCTGATCGACTTCTACAACGCCTGCTCCGGGCCGATGCTGTATGACATCGCCATCACCGTGAACGACTGGTGCCTGGACGAGCAGGGCGGCATCGACCTGCCACGCGCCCAGGCGCTGCTGGGTGCCTATGCGGCGCTACGGCCATTCACCGCCGCCGAGGCCGAGCTGTGGCCGGTGATACTGCGCGTGGCGTGCGTGCGCTTCTGGCTGTCGCGCTTGATCGCGGCGCAGGCATTTGCCGGGATGGATGTGATGATCCATGACCCGAGCGAGTTCGAGGTGCGCCTGGCGCAGCGCCAGCAGGTGGCGCTGAAGCTGCCGTTCGCCTTGTAACCGCGCCCGCTCCCACAACCTGTGGGAGCGGGTTTACCCGCGAAAGGGCCAGCCCTGGCGCTAGAGCTTTTCCAGGCAACCGCTCAGGTCACTGCCCAGTTTCTCCAGCAAGCGCTCATAACCCTTGGCATCCACCCTATCGCTGCCCCCCAGCGCATCCAGCTCCGCCAAACGCACCGGCAACCCCGCCGTCAACGTCTCGGCCAGGCGCGGGCGCAGTGGCGGCTCGCTGAACACGCAGGTCTTGCCCACTTCCTGCAGACGCTTGCGCATCGCGGCCACGTGCTGCGCGCCCGGCTGCACTTCGGACGCCACGCTGAACACGCCCGTGTGCTTCAGGCCGTAGGCCGCCTCGAAGTAGTCGAACGCCTCATGGAACACGAAGTACGGTTTGCCGGCGATGCCTGCCACGCGCTGCTTGATGCGCAGGTCAAGGGCATCCAGGCGCTCGACGAACTGTTTCAGGTTGGCCTGGTAACGCGTGGCGTTGGCCGGATCGGCTGCCGCCAGGTCGCCGGCCATCTGCGTCGCGATCACCCGGGCATTCACCGACGACAGCCACAGGTGCGCATCGAGGCTGCCCGGGCGGTGGTCATGGTCGTGATCGTCGTGGTCGTCCTCGTCATGGGAATGGCTGTCCTGGCCAAAGTGACGCAGTTGCATGCCCGCCAGCGACTGCACGGCCACGGTCGGCTTGGCACGGTTGCCCAGCACCCGGGGCAGGAAACCTTCCATGTCCGGACCGATCCAGTAGAGCAGGTCGGCATCGCCGACCTTGCGCACATCGGACGGGCGCAGCGCGTAGTTATGCGGGGAGGCGCCTGGCGGCAGCAGCACATCGGGGCTGCCGACACCGTCCTGGACGGCGGCGGCGATCTGCTGCAGAGGCTTGATACTGGTCAGCACACGCACGTCGGCGTTGGCCGAAACAGCGATGAAAGCGACAAACAGGGCAAGGAATCGGGACACGGTGGATACTCGGGTCGTCAGAAACAGGTAACATAATAACGTCTCCATCCAGAACCGTCGCTGCCCATGTCCATCACGCCACTGGCCCACCGCCCCCACGATCATTCCCATTGCGTCCACAGCGCGCTGGCCGAGGCCGATGCGCTGTGCAACCGCCAGGGTCTGCGCCTGACCGCCCTGCGCCGGCGGGTGCTGGAGCTGGTGTGGCAGAGCCACAAGCCATTGGGCGCCTACGACATCCTCGCCGTGCTCAGCGAGCAGGATGGCCGCCGCGCCGCGCCGCCCACCGTGTACCGCGCCCTGGACTTCCTCCTCGACAACGGCCTGGTGCACCGCATCGCCTCGCTCAACGCCTTCATCGGCTGCAGCCACCCCGAGCACGCGCACCAGGGCCAGTTCCTGATCTGCCGCGCCTGCCACGTGGCCATCGAGCTGGAACAGGACAGCATCAGCAACGCCATCGTCGACAGCGCCAAGGCCGTGGGTTTCGCCGTCGAGACCCAGACCGTCGAAGTGGTCGGCCTGTGCGGCAACTGCCGGGGCAAGGCATGAGCGACGCCCTGATCCGCCTCGAGCAGGTCGGCGTCAGCTTCGGCGGCGAGGCGGTGCTCGACAGCATCGACCTGTCGGTCGCCCCCGGGCAGATCGTCACCCTGATCGGCCCCAACGGCGCCGGCAAGACCACCCTGGTGCGCGCCGTGCTGGGCCTGCTCAAGCCGCACCGTGGCAAGGTCTGGCGCAAGCCGAAGCTGCGCATCGGCTACATGCCGCAGAAGATCCAGGTAGACGCCACGCTGCCCTTGTCGGTGCTGCGCTTCCTACGCCTGGTACCCGGCGTGGATCGCGCGGCCGCCTTGTCGGCGTTGCAGGAGGTCGGTGCCGAGCAGGTGATCGACAGCCCGATCCAGACCATTTCCGGCGGCGAAATGCAGCGCGTGCTGCTGGCCCGCGCCCTGCTGCGCGCGCCCGAGTTGCTGGTGCTGGACGAGCCGGTGCAAGGCGTCGACGTGGTCGGCCAGACCGAGCTGTACAACCTCATCACCCGCCTGCGCGACCGCCACGGCTGCGGCGTGCTGATGGTCAGTCATGACCTGCACCTGGTGATGAGCGCCACCGACCAGGTGGTCTGCCTCAACCGCCACGTGTGCTGCTCAGGCCACCCCGAGCAGGTCAGCAACGACCCGGCCTTCGTCGAGCTGTTCGGCCAGAACGCCCCAAGCCTGGCCGTCTACCATCATCATCACGATCACAGTCACGACCTGCATGGCGCCGTGATCGCCCCCGGCGCCCATGTCCACGGAGAGCACTGCAAGCATGGCTGATTTTCTTCTCTACGCCCTGCTTGCCGGTTTGTCCCTGGCGCTGGTGGCCGGCCCGCTGGGTTCA
This sequence comes from Pseudomonas xantholysinigenes, assembly GCF_014268885.2. Lineage (NCBI taxonomy): Bacteria > Pseudomonadati > Pseudomonadota > Gammaproteobacteria > Pseudomonadales > Pseudomonadaceae > Pseudomonas > Pseudomonas xantholysinigenes. The sequence continues at coordinate 88,350 of NZ_CP077095.1, read as the reverse complement.
TTCGTGGTGTGGCGGCGCATGGCCTATTTCGGCGACACGCTGTCCCATGCCGCGCTGCTGGGCGTGGCCCTGGGCTTCGCCCTGGACGTCAGCCCGGCACTGGCGGTGACCGTTGGCTGCCTGTTGCTGGCGATCCTGCTGGTCACCCTGCAACAGCGCCAGCCGCTGGCCTCGGACACCCTGCTTGGCATTCTGGCCCCCAGCACCCTGTCGCTGGGCCTGGTGGTGCTGAGTTTCATGCACGACGTGCGCATCGACCTGATGGCCTACCTGTTCGGTGACCTGCTGGCGATCAGCACCACGGACCTGGCCTGGATCCTTGGCGGCAGCGCCTTGGTGCTGGTGCTGCTGGCCGTGTTCTGGCGACCGCTGTTGGCCGTGACCGTGCACGAAGAGCTGGCCATGGTCGAGGGCCTGCCGGTGGCGGGCCTGCGCCTGGCGTTGATGCTGCTGATCGCGGTGGTGATCGCGGTGGCGATGAAGATCGTCGGCGTGCTGCTGATCACCTCGTTGCTGATCATTCCGGCCGCCGCGGCACAACGTCACGCCCGCTCGCCGGAACAGATGGCCCTGGGCGCCAGCCTGCTGGGTGTTACCGCAGTGTGCGGCGGCCTAGCGCTGTCGTGGTTCAAGGACACCCCGGCCGGACCGTCGATCGTGGTCTGCGCGGCAGTGCTATTCTTGCTGAGCCTGGCGTTGCCCAAACGCTGAAATATCTGGATGCGCGCAAGCGCATCCTGCAACCTTTTCACCGGTTGCAGGTCTGTAGGACTTGTTTTCGAGCGTGCGCACCTGGGTGTAGACTTGCTCGCTTTTTGCGCAAATAGAGAGTCGCAGGAATGAAGCCGTTCGCCTCACGTTATCTGCTTGTTGCCGCGTTTTCCCTGTTCCTGGCTGCGTGCTCCAGCACCCCGGCAGAACAGCCGAGCGCGCCTGCTCAACCGGATGCCTGGCAGCAGCTGGAACAAAGCATCGCCAGCAGCGAGCTGGCCACCGCCGAGGACCAGTTGGCCGCGCTGCAGGCGCAGGCTCCAAACGATCCGCGGGTCGAGCCGCACCAGCGCCAGCTGGCCGAAGCCTATCTGCAACGCAGCCAGATCGTGCTGCAAAAGGGCGATGTGAACGCTGCCGCCACCGCCCTGGCCCGTGCCCGTGCGTTGATGCCGCAAGCGCCCGCGCTGACCGGTGGTGACGCCATGGCCCAGGCACGCAAGGCCGAACTGGAAAAGGCCGAGGCCGCACTCAAGGCCGCCGAAGCCAAGCCCAAGGCACGCCTGATCGACCCGGCCGCGCCGTCTACCGTGGTGGCGCTGCAGACCACCGACAGCCGCGCCCTGCGTCGCCAGCTCGATGACATCGCCGCCGACGTGGTGAACTACCAGTGCGAGGTGGTCTTCCAGGTGCCGCGCACCCAGGACGCGCCGTGGCTCAAGACCCTGCTGGAGAAACGCGTGCGCAAGCTCGACAGCGGCTTCGCGTTGCAGCAGACCCATGAGATCCAGCGTTCGCTGCCGGCTCAGGTGGTGCTGGTTCCCCACCTGAAGTGAGATTTTTCGGGGCCGCTGCGCGCCCCATCGCGACACAAGGCCGCTCCTACAGGTGACCGCGAAATCCCTGTAGGAGCGGCCTTGCTTATGCAGGAATAGCCTCGACCGCCGCCTCCCGCGCCCACACCCGATGCCCCTCGACCGCCTTGAAGAAGGCCTCGAACGTCTTCCGATCATCGCCCAGCAATAATCCAGCATCCTCCTGCAACCCCAGCTTGTTCAGCAGCAGCTTGGCATCCACCGCCAACCCCATGGGCTTGAGGTGCTTGTAGGCCTCGAGCAGGAAGTGCTTGGCCACGCCACTGCTCTCCAATGCTTGCAACGATGCCTTGCCCGCTGGGACCCAGACCCCGTCGAACATCACCGACGGCATGCCCTCCATCGATGCATCCACCGCAAGCGCCTTGCCATCGGCAGTTTTCACCGCCGCCGAAGTCGGCCCCAGCAGCATCGGCCGCGCACGTTGCGCTTCTAGCGCCTTGACCACCTTGTCGACGCTCGCCGCGTCCACGCCATCGGCCACCAAAACAGCAACTTTGCGCCCGCTGATGCCGATATCACCGGGGTGGTTCATCTGGCTCAAGGCCTTGGACTGGCCGGGCTTGCTGTCCTTGACCTTGACCGTCCCGGCCTTCGGCACGGGTAGCCCGAGGTTGGCCGCCACCGCCGCCGCCAGCTTGAGATCGATGTTGGCCAGGATCTCGTTCACCTCCCGGGCACGAATCTCCTCACGCTCCACCTTGCCCAGCTCGAAGCTGTAGGCCTTGATGATGTGCTGCTGCTCGCTGGCGCTCATGCTGTGAAAGAACAGCCGCGCCTGGGAGAAGTGATCGCCGAACGACTCGCTGCGCTGGCGGATCTTGTGCGCATCGATACGCTCCTGGTAACTCTCGAAACCGCCATCGCGCGCAGCCGGCGGAGTTTCCTTCGGCCAGCCGCCATCGATCGAATTGGGTTCGTAGGACGCACGCCCCTTGTCGATGGTCATGCGGTGCATGGCATCGCGCTGGCTGCTGTGGTTGGCGGCAATCGGCCGGTTGATGGGGATTTCGTGGAAGTTCGGCCCACCCAGGCGGCTGATCTGCGTATCGGTATAGGAGAACAGCCGGCCTTGCAGCAACGGGTCGTTGGTAAAGTCGATGCCCGGCACGATATGCCCCGGGCAGAAGGCGATCTGCTCCACTTCGGCGAAGAAGTTATCCGGATTGCGGTCGAGCACCATCTTGCCCAGCGGCGTCACCGGCACCAGCTCCTCGGGGATGAGCTTGGTCGGGTCGAGCAGGTCGAACTCGAACTTGTGCTCGTCGGCCTCGGGGACAATCTGCACGCCCAGCTCCCACTCCGGGTAGTGCCCGGTCTCGATCGCATCCCATAGGTCGCGACGGTGGTAGTCGGCGTCCTTGCCGGCCAGCTTCTGGGCTTCGTCCCACAGCACCGAGTGCACGCCCTGGCGCGGCTTCCAGTGGAACTTGACGAAACTGGCCACGCCGTCGGCGTTTATCAGCCGGAAGGTATGCACGCCAAAGCCTTCCATCATGCGCAGGCTGCGCGGGATGGCACGGTCGGACATGGCCCAGATCACCATGTGCGCCGACTCCGGCACCAGCGAAACGAAGTCCCAGAACGTATCGTGGGCCGAGCCGCCGGTGGGCATCTCGTTATGCGGTTCAGGCTTCACCGCGTGAACGAAGTCCGGGAACTTGATGGCATCCTGGATGAAAAAAACCGGCATGTTGTTGCCGACCAGGTCGAAATTGCCCTCGTCGGTGTAGAACTTCACCGCAAAGCCGCGCACGTCACGCACCGTGTCGCCGGAGCCGCGCGGCCCCTGCACGGTGGAAAAACGCACGAACACCGGGGTGATGGCGTCCGGGTCCTGGAGGAAACCGGCCTTGGTCAGTTCGGCGTGACAGCCGTAGCTCTGGAAATAGCCGTGAGCCCCGGTGCCACGGGCATGAACGATGCGCTCGGGGATGCGCTCGTGGTCAAAGTGGGTGATCTTCTCGCGCATGATGAAGTCTTCGAGCAGCGAGGGCCCACGGGCTCCGGCCTTGAGGCTGTTCTGATTGTCGGCAACCTTCACCCCCTGGTTGGTCCGTAGCGCCTGGCCGCTGGCGTCGCTGCGGAAGTGTTCCAGACTCTGCAACTTGGCGTTGGTGTTGGCCCGATCGGGTGTCTGGGTGCCCGCCACCTGGCTTGCGCGTGGTTCCGGCGTGTTCTTGCTGGCCATGTCCGGCTCTCCTCATCAGTCTTCAGGCTGCCCCTGGGGGCTGGTTGAAGTAGTGACTGAGGCGTCGCGGCGAGCGTTCAATCTGGATTACCGGTTGTCGCGTTATGCCCGGCGAGTTGGATCAATCGGAAATAAGTGATAAGTACCGCTATCGAAAAAGGCTAAAATGCGCCACCCCGGCACACCGCCAGCCCAATTTCCATGCGCCCCACAAGGTTCGCTCAGTGATCGAGTTTCAAAACGTCCACAAGACCTACCGCGTCGCCGGTAGGGATATCCCGGCCCTGAACCCGACCAGCCTGACCATCGAAGATGGCCAGGTGTTCGGCCTGATCGGCCACTCCGGCGCCGGCAAGAGCACCATGCTGCGCCTGATCAACCGCCTCGAGGAGCCCTCCGGCGGCAAGATCGTCGTCGACGGCGAAGACGTCACCGCCTTCGACGCCAATCAGCTGCGCAGCTTCCGCCAGCAGGTCGGGATGATCTTCCAGCACTTCAACCTGCTGGCCTCCAAGACCGTCGCCGACAACGTCGCCTTGCCCCTGGTGCTGGCCGGCGAGCTGCCGCGCGCGCAGATCGACAAGCGCGTGACCGAACTGCTCGCCCGCGTCGGCCTGCAGGACCACGCCAAAAAGTATCCGGCCCAACTGTCGGGCGGGCAGAAGCAGCGCGTCGGCATCGCCCGCGCCCTGTCCACCAACCCGAAGATCCTGCTGTGCGACGAGGCCACCAGTGCCCTCGATCCGCAAACCACCGCCTCGGTGCTGCAACTGCTGGCGGAGATCAACCGCGAGCTGAAGCTGACCATCGTGCTGATCACCCATGAAATGGACGTGATTCGCCGGGTCTGCGACCGCGTGGCGGTGATGGATGCCGGGCAGATCGTCGAGCAAGGCCCGGTGGCCGAGGTGTTCCTGCACCCGCAGCACGCCACCACCAAGCGCTTCGTCCAGGAAGACGAGCAGGTCGACGAAAACGAGCAACGCGACGACTTCGCCCACGTACCGGGGCGCATCGTGCGCCTGACCTTCCAGGGTGACGCCACCTACGCGCCACTGCTGGGCACCGTGGCCCGCGAGACCGGGGTGGACTACAGCATCCTGGCCGGGCGCATCGACCGCATCAAGGACATTCCTTATGGCCAGCTGACCCTCGCTCTGATGGGTGGCGACATGGAAGCGGCGTTCGCCCGCTTCACGGCGGCTGACGTACATATGGAGGTACTGCGCTGATGGATATCCTGAACTACTTCGCCAACGTCGACTGGGTCGAGATCTGGCAAGCGACCAACGACACCATGGTCATGCTGTTCACCTCGCTGGTGTTCATCGTGCTGCTGGGGCTGCCCCTGGGCGTGGTGCTGTTCCTGTTCAGCCCGCGGCAGATGTTCGAGCACACCAAGTTCTATGCCGTGCTGGCGACCATCGTCAACATCGTGCGCTCGGTGCCGTTCATCATCCTGCTGATCGTGATGATCCCGGTCACGGTACTGATCACCGGGACCTCGCTGGGCGTCGCCGGCGCCATCCCGCCACTGGTGGTGGGCACCACGCCGTTCTTCGCGCGCCTGGTGGAAACCGCGCTGCGCGAGGTCGATCGGGGCATCATCGAAGCCACTCAGTCGATGGGCGCCACCACCCGCCAGATCATCTTCAAGGCCGTGCTGCCTGAAGCGATGCCGGGCATCATCGCCGCCATCACCGTGACCGCCATCACCCTGGTGTCCTACACCGCCATGGCCGGCGTGGTCGGCGCCGGTGGCCTGGGCGACCTGTCGATTCGTTTCGGCTACCAGCGTTTCCAGACCGACGTGATGATCGTCACCGTGGTACTGCTGGTGATCCTGGTCCAGGTGCTGCAGATGATCGGCGACAAGCTGGTCGTGCATTATTCCCGTAAGTAACCCCAATGGGGTCGGCCCGGCCGACCCGTTCGGGGGCCGTCGCGGCCCTCACAAGGAGTGATCAATGAAGAAGCTGCTTGCTGTTGTCGCCGCCGTCGCGGCCTTCTCGGCCAACGCCGAGACCCTGACCGTCGCCGCCACCCCGGTGCCGCACGCCGAGATCCTCAAGTTCGTCCAGCCACAGCTGGCCAAAGAGGGCGTGGAGCTGAAGGTCAAGGAGTTCACCGACTACATCCAGCCGAACGTGCAGGTGGCCGAAAAGCGCCTGGACGCCAACTTCTTCCAGCACCAACCGTACCTGGATGAGTTCAACAAGGCCAAGGGCACCCACCTGGTGAGTGTTGCCGGCGTGCACATCGAGCCGCTGGGCGTGTACTCGAGCAAGATCAAGAAGCTCGACGAGCTGCCATCCGGCGCCACCGTGGTCATCCCCAACGACGCCACCAACGGCGGCCGCGCCCTGCTGCTGCTGGACAAGGCCGGGGTGATCAAGCTCAAGGACAACAAGAACATCCTGTCGACCCTAAAGGACATCGCCGAGAACCCGAAAGGCCTGAAGTTCCGCGAGCTGGAAGCGGCCACCATCCCGCGCGTGCTGACCCAGGTCGATGCCGCCCTGATCAACACCAACTACGCGCTGGAAGCCAAGCTCAACCCGCAGACCGACGCCCTGGCCATCGAGGGCAGCGATTCGCCGTACGTGAACATCCTGGTCACCCGCGAGGACAACAAGGACGCGGACGCGGTGAAGAAGCTGGTGCAGGCACTGCACTCGCCCGAGGTGAAGCAGTTCATCACCGAGAAGTACAAGGGCGCTGTGGTGCCAGCGTTCTAAGCTGACATCCCCGGGGCCGCTTTGCGGCCCATCGCGACACAAGGCCGCTCCTACAGAGGAATGCAATCTCCTGTAGGAGCGGCCTTGTGTCGCGATGGCCTGCGCAGCAGGCCCGAGGACCGAATGCCAATCGCGGGGCCAGCCCCGGCAACTGCGCCGCCAGCTTCTGGTTGTTGAACGGCGCCCGAATGAACCCGCGCTGACGCCCATCCGGCCCGACGATGGCCAGGTTGCCGCTGTGATCCACGGTATACCCCGCCTTGCTGGTATCGGCCGGAATGAACGGGATGCTCAAGGCATTGGCCAGCTTCTGGGTATCCTCGATCGACCCCGCCACCCCGACGAAATCCTTGTCGAAATAGCCCAGGTACTGCTTGAGCTGGTTCGGCGTGTCGCGGTTCGGGTCGACGCTCACCAATACCACCTGCAGACGCTCCAGAGCTTCCTTGGGCAGCTCGCTCTTGACCTGGCGCAGCTGGGCCAGGGTGGTCGGGCAAATGTCCGGGCAATAGGTGTAGCCGAAGAACAGCAACGACCACTTGCCCTTGAGTTCATTGAGCGCCAGCGGCTGGCCGTTCTGGTCGGTCATGCTCACGTCCGGCACGCTGCGGCTCTGTGGCAGCAGGATGATGCCGGCGTCGATCAGTTCGGTGGGGTTCAACTGACCGCGGTCGTTGAGCACCTTGTTGACGGTCAGGCCCATGATCAGCGCGACCAGGGCAACGAGGATAAAGACAGTTTTCTGGGTTCGGGTCATAGGTTCAGCAACAGGTAGTGGTCAACGAGCAACGCGATGAACAGGGCGAACAGGTAGCCGATAGAGTACTTGAACGTGCCGATCGCCGCGTGCGGCCGGCTGCCACGGTACAACACCCAGGCCCACTGCAGGAAGCGCAGGCCCAACCCCAGGGCACAGGCCAGGTACAGCGGGCCGCTCATGTGGATGGCATAGGGCAGCAGGCTCACGGCCAGCAGAATCAGGGTATACAGCAGGATATGCAGGGCGGTGTAGCGCTCGCCGTGGGTCACCGGCAGCATGGGGATATCGGCCTTGGCATACTCGGCCTTGCGGTGGATGGCCAGGGCCCAGAAGTGCGGCGGAGTCCAGGCGAAGATGATCAGCACCAGCAGCAGCGGCTCGGCGCTCACATGCCCGCTCACCGCCACCCAGCCCAGCAATGGCGGGGCTGCCCCGGCCAGGCCGCCGATCACGATATTCTGCGGCGTGGCCCGCTTGAGATAGCCGGTGTAGAGCACCGCGTAACCCAGCAGCGAGGCCAGCGTCAGCCAGGCGGTGAGGGCGTTGGTGAATACCAGCAGCAGGCCCATGCCCGCCAAGGCCAGCAGCAGGGCGAACAGCAAGGCCGGCAACGGCGCGACCCGGCCCTGGGCCAGCGGGCGATTGTGGGTGCGGGCCATCAGCGCGTCGATGCGCCGGTCCAGCACATGGTTGACCGCCGCCGCGCCACCCGCGCACAAGGCGATGCCGAGGTTGCCGAACAGCAGCACGCTCCAGGCCACCCCGGCGCGGGTGGCGAGGAACATGCCCACCAGCGAGGTGATCAGCATCAGCACCACCACCTTGGGTTTGGTCAGCTCCATATAGTCGCGCCAACCGGCGCGCGGGCTATCCGTGCTCAGAAGCGTCGCCACGAGTCGTTCCTCATGTGATGGGAAATGCCCGCGCTGGTGATCGGCCGCAGGCGCCAGCCATGGCCCACGCGCACCTTGTCGACCACGCGGATGCGGTAGTTCACCAGCACCATGCTCAGCAGCAGCAGGATGCCGCCAGCGTTGTGGGCCACGGCCACGGCCAGCGGCAGGTGCAGCAGCACATTGCTCACGCCCAGCCCGATCTGCAGCGCCAGCGCCAGCAGTACCAGGCGTGCCAGGCCGGTCAGGCCATGGCGATGCAGCTTCCAGCTAAGCATCAGCAGCACCGTGATCACCATCAATGCGCCGAGGCGGTGACTGATGTGGATCGCGGTGCGCGCATCGCTGTCCAGCTGCCCGCCTAGGTAGTTGGGGCCGACATGCTGGGTGAGGTGGAAACCGTTGCTGAAGTCCGCCGCCGGCCACCATTGGCCATGGCAGGTGGGCAGGTCAATGCAGGCCACTGCCGCGTAATTGGAGCTGACCCAGCCGCCCAGAGCGATCTGGCCGATCACCACCAGCAGTGCCAACGCGGCGATACGGCGCAGGCTCAGGGGCAGTTTCGGCAAAGGCGCAAAGGCCCGGGATAGACGCAGGGATAACAGGAAAAGCAGGCTGACCGTGGTGAAGCCACCGAGCAAGTGCGCGGTGACTACCTGGGGCCAGAGCTTCAAGGTCACCGTCCACATGCCGAACGCCGCCTGGGCCAGCACAACGCCCAGCAATAGCAGCGGCAAGCGATAGGGCTGGCCATCTCGGGCATGTCGGCGCACGGCCTGGAAGGCGAGCAGGGCGATCACCAGCGCCAGCGTCCCAGCGAAATAGCGATGGACCATCTCCGCCCAGCCCTTGGCTTCCTCGACCGGGTGCTCGGGGAAGTGCAGCTCGGCATGGGCCAGTTGCGCATCGGTCTTGGGCACGCTGATGAAGCCGTAGCAGCCCGGCCAGTCCGGGCAGCCGAGCCCGGCATGGGTCAGCCGGGTGTAGGCACCGAGCAGCACGACCAGCAGCGCCAGCAGGGTGGCGAACACAGCGAGGCGGAATCCGGGTCTGGCCATGGCGGCCTCCTAGCCGATGTTGGACAGCTTGAGCAGGTGACGCAGGTCATCCAGCACCTGCTTGCCGTTGACCTTGGCGTCATAGCGCAACACCAGGTTGCCGTGCGGGTCGACGATCCACAGCTGCGGGCCGGGCTCGCCAACCTTTTGCCGGTAACGCTGGGCGTCCAGCGGATAGCGCTGCAACTGCGGGTATTCACGGTCGAGCATGCCCTGGTAATCGCCATCCAGCGCCTGGGCCGAAGCCAGGGCATGGCTGGCGCGGCTGGCGTCGCGGCCCAGGCCGATCTGGATCTGCCGGGCCAGATACACCAACTGCCGACAGTCTTCGGCGCAGGCCTCGGGGGCACTGACCAACAATTGCCAGCGCTCATCCTGGGCATCGATGCCGATATCGGCGCGGCCCAGGCCGTTGCCGATCATCACCCCGTGGTAACTGCGCCCGTCCGGCACCCAGAACTGCAGCTTGTACATGCTGGTGGCGAGGATCATCGGCCCGAGCACGACGAACAGGATCAGCAGCAATTGCAGGCGCCCACGGGCCTTGCGGCCTTCAGGTGCGTGCAGCGGACTCGTGGCGGCGGCCATGGCGGTTCTCCTTGTCGTTGTGATGCCAGCCGAAATAGAGGTAGAGCAGCAGCAATGCCGTCGCCAGGGCGAACCACTGCACGGCATAGCCCAGGTGCTTTTCGGGCCCCATGGCGACTACCGGCCAGTCCAGCCGATAGCTGGCCGGTCCCGGTTGCAAGCGCAGTTCATGGGCGAAGCCGTCCCGCCCCAGTTGCTGCCAGAGCGCGGTCGGTTCGATGGCGGTGAGCAGGTGCGGCCACTGGCCTTCGGTCGAATCGGGGTGGAGCTGGAACGTCTTGCCGGGCGCGACATACACCGAGGCCTCCAGCGCCAGCGGCTGGTCGGGGGTGTCGAAGCGCACCGGCACGCGCCGATCCGGCCAGGGCAGCCAGCCGCGATTGACCAGCAGCCATTGCCCGCTGGCCTGGTCGTGGAACGGCTGCAACAGTTCCACGCCAGGCCTGCCATCGCGCAGCTGGTTATCCAGCAGCAGGCTGTGCTCGGCGTCGAAGCGGCCGTAGAGATGCACGGGGTAGAAAGCCGGATCCGGCAACTGGCGCAATTGCGCGGCGGCCACTGGCGCTTCGATCTGGCGCGCGGTGTAGGTATCGAGCAAGGCGCGTTTTTCATCGGCGCGACGCAGCTGCCAGCAGCCGAGCGCGATCAACCCCGGCAGCAGCGCGAGCACCACCAGGGTCGGGATCCAGCCCGGACGGAACGGCCTCATCGGGGCCCCGTCGGGGCAATCGCTATACTTGTCCTCATCACTGCATCCCCCCGGAGTTTCGCCATGCTCAAGGCCGCGATTGTCCTGATGCTGCTGGCCACCATCGCCAGCCTGTTCAGTGGCCTGGTGTTCCTGGTCAAGGACGACGACCAGTCGACCCGCCTGCTCAAGGCCCTCACCGTGCGTGTCGCCCTCGCCACCCTGACCATCGGGCTGGTGGCCTGGGGCTTCATCAGCGGGCAGTTGGTGTCGCACGCGCCGTTCTGAAACCCCCGCTCCCACAGGGCTCCTACAGCACATACACAAAGATGAACAACCCCACCCAGACCACATCGACGAAGTGCCAGTACCAGCTGGCCGCCTCGAAGCCGAAGTGCTTGTCCGGGTTGAAATGCCCGCGCAGCACTCGGCAGAACATCACGAACAGGATCAACGTCCCCAAGGTCACGTGCGCGCCGTGGAACCCGGTGAGCATGAAGAACGTCGCGCCGTAGATCCCCGAGCCCAGGGTCAGCCCCAGTTCGGTGTAGGCCTCGTGGTACTCGTAGGCCTGCAGCACGAGAAAGGCGATACCCAGCACAATCGTCAGCCCCAGCCACAGCTTCAACGCGCCACGATGCCCCTTGCGCAAGGCGTGGTGGGCAATGGTCACGGTGACGCTGGAGCTCACCAGCAGGATGGTGTTGATCAGCGGCAGGTGCCACGGATCGATCACCTCCTTCGGTGGCGGGAACAGTTTCGGGTCGGGCGTGTGCAGCAGCGGCCAGACGAACTCAAAATTGGGCCACAGCATGTGCGCCACGCCCTTGTGCCCCTCGCCCCCCAGCCACGGCCCGGCCAGCACCCGCACGTAGAACAGCGCACCGAAGAAGGCCAGGAAGAACATCACCTCGGAGAAGATGAACCAGCTCATGCCCCAGCGGAACGAGCGGTCCATCTGCGCGCTGTACAGCCCGGCGTGGCTTTCCTTGACCACCGCGCCGAACCAGCCGAACAGCATGTACGCCAGGAACAGCCCGCCGACGAAGAAGATCAACGGCCCATGGGACTCCGGATGGCCAGCCTTGAGGTCGTTGAACCAAGTGCCCAGGCCGAACACGGTGATGAACAGGCCGATCGTGGCGATGATCGGCCACTTGCTCTGCGCCGGGACGTAATAGTGCTCGTGGCTTGCCATGGCGGATCTCCTTCCCTCAACGGGCGCCCGCGGTCGCGGCGACCGGGGGGTGGCGAGCGGTGATATCGAACAGGGTGTAGGCCAGGGTCAGGTGCTTCACCGACTCCGGCAGGTCGCGATCGACGATGAAACGCACCGGCATCTCGATGCGCTCACCGGGTTGCAGCACCTGCTGGGTGAAGCAGAAGCACTCGGTCTTGTGGAAGTACGCCGCGGCCTCGGCCGGGGTGATGCTGGGGATAGCCTGGGCGCTCATCGGCTTGTTGGTCGGGTTGCGGGCGATGAAGATCATCTGGTTCACCGCCCCTGGGTTGACCTCGATCTGGTCGGCGGTGGAGTGGAATTCCCAGCTCATGTCGCCGGCGTTGGTCGACATGAACTGCACCCGCACCGCACGCGAGGGATCGCTGACCTGGCTGCCCTCGTATTGCCCGCCAGTCTTGCCGTTGATGCCGAAGGCCTTGCACATCACGTCGTAGATCGGCACCAGGGCAAAGCCGAAGGCGAACATCACCACCGTCAGCAGCAACAGGCGGCTGACCAGGCGTTTGAGCGACAGGCCGTCCATTGCAGGGCTCCTACTTCACATCCGGTGGGGTCTGGAAGGTGTGGTACGGTGCCGGCGACGGCACCGACCATTCCAGGCCCTCGGCGCCATCCCAGGGCTTGGCCGGGGCCGGCGCGCCGCCGCGGATGCACTTGATGACGATGAACAGGAAGAACACCTGGGTGGCGCCGAAGATGAACGCGCCGATCGACGAGACCATGTTGAAGTCGGCGAACTGCAGGTTGTAGTCGGGAATGCGTCGCGGCATGCCGGCCAGCCCCACGAAGTGCATGGGGAAGAAGGCCATGTTCATGCCGATGAACGACAACCAGAAGTGCAGCTTGGCCAGGGTTTCGTCGTACATGTGGCCGGTCCACTTCGGCAGCCAGTAATACGCCGAGGCGAAGATGCCGAAGATCGCCCCGGGCACCAGCACATAGTGGAAGTGCGCCACCACGAAGTAGGTGTCGTGGTATTGGAAGTCGGCCGGGGCGATGGCCAGCATCAGCCCGGAGAACCCGCCAATGGTGAACAGGATCACGAAGGCGATGGCGAACAGCATCGGCGCCTCGAAGGTCAGCGAGCCTTCCCACATGGTGCTGACCCAGTTGAATACCTTCACCCCGGTGGGCACGGCGATCAGCATGGTGGCGTACATGAAGAACAGCTCGCCGACCACCGGAATGCCGACCACGAACATGTGGTGGGCCCAGACGATGAACGACAGGAAGGCGATGGCCCCGGTGGCATAGACCATCGAGGTGTAGCCGAACAGCGGCTTGCGTGAGAACGCCGGGATGATCGAGCTGACCGCGCCGAAGGCCGGCAGGATCATGATGTACACCTCGGGGTGGCCGAAGAACCAGAACACATGCTGGAACAGCACCGGGTCACCGCCGCCGGCGGCACTGAAGAAGCTGGTGCCGAAGTGGATGTCCATCAGCATCATGGTCACCACGCCTGCCAGTACCGGCATCACCGCGATCAGCAGGAACGCGGTGATCAGCCAGGTCCAGACGAACAGCGGCATCTTCATCAGAGTCATGCCTGGGGCACGCAGGTTGAGGATGGTGGCGATCACGTTGATCGCGCCCATGATCGAGCTGATGCCCATCAGGTGGATGGCGAAGATGAAGAAGGTCACGCTGGCCGGGGCGTAGGTGGTCGACAGCGGGGCGTAGAAGGTCCAGCCGAAGTTCGGCCCGCCACCGGGGCTGAACAGGGTCGAGACCAACAGCAGGAACGCCGCCGGCAGCAGCCAGAAGCTGAAGTTGTTCATCCGTGGCAGGGCCATGTCGGGCGCGCCGATCATCAGCGGGATCATCCAGTTGGCCAGGCCGACGAACGCCGGCATCACCGCGCCGAACACCATGATCAGCCCGTGCATGGTGGTCATCTGGTTGAAGAACGCCGGCTCGACGATCTGCAGCCCGGGCTGGAACAGCTCGGCGCGGATCACCATGGCGAACGAGCCGCCGAGCAGGAACATGGTGAAGGCGAACCACAGGTACATCGTGCCGATGTCCTTGTGGTTGGTGGTCAGTACCCAGCGCATCAGGCCCTTGGCCGGGCCGTGGGCGTGTTCATGACCCTGGGCGTGGTCGTCGATCACTGCACTCATGTCCTGTCTCCTGCCAACCTGGGGCACCGGTTCATTTGCTTTCCGCCTGCTTGAGCGCCAGCACATCCTTCGGCGTGACCATGTCACCCTTGTTGTTGCCCCAGGCGTTGCGTTCGTAGGTGACCACGGCGGCTATATCGACTTCCGACAACTGCTTGCCGAACGCGGCCATGGCCGTGCCAGGGCGGCCATGGAAGACCACGCTCAGGTGCTCCTCCTTCGGTCCGGTGGCGACCTTCGAGCCCTTGAGCGCCGGGAACATCGGCGGCAGGCCCTGGCCCTCGGCCTGGTGACAGGCCACGCAGGTGGTGTGGTAGACCTTGTCGCCACGTTCGACCAGCTCCTGCAGGGTCCAGTCCTTGCTGGTCAACTCCTTGAGCTTGGCCGCCTCGGCCTTGCGCTCGCCGAGCCAGGCGTCGTAGTCGGCCTTGGACTTGACCTCGACCACCACCGGCATGAAGCCGTGGTCCTTGCCGCACAATTCGGTGCACTGGCCACGGTAGATGCCGGGCTTCTCGACCCGCGTCCAGGCTTCGTTGACGAAGCCGGGGATAGCGTCGCGCTTGACCGCGAAGGCCGGCACCCACCAAGAGTGGATGACGTCGGCGGCGGTCACCAGGAAGCGCACCTTGGCCCCGACCGGCAGCACCAGCGGCTGGTCGACCTCGAGCAGGTAGTGCTCGTCCTTGGGCGCCTTGTTGTGGATCTGATCGGTGGGGGTGGCCAGGTTGCTGAAGAACTCGACGTCCTGGCCCAGGTACTTGTAGTGCCACTTCCACTGGTAGCCGGTGACCTGGATATCGATGTCCGAGTCGCTGGCATCGTAGATGTCGATCAGGGTTTTGGTTGCCGGGATGGCCATGACCACGAGGATCAGGAACGGCACCACGGTCCAGAGGATTTCGACCCAGGTGTGCTCGTGGAAATGCGCCGGTTGCTGGCCGGTGGAGCGGCGGTGGATGACCATCGACCAGAACATCGCGCCGAACACCACGATGCCGATGATCACGCAGATCCAGAAGATGGTCATGTGCAGGTCGAACACGGCGTGGGAGACGTCCGTCGCCCCGGGAGCCATGTTCACGGTCCATGCCGCCTGTGCCTGACCAAACATTGACCACAGCAACAGGCCCATCCAGACATGTGGATGTCGCATCATTGCGGGTTCCCCTTATCGTTCTTGTAGTCCCGGAGGCGTGGACGACCTGCTACGACAAAGGGGGGAACGGCGGCCAAGACTGCCTGGCTTCGACGACCGAGCCCCCTGCTAAAGGCAGTCGGGCCTCATCAACGAATCACGTTTCACCGGGAGTATAGCCACCGACCAATGGCGCGCAACGCAAGGGGTGAAATCAACTTCATCGAACCAAACGTTTGCGCTGAAAGCCGCGTAATTGCTGGGCTCGAGCACACTGATGGCACATTGATATAGCGAATTTCCTACACGTGCCTCAGCGATATAACAAATGCGTCTTAGCTATTCTCGTAAGCAAGCTAACTTAGTGTCTTCCGTTTGTAACGCCTTGTCCCTGGAGTTGTCATGAACATCGCTGCTGTACGCGAGCAGATCGAAAATGCCCATCAACACGAAAGCCGCACAGGCCAACTGAAACATCGCCTCGAGCAGCAACTGCCGCATTTGCACCCCTCGATTCAGCTACCCCAGCAGGACGCACAGGGTACCTTGGCGCGCTTCGTCGGCGCCTACATCAACGAAGTACCGGAATTGCTCGAAGCCGCGCACACCGTGGCGGTCGAGGCCGGTATCGAGTCGCAGATCAAACCAGTGCTGAAGATCGCCGAAGCCTACTTCCTGCAGCCGCCGAGCGTAATGGCCGGGCAGGTCGGGCTGGACTGCCTGCTGGACGAGGCCTACCTCGCCCATCGCCTGGTGGAAGAGGTCAACGACCTGTATATCCGCCACTTCCAACAGCCACTGATCCCAGTCGACACCACCGTCGCCAACCTGATCGCCCATCAACTGATCGGCGAGGCCTTCGCCAACCAGCTGGATGAAGTAGTGCACCATTCGGTGGATGAAATGCTCGACGACCAGAGCTTCGCTGCCGAATCCGTCGAAGCCTACCGCGACAAGCTGTCGAGCCCGGCGACTGGCGCGGCGTGGAAACGCTGGCCGTGCCTGTCGCGCCAGCTGGGTGTGGAATTGGGCCAGTCGGCCTGAATTCAACATTGATGCAACCTGGGCCGGCCCCTTCGCGGGCAAGCCCGCTCCCACAGGGTGAGAACAGCTCCGTGCCTGTGGGAGCGGGCTTGCCCGCGAAGAGGCCGCTACAGACTCACGCTAAACCCCAACCCCCGCCGTAGTCCGCAACCGTCCCTCGACCCGCCGCTTCAACCGCCGCTGCTCCAGCACCAGTCGCGACCCCTTGGCCGCGCCACTGCGCCCCCAGTCCTCCAGCAGCTCCAGGCAGGAATGGTCGATATAGTTCAGGTTGCCCAGCGGCACATGCAGCGTGCTGCCCTCCGGCACGGTCTGCAGCACCTGGGTCAGCGCCGGCACCTTGAGGAAGGTCGCCGCCCCGCTCAGGCGCAATTCCATGTGCCCCGGCGCTGCCAACGCCACCAGGTTGATCTTCAACCGCGCCGCCTTGAACGCCAGCTTCAGCAGGGTGAGGGCGAAGCCCAGCAGCACACCGGTGAGCAGATCGGTGAAAACGATCGCCAGCGCCGTCGCCGCATAGGTGAACATCGGCATCCGCCCATAACGGCCCAGGCCACGGAACGCCTTGAAGTCCACCAGTTTCACGCCGGTGTACACCAGCACGCCGGCCAGGCTCGCCACCGGAATCTGCTGCAGCACGCTGCTCAGCGCGACCACGAAGGCCAGCAACCAGACGCCGTGCAGAATCGCCGAAGCGCGGGTCTGCGCGCCGGCCTGCACGTTGGCCGAGCTGCGCACGATCACCCCGGTCATCGGCAACGCGCCGAGCACGCCGCAGAGCATGTTGCCAATACCCTGCGCCGACAGTTCACGGTCGAAATCCGAACGCTGGCCGCTGTGCATGCGGTCTACCGCAGCAGCCGACAGCAGTGTTTCGGCACTGGCGATGAAGGCCAGGGCGAACGCCGCCACCAGCAGGGTCGGGTCGGCGAGCTCGAGCAGGTCGCCTGGGCGCAACCAGTCGATGGCTTCGGACAGGTCGGCGGGCACCTGCACCCGGTTGACCGGCAACGCCAGCCACAGGCTGATGGCAGTCATCGCCGCCACCCCGAGCAACGCGCCGGGGATGAAGCGCAAGCGTTGCGGGCGAAAGCGCTCCCAAGCCCACATGATGGCGATGGTGCCCAGGCCCAGGGCACCGGCCTGCCAGCCATTGCCCGCGCTTTCCAGCGGCAGGGCCGAGGCCAGCGTCGCCGGGAAGCCCAGCAAGTTGTCCACACCTGAGGGTTGCGGCGCCGTGTCGAACATCACATGCACCTGGGACAGCACGATCAGCACGCCGATACCCGCAAGCATGCCGTACACCACCGCCGGTGCCGTCACCCGGAACCAGCAGCCCAGGCGCAGGCGCCCGGCCAGCAATTGCAACAGCCCGGCCAATAGCAGGATCGGCCCGAGCATGGCCATGCCGTGCTGGCGCACCAGTTCGAACACCAGCACCGCCAGGCCCGCGGCCGGGCCGCTCACCTGCAGCGGCGAGCCGGCCAGAAAGCCCACCACGAGGCCGCCGATAATGCCGGTGACCAGCCCTTTGGCCGGCGGCATGCCGGAAGCGATGGCGATGCCCATGCACAATGGCAGGGCCACCAGGAACACCACCACCGAAGCCAGCAATTCACGCGGCAATGCCGCTTTGATCTGTGTCATGTTCACCATGAAGCTCCTTTCTGGGGTTCACGGCCATTCCACTGGCCGCGAGCACGGGGGAACCCTGAATCGCGCGCAGGCGCGGGCCGCCAGCGGGAGTGCCGGCAAGGGGTCAGGGCGTTTTCAAGGCAGGCGCAAGCCGTGCCGCACCCAGCGGGTGCAGCCGGCAATCAAGGCGTGTTCAGCGTGTACGGGTCGCTTAGTAGCGGCCTCTCGGAGTAGCGGAGGGGATCGACTCGCCGGCGGTCAGCGGCAGGAAGCGGTCGCTGGCGGCATCGTAGGCTTCGATCTGGCTGGTTTCGATGTCGTAGATCCAGCCATGGATATGCAGCTGCCCGGCGGCCAGGCGCGAGGCCACTGACGGGTGGGTGCGCAGGTGGTGCAGCTGGGCGATGACGTTTTCCTTAGTCAGCAGCTGCATGCTTTCGTGCTCGCTGCCGCAGGAGCAGTTGTCCTCGATCACGGTGCGCGCCACTTCGGCATGGCGCAGCCAGGCGGCAACGGTCGGCATCTTGTCCAGCGAGTGCGGGTTGAGCACCGCGCGCATGGCGCCGCAATCGGAGTGGCCGCAGACGATGATGTGATGCACGCCCAGGGCCAGCACCGCGTATTCGATGGCGCTCGACACACCGCCGTTCATCTGGCCATACGGCGGCACGACGTTGCCGACGTTACGGGTGACGAACAGATCGCCCGGCGAGCTCTGGGTGATCAGTTCGGGGACGATGCGCGAGTCGGCGCAGGTGATGAACATGGCACGCGGCTTCTGCGCGGTGGCCAGCTTCTTGAACAGCTCCTGCTGCTCGGGAAAGACCTCGGTATGGAACCGCAGGAAGCCGTCGACGATATGCTTCAGGGCAGCATCGGCGCTTTCGGCGGGCGCAGCCGGGACGACCTTGGATGGGTCCTTGACGGGCATGATTCATCCTCTAGACGGTTTGAAGGTAGGTGCCATGTTACTGGGGAAAGATCAGGGCTATGCGGGATTTAGATGACACGCACAGGAAATTGATCACAGTCCCGGTGGGCTGATTCCTACGCTAGCGGAGAAAACTTAACTGAAACTTAATTGCGAAGGCTCTAGAACGGTCGTTCTAGCTGGGAGGCGGGTGCCCTGGATAATAGCAAAAAAGCATCAATTGCCAAGCGCCATGAGTGAAACTGCCGCCTTACCCTAACGGTGCTGATACTCCGGACTGGGCCATCGCATAAGGCCTTCAGCGCCTCACAGGGGCGGATCCGACACCGCTGCAGAACAAACAAACCGCTCTACTGCGCGCTTTCCGACAACATTCATGTCGCGCTTCCGATTTATTCAGGGCATTTCGCCAGTATAGGATGCGCATCCTTCATCGCCGCCAGACACGGATTGTCATGCCCCTGCGCACTACCTTGCTCCACGCCACCTTCCTGAGCAGCCTGAGTGTCTGCCCGGCACTGCTCGCCGACCCGCAACGCGCCGACCTGCTGGCGGTCTACCAACAGGCACTGGACCAAGATGCCCGCCTCAGCGCCGCCCGCCACGAATTCCAGGCCCTGAGCGAACGCGTGCCACAAGCCCGTGCCGGCCTGTTGCCGACCCTCAATGCCGGCGCCACCTTCGAAAGCACTCGCCTGCAGCGCGACGAACCCGCGCTCACCCGCACCCGCAGCGGCATGGTCTACCAGGCCAACCTCAACCAACCGCTGCTGCGCCTGGACCGCTGGTATGCCCTCAAGGCCGCCGAGGCCGGCACCGCGCAAGCCGGCCTGGACCTCGCCACCAAGGAACAGGCGCTGATCCTGCAAACCGCCGAGGCCTATTTCGATACCCTGCGCGCCCTCGACGCGCTGGCCGCCGCCAAGGCCGAGGCCAAGGCGCTCAAGCGCCAGCAGGAGCAGGCCCAGGGCCGCCTGGCGAACGGCGCCTCGAGCATCACCGACGTGCTCGATGCCCAGGCCGCCTACGACAACGCCAGTGCCAACCGCCAGCTGGCGCAACGCAAGGTCGACGATGCCTTCGAGGCGCTGTACCGCCTGACCCGCCAGGACTATGCGCAGATCGCCGGCATCGCCCACCAACTGCCGGTCCAGGCCCCGGTGCCCAACGATGCCAGCACCTGGGTCGAGCAGGCGGTGCAGGGCAACCTCGCCTTGCTCGCCAGCGGCCACGCGGTGGATGCCGCCGCGCAAGCCAACCGCCAGCGCAAGGCCGGGCATGCCCCGACCCTGGATGCCGTCGCGTCCTACCGCAAAGGCGACAACGACCGCTTCGGCTACAGCAACCCGACCGACTTCGGTCGCAACGGCTACCGCGACGACATCGCCCAGGGCACCCTCGGCCTGGAGCTGAACATTCCGCTGTACGCAGGCGGCCTGACCAGCTCGCAGGCCCGCGAAGCGGGCGAGCGTCTGGCGCAGAGCGAGGACGAGCACGAAGACCGCCGCCGCGAAGTGGTGCTGCAGACCCGTAATCTGCACCGCGCGGTCAACGCCGATGTGGAGCAGGTCCAGGCTCGCCAGCAAAGCATCCGCTCCAGCCAGGCCTCGCTGAAGGCCAACCAGGTGGGCCGGGCGCTCGGCTCACGCAACACCGCCGACGTCCTCAATGCCGAGCGCCAGCTGTACCGGGCCGTGCGTGAGTACAACGATGCCCGCTACGACTACATCATCGATTCCCTGAAGCTCAAGCAGGCCGCCGGCAGCCTGGCTCCCCAGGACCTGCTCGAGCTGTCCCACTACCTGAGCCGCGACTACGACCCCGACCGCGACTTTCTGCCGCCCGAGGCCAGGCAGCCCATCGCCAGTTAAACAGTTGAATGAAATCTCAATCATTCAATGATGGCAAAATGATTACAATTTTTACGAACCAAGCTAACCTATTGAATTAGTTGGCTTTACCAGGTCGTCACGGCCTGCATGGATGCGTTATGAGTGAACACCAACCAGGCACCCCGGACACCGGGCTGATCTGCCTGCTGATGCTGGCCCGTTTCCACAACGTGGCCGCCTCCGGCGAACAGCTGGCCCACGAGTTCGGCGATGGCCAGCAACCCTTCGCCACGCCACAGCTGCTGCAGGCTTCGCGCAAGCTCGGCCTCAAGGCCAGACGCGTCCAGACCTGCATCGAACGCCTGGCACGCACGCCACTGCCGGCGATTGCCGCCGATCGTGAGGGTGGCTTCTTCGTCATTGCCCGCATGGACCAGGGCAAGGCGCTGATCCAGGACCCGCGTGCCGAGCGCCCCGAGGTCATCGACCTGGCCACCCTCGAACAACGCTGGAGCGGCGAATTGCTGCTGCTGCGCAGCGAAGCACTGGCTCCCGGCGAGTCCTCGCGCTTCGACTTCACTTGGTTCATCCCGGCCATCGTCAAGCATCGCAAGCTGCTCGGCGAAGTGACCCTGGTGTCCTTCGTGCTACAGATCTTCGCCCTGCTCACGCCGCTGTTCTTCCAGGTGGTGATGGACAAGGTCCTGGTGCACCACGGCCTGACCACCCTGGATGTGATCGCCATCGGCCTGCTGGGCATCATGCTGTTCGAGTCGGCCCTGAGCGGCCTGCGCAGCTTCGTCTTCGCCCACACCGCCAGCCGCATCGACGTCGAACTGGGCTCACGCCTGTTCCACCACCTGATCCACCTGCCGCTGGCCTACTTCCAGGCGCGCCGGGTCGGTGACTCGGTGGCGCGGGTGCGCGAGCTGGAGAACATCCGCAACTTCCTCACCGGCAACGCCATCACCCTGGTGATGGACGTGCTGTTCTCGGTGGTGTTCATCGCCGTGATGTTCTACTACAGCGGCTGGCTGACCTTGGTGGTGGTGGCTTCACTGCCGCTCTACGCGCTGGTGTCGCTGCTGATCACACCGGTGCTGCGCCAGCGCCTGCAGGACAGCTTCAACCGTGGCGCCGAGAACCAGGCGTTCCTGGTCGAGACGGTCAACGGCATCGACACCCTCAAGTCGATGGCCGTCGAGCCGCAGATCCTGCGGCGCTGGGACAACCAGCTGGCGGCCTACGTCGCCGCCGGTTTCAAGACCCAGACCCTGTCGACCCTGGCCAACGAAAGCGTCGGCCTGATCGGCAAGCTGGTGACCGTCGCCACCCTCTGGCTCGGCGCGCGCCTGGTGATCGATGGCCAGCTCACGGTCGGCGAGCTGATCGCCTTCAACATGCTGGCCGGGCGCGTGGCCCAGCCGATCATGCGCCTGGCCCAGCTATGGACCAGCTTCCAGCAGACCGGCGTGTCGGTGCAGCGCCTGGGCGACATCCTCAACACCCGCACCGAGCTGGCCAGTTCTGCACGCAGCGCCTTGCCCCCCCTGCAAGGCCGTATCGAGTTCGACCAAGTGCATTTTCGCTACCGCGCCGATGGCTCGGAGATCCTCCGCGGGGTCAACCTGTGCATCGAGCCCGGCGAGGTGATCGGCGTGGTCGGGCGCTCAGGTTCCGGCAAGAGCACCCTGACCCGTCTGCTGCAGAGGCTCTACGTGCCCGAGCGCGGGCGGGTGCTGGTCGACGGCATGGACCTGGCCCTGGCCGATGCTTCCTCGCTGCGCCGGCAGATTGGCGTGGTGCAGCAGGACAACCTGCTGTTCAACCGCAGCATCCGCGAGAACATCGCCCTAGCCGACCCCGGCACCCCGCTGGAGACGGTCATGCAGGCCGCGCGCCTGGCCGGTGCCCACGACTTCATCCTCGAACTCGCCGAAGGCTACGACACGATGGTGGGCGAGCACGGTGCCTCGCTCTCGGGTGGACAACGCCAGCGCATCGCCATAGCCCGGGCGCTGATCGGCGACCCGCGCATCCTGATCTTCGACGAAGCCACCAGCGCGCTGGACTACGAGTCCGAACGCATCATCCAGCAGAACATGCGTTCGATCTGCCAGGGGCGCACGGTGATCATCATCGCCCACCGCCTGTCCGCCGTGCGCGATGCCAACCGCATCGTCGTGGTGGACCGCGGCCAGATCGTCGAACAAGGCAGCCACGCCGAACTGCTCGCACACCAGGCCGGGCACTACGCCAGGCTGCACCGCCTGCAACAGGGCTGACCCTCTCACCACCCCATACCAAGGAGAGGCCATGTCCGCCTATTCCAGCCTCTGGCAGCGCTACCGCGAGGCCTGGCAGCACGCCTGGCGCCAGCGCAAGGCGCTTGACGCGCCGTTGCGCGCCGCCCACGAAATCGAGTTCCTGCCGGCCGCCCTGGCCCTGCAGGAACGGCCACCGCACCCGGCACCACGGGTGTTCGTCTGGAGCATCATGGGCTTTGCCGCCCTGGCCTTGCTGTGGGCCTGCCTCGGTCATATCGACGTGGTCGCGGTGGCCACGGGCAAAGTGGTGCCGAGCGGGCGCACAAAGCTGGTCCAGCCCAGCGAGACTGCGGTGGTCAAGGCCATCCACGTCAGCGATGGCCAACGGGTGAAGGCCGGAGAGTTGCTGCTCGAACTCGACCCGACCACCGCCGACGCCGAGGTGCGCCGCAGCGAGAGCGAACTGCTCGCCGCGCGCATCGACGTGGCGCGCAGCAGCGCCATGCTCCAGGCCATTGCCAGCGGCCAGCCACCCCATGGGCTGCAAGGCGACATCGAACAGGCCGATGCCCAGCAGGTGCAGGATGCCGAACGCTGGCTGCAAGGCCAGTACCAGGAATATCGCAACAGCCTCGACCAGGTCGATGCCGAGATCCAGCAGCGTGGCGCCGAGATCCAGGCCGCCCAGGTGCAGGTGGCGAGCCTGCGCAAGACCCTGCCCATCGCCACCCAGCTGGCCCAGGACTACCAGAACCTGCTGGCGCAGCAGTACGTGGCCCGCCACGAATACCTCGACAAGGAACAGGCCCGCCTCGACCTGGAGCGCCAGCTGCAGGTGCAGCAAGCCAGCGTGCTGCAGTCGACCGCCGCGCAGTCAGAGGCCCGCCGCCGCCGCGAAGGCGTGGTGGCCCAGGCCAGGCGCAGCCTGCTCGACCTGCAGCAGACCGCCGGACAGAAGGTCGCCAGCCTGCGCCAGGAACTGGCCAAGGCGCGCTACCAGGAAGCCCGCACGCAACTGCTGGCCCCGGTCGACGGCACCGTCCAGCAGCTGGCGGTGCATACGGTTGGCGGCGTGGTCACCCCTGCCCAGGCGTTGATGGTCATCGTGCCCGGTGACCAGCCGGTGGAGGTCGAGGCACTGCTGGAGAACAAGGACGTCGGCTTCGTCCAGGTCGGCCAAGCCGTGACGGTCAAGGTCGAGACCTTCACCTACACCCGCTACGGCACGGTACAGGGCGAAGTGCTGAGCGTGTCACGCGACGCCATCGAGGACGAACGCCGCGGGTTGGTGTACAGCAGCCGCATCCGCCTGGCCAGCGACCACCTGCAGGTCAACGGCCAGGCCGTGGCGCTGACGCCGGGCATGGCGGTGAGCGCCGAGATCAAGACCGATCAGCGGACGGTGATCGATTACTTCCTGAGTCCGTTGCAACAGCATGCGCAAGAAAGTTTGCGGGAACGGTAATGCCATCGAAAAGGAATTAAAGGACATGAAGTTTATGAAGCAACTGTCAGCCACGCTGATGAGTTTCTTGTTTCAATCCGTCGAATCCGCCTGGGCACTGGAGAATGATCCCCGATCTTCACGGGCGCTGCAGCGTAGCAATGCCAATGAACAATACCGACGCAGCGAACGCTGCAGACGCCCGTGGATCGCAATGACCACGAGTTCTTCCTTGGCATGGGAAGCACCGGAAATCGTGGGTCACCCCGATGTCAGGGTGAGAATTGTAGAGGCCGACGATAGACCGTTGAAAGTACTTGATGAGATTGGCTCTGACCGATTTACAGGCTCCGACGGAAATACGGTGCAGGTCAAAGTAAATCAACACAATCGAATAGCGTATCGACGCTTCCATGAATACGCCGTCAGTTATCAGTACTCAAGCGAATGCTCAGATTTCAAAACGCAGGATGCCAACGTATTGAGATTCCTTGAAAGCTTATTTCTAGATGGCGGAAGTCCTGCTGTACAGGATCGCTAAATTGCCCAGCTGCACATCAACGGCATGTGCTAACCACCAGAGCCTGCACAATGATCAGTCGTCTGCCACTTTTTCTTCTAACGCTTATCTGCAGCCAGGCCAGCTTGGGCTGCGTGCTACACGATTCGCGATCAGAGGCTATTTACAGATTAAACTTGACCGCTGCTGAGTGCCGCACGATTGAATATATTGACGGAAGAATAATATCTATTCGCCTTGGCTACCCTCTAGCGAAAGCAGTAGATCACTCATGGAAAGGGGAAGTGATAGAGCTTCAACTCTATTACGTCTCAGACCACTATGACCTTGGCGCGTTGATTAACGATGAAACATTTTTGCGCCATGACGAGGAATACGATGTCTACCGCGTATTCAACGAAGAAAAGTATGTATTCCATGGCAGTGACAGCGCACACGTAATTGTTTCTAAAGTAGGACACACATGGTTCGCGCAGCGCATGCAGAAAGGAGTTCTGATCATTTACCAGTACAATGAAAAACATAACAAACTCAAGGAAATGGATGAGTTTATTCGACACTTCGTCGAGCCCATCCTCGCACACAGGGATTAATGCATGAACACAGTAAACCTTTCCAGCGACCAGTTGGCCGAACTAAAGCGGCTCACCGACGCTGGAAAATATCCAGACATGTATCTTTATTTGAGAGCAGCTGTCGAGGCAGAAAACGCAAAAACCCTTGACCCAAAACTTAAAGAGGACCTCACCATTGCGGCAAACTGGCTGAGTAGCGCCAGCTCAATCAATGCCAATGACGGTTCGAAATTTAGTGAAATTGTACGCGGCTCCATGGTCTTTGCAGCAGCCAGTAAAGGACGGCCGCTCTCGGATGCTGAGTTTCAGAAAGCGTCTGACCAGTTGGCTCGTCATGTTTCAGAACGGATTATCCAAGAGCGTGGTTTTCCCGAAGTAGCTGAAATTATCAGGGCTGACGTGAAGTCGGCAGTTTTCGGGTTGCAGCTAGAAAGCTGGAACTGGGCTGGCACTATCGCCGACGAACTCCCCATCGGCATGTGGGGCCTTGGGCGCGACTTCGTGCAAGTCCCAGGAGAGGGCGTAGAGCGGGCAAAGAAAATCACCATTGCCGTCATGCAGAATGTCGCAGGCCTCAGCCGGTATTTGTTCAGTTCCACGGAGCTGGACATGCTTCCTACCTGGAAGTATGTACGAGAGCTGGAACGCTACGCCGCCGATAATCGCTATAAAGTCTTCCAGTGGTTCGGCGCCGGCGAAGACACCCCCACCCAGCCTGACGCCAACCAGTCGATCCAGATCCACATCGACGCCTCGCCCAAGCCGCAACAGCGCGTCCAGGGCGAAGACCAGGCACGCCAGGACGTAAGCAACGGCTATGTGCAGAACGCCGCGACCCACAACGTGTTCGCCCTCGGCGGCATTCTCAACAAGACCGACTTCGCCTCCACGCAGATGGCCAGCCTGACCTCCGGCGGCATCCGCCCTGGCGAAATGCAACTGGACCCGAACGCCCGCCCCAACAGCCACCTGTCGAAGTTCTACCTCGACCAGCCGAGCACCAGCGGTTTCGATTTCAGCCTGCGCAACGCGGTGACCCTCAACGGCCTGTCGGCCATGACCACCCGCAACACCTACGTCGACCCACTGCTGCTCGACCTGGGCGGCGAAGGCGTGCGCATGACCGACCTGAGCGACGCCGTGCTGTTCGACACCGACCACAGCGGCACGCTCAAGCGCAGTGCCTGGGCCGACCGCAAGACCGGCATGCTGGTGATCGACGACGGCAGCGGCCAGGTCAAGGACGTCAGCCAGATGTTCTCCGAGTACTACAAGGGCAAGGCCGGGGTGAACGGCGCGGCGGGCGAGGCCCGCTTCAAGGACGGCTTCGCCGCGCTGGCCAGCGAGGATGGCAATGGCGATGGCATCATCGATGCCCGCGACCCGATCTGGAACCAGCTGCGCGTCTGGGTAGACGCCAGCCATGACGCCCGCGTCGACGGCGGCGAACTGAAGACCCTGACCGAACTGGGCATCACCCAGATCAACGTGCGCGCCGCCAGTACACCTGGCGAGAGCCGCGATGGCAGCCGCGTGCTGGCCCGGGGTTCGTTCGTCATCGGTGGCAACACCCGCGAGGCGCTGGCGGTGGACTTCCTCGGCGACCCGGTGAGCAGTACCACCACCCGCCAAGGCAATGGCCTGCGCGTAACCTCCAGCAGCGATGGCGCCACGACCACGGCCTACAGCAGCACCAGCACCCAAGGCGAACACCTGGACGCCACGGCGCTGGGGGTGAACAACCTGTACGGCGGCAGCGGCGATGACCGCCTCACCGCGAGCGCCAGCGGCAGCTGGCTGGTCGGCGGTGGCGGCAGCAATACGTACGTCGGGGGTGCCGGCGACGATGTCTTCGTCATCAGCGCCAGCGACAACCCACAGAACATCCAGGGCAATGGCGGCCGCGACACAGCGCTGATCGTCGGCGACCAGGGCGTCGAGCTGAACATGGCCAAGGCTGGGCTGACCATCGCCCAGGGCGGTCGCGGCGACGACGTGATCCGCAGTGGCGGTGGCGCCGGTGTGTTCATCAAGGGCGGGGAGGGCAATGCCACCCTGATCGGCGGCGCCGGCAACGACGTGCTGGTCGGCGGCAGCGGCCACAACACCTTGATCGGGGGCAGCGGCAAGGCGGTGATCTACGCCGGGCCCAACGGCGACCTGATCTACGCCTCGGCAGGGGGCAGCATCATCCACGCCGGTGGCGGCAACGATGTGATCCACGGTGGAGCCGGTGACGATGTGATCGAGGTCGGCCACGGCAACGCTCGGATCGACGGCGGCGCCGGCACCAACCTGGTCAGCCTGCACGGCAAGTACGGCGAGTACCGCATCACCCACACCAGCAACGGCTACCAGGTGGCCGACAACCTGGCCGGGCGCGACGGCACCGTGCAACTGCGCAACATCCACAAGCTCAACTTCGCCGACATTTCCGCCGTGGACCTGTCGCAACCCAATGCCATGCCAGTGGCCGACGTACTGCGCCAGGACAAGGACGGCCAGCGCTTTGACCGCAACCGCAGCCACCTGATCGCCGCCTCCAGCCTGCTGGCCAACGACCTGCTGCTCGGCAGCCAGGGTGGCCTGCGCATCGACAACATCGGCGATGCCACTGGCGGCTCGGTCAGCCTCACCGCCCAAGGTGACGTGCTGTTCACCCCGCTGGCCGGCTACACCGGCATGATGGGCTTCAAGTACGGCATCATCGACGCCCAGGGCAACAAGTCGGCCTCGGTGGTCGACCTGGGCAGCGGCCAGACCGCCCCCATGCGCGCCAGCGTGACCCTGCTCGACGCCGGCATGCCAAACGACCCGCTGGCCGCGCAGCAGTGGTACCTGAGCGACACCAACGTGCTGCCGGTATGGCAGGACTACACCGGCAAGGGCGTGCGCATCGCCATGTTCGAGCCCGGTGGCGAGTTCGCCACGGCGCCGGAAATCTTCGACATCCAGCACCCCGACCTGGCCGCCAACGTCGACCAGGCCTGGCTCAAGACCCAGCGCGACAAGGGCGTGCTGCCAGAGCTGGCCTCCAACCACGCGACCATGGTCGCCGGGGTGATGGTGGCCGGGCGCAACGACCAGGGCGGCGTGGGCGTGGCCTATGACGCCAAGCTCAGCGGCTTCTACCTGGCCAACAAGGGCGACGACCTGACCGGCCTGGGCAACATGGTCAACTACGATGTCGCCAACCACAGCTGGGGCTTCCAGAACGACTTCGCCATCAGCAACCTGCAGAACGGCGCCATCGACACCGCCAGCGCCCTGGCGGCCAACGCCCGCTATGCCGCGCACAATGGCCGCGGCGGCCTGGGCACGGTGATCGTCACCGCAGGCGGCAACCAGCGCGCCCACGGCGGCAGCGCCCAAGGCTCGCTGACCAACAACAACCGCTTCTCGATCGAAGTCGGCGCGATCAACGCCCAGGGCGACCTGTCGACCCTGCAGATCGGCTCGACGCCGTTCTCCAACCCCGGCGCCAGCCTGCTGGTCTCGGCCCCGGGCAGCAACGTGCTGTCCACCAGCCGCCTGGTGGAGACCGAGCGCGGCTCGACCTTCGGCAACGACTACACCAGCATGCAAGGCACCAGCTTCGCCGCGCCGATCGTCTCCGGCGTGGCCGCGCTGATGCTCGAAGCCAACCCCAACCTGGGCTACCGGGATGTGCAGCAGATCCTGGCGCTGTCGGCCCGTCGTGTTAATGACAGTGCTACCCGCTGGGACGACAACGGCGCGCGCAACTGGAACGGCGGCGGCATGCACACCAGCCACGACTACGGCTTCGGCGAAGTGGACGCCCGCGCCGCGGTGCGCCTGGCCGAAAGCTGGATGACCCGCAGCACCGGCGCCGACGAAAGCGTGTTCAGCGCCAGCAGCGGTGCCCTGGGCAAGACCCTGGCCGGTGGCGGCAGCCTGAGCAGCTCGGTGCAGATGGATGCCGGGCTGAACGTCGAGCACGTGGAAATCGACCTGGATGCCAGCGTCGGCCGCCTTGGCGACCTCACGGTCACCCTGGTATCGCCCGACGGCACCCGCAGCATCCTGCTCGACCGCACCGGCAAAGTGCCGCAAGGCATGGCCGGGGCCAGCGACAGCGACGTCGGCAGCACACGCTCCGGCGCCTTCAAGTACAGCTTCATGAGCACCCGCGACTGGGGCGAACGCTCGGCCGGCACCTGGACCCTCGAGGTCAAGGACGCCAGCAACGGCCAGCCGGTGACCCTCAACAACTGGGCCCTGCGCCTGTATGGCAGCAAGGCCGGCGCGGACGACACCTACTTCTACACCGACGAGTACCTCAAGGCGGTGCAGGGCCAGGCCAATCGCGCAGTGCTCGACGACGCCGGCAACGGCACCGCGGGCGGGCGCAACACCCTCAACGCAGCGGCGGTCAGCGGCGATGTCCAGGTCAACCTGGCCACCGGCGTGGCCAGCATCGGCGGCGCGGCGCTGACCTTGCGCAACCCGAACAGCGTGCACAACCTCATCAGCGGTGACGGCAACGACACCCTGGTGGCCGGCAACGCCGATGCCCTGCTCGATGGCGGCCGGGGCAACAACAGCCTGACCGGCGGCAGCGGCAAGGACTTCTTCGTGGTCCATCGCCGCGAGGGTGGCCAGGATACCCTGCACCGCTTCGAAGCGGCGAAAGGGGAGGTCATCGACCTGGTCGGTTTCACCGGCAAGTCCTTCGCCGACCTGGCCCTGCAGCAGCAGGGCGCGGATGTCCGCGTCGACCTGGGCAACGGCCAGCACATCCTGCTGAGCGGGCAGTCGCTGGGCAACATCAGCGCGGCGAACTTCCAGTTCCAGGACCGCTTCGTCGCCCCGGCCAACTATGTCGACAGCAGCCGGCCGAACGTCGACACCAGCACCGTCGCCGGCACCGTGGTGCTCAACGGTGGCGCCCAGGGCGTAAGCATGAGCAGCGGTGCCGACGGGCAATTGGTCGCCGCGCTGGCGGGCAAGGTCTACAGCCACGACAGCGCCACCTCGGACCGCTTCGTCATCAGCCACCAGCTCAATGCCAGTGACTATCGCAACGCCTTGCGCGGCTTCCGCCATGGCATCGACAAGATCGACCTGAGCCAGGTCGGCGTCACTCGCTTCGACGAGCTGAACATCGTCCAGAAGAACCGCGGCACCATCAACGGCCTGTCGCAGATCCACGGAGTGGAATTGAACACCAGCGTGCTGCGTGGCGCCGGCCAGCCGGTCAACCTGGTCTACCTCGATGCCATCGAAGTGGCCCAGCTGGATGCCAACGACTTTATCTTCGCCAGCACCCACCTGCCGGTGGAGACCGGCCAACCCGCGCTGCCGCCAACCCGCCTGCCAGGGATCGACCTGTCGCTGCCGGACCGGGTCAAGCCCATCGAGATCCCCGACCGGCTCACGCCGATCATCGAACGGCCTGATATCAAGATTCCCGATACCCGGGTTCCGGACTTCAGCATTCCGGATCACCGGATCCCGGATCTGAACGACCTGCTCAATCGCGGCACGGACGACTGGCGCAAGCGCTTCGATGACCAGCCGAGCGTACCGACCCGTCCAGTCGAGATTCCTGACATCCGGCCAACGCCCATCGAAATCCCGGAGGTCAGAATCCCTGACCGGCCTGCGATCGACCTGCGCCCAAGCACCGACGTCGCGGCGATCCTCGAAGAAGCGCGGCGCCGACACGAGCAGATCATGGCGGACATCACACGTGACCGCTTCGAGCGCGAGCCGGTGACAGTGCCGGAGATCAAGCCGACGGTCATTGACCACCGCGACTTCGAGGTCAAGCGCCCCACGTCCTCCGACACCACCCCGACACCGAAGCCACAGGCCAGCGCCTCACCGGCCCAGGCCTATCAGTTGATCGTCGCCGGCCAGGCTTGGAGCGCGGGCTCCTTGGGCGGGCTGTTCGGCAGGGAGCTGAAAGACCAGGCACCGGTTTACCAGGTCAGCCTGGCCGACGGCTCACCGCTACCAGCCTGGATGAGCTTCGACTCGGCCCAGGCGTCGCTGACGGGGACACCCCAGGCCGGACTCGCCGGCAACTTCGACATCAGGGTGAACGCCGGCAGCGAAGCCAGCGCCATGCTGCACCTGATCGTCCAGCCGACAGTGTTGACCGTGCCGACGTTCGACAGCGTCACCCTGGCCGACGACCAGTACGCGGTGAACCTGAGCAATTCGTTCACCAAGGTCACCGCCAACGGCGGTCGTCACCTGGCGCTGCTTGGTAGCGGGGCCCAAGCCACCCTGCTGGGCAAGGACGACCAGCAGGTCTTCGCCACTGGCTCGCGGGCCGAGGTCACGCTGGGCGATGGCAACAACACGGTCAAGGGAGGGGTCGACACGTTGGTGGTCGGCCATGGCGACAACCTCATCGAAAGCACCGGTTCATCCTCCAACTTCACCCTGGGCAATGGCCGCAACACCGTCTCGGGCAAGCTCGACAAGCTGGTGGCCGGCAACGGCGACAACCATATCGAAAGCTCGGGCTCGTTCGCCGAAATCACCCTGGGCAATGGCGGCAACACGGTCAAGGGCGAGTTCCGCAAGCTGGTGGTCGGCGATGGCGACAACCGCATCGAGACGTCGTCTTCGTTCGCCAGCATCACGTTGGGCAAAGGCCACAACAACGTCGTGGTCGCAGGCAACATGGCCGATGTGCAAGTCGGCGAAGGCCGTACCGAGCTTGCATTCCGGGGCTCCATGAGCACCTTGAGCTTCGGCAAGCCCGTGCTGCCCGAACAGCTGTGGTTCCAGCATCAGGGCGATGACCTGCTGATCAGCCGTCTCGGCAGTGAGCAGCAGGTGACCCTGCATGACTGGTACGCCAGCTCGCCTGCGCGGGTCCGCGATATCGTGGCGGGTAACGGCCAGCACTTGTCGGACCGCAATGTCGAGCAGCTGGTCCAGGCCATGGCGGCATTCGCGCCGCCCGGCGCGACCACCAGCAGCTTTAACGCGGCGCAGGCGCAGGCCTTGCAGCCGGTGCTGGCCGCCAACTGGCGCTGACGCCTGGCACCTGGAGGCTTGCGAGCCTCCAGGTGACGGCATCCAGATCAAAACAATGCCATCTGCCCGCCTGGCGGGCAGAAGGCGCTGCAATCCAGCGCCAACCCCTCCCGCCCTTCGAACCCCAGCCGCCTGACCGCCTTGCGAAAGCGCTGCGCCAGCAGCTCGGCAAACACCCCTTCACCGCGCATCCGCGCCCCAAAGCGGCTGTCATACAGCTCGCCGCCCCGGCTCTGGCGGATCAGGCTCAGCACATGCGCCGCCCGCTGCGGATAGTGATCGTGCAGCCACTGCTCGAACAACGGCGCCACCTCCAACGGCAAGCGCAGCATCATGTACGCCGCGCTCTGCGCGCCGGCCTCCTTCGCCGCCTCCAACAGGCGCTCCAGTTCGCTGTCATTGATCATCGGGATCATCGGCGAACACAGCACGCCCACCGGAACGCCGGCTTCACGCAGCACGCGGATCGCCCGCAGGCGCGCCTTGGGTGCCGCCGCGCGGGGCTCCAGGGTGCGCTTGAGCTCGTCGTCGAGGGTGGTAAGGCTGATCATCACCCGCACCAGTCGCTGGCTCGCCAGTTCGCGGATGAGATCGAGGTCGCGCAGTATCAGCGAGCCCTTGGTGACAATGGTGACCGGGTGGCGGTAGCGCAGCAGCACTTCGAGCAGACGCCGGGTGAGCTGGTGCTCGCGCTCGATGGGCTGGTAGGGGTCGGTATTGGACCCGAGGTTGATCGGCGCGCACACGTAGCCCGGTTTGCTCAGTTGCTGCTCGAGCACCTCGGCGGCGTTGGTCTTGGCGATCAGCTTGGTTTCGAAATCGAGGCCGGGGGAGAGGTCCCAGTAAGCGTGGCTGGGGCGGGCATAGCAGTAGATGCAGCCATGCTCGCAACCGCGGTAGGGATTGATGGAACGGTCAAAGGGAAGGTCGGGGGAGGTGTTGCGGGCGATGATGGTCTTGGCCGTCTCGATCCGCACCTCGGTACCCTGGGTGACCGGGACTTCCTGCTGCCAGCCGTCATCCTCCACCACCGACAGGCGTGGGGCGAAGCGGTTGTGCGGATTGTGAACCGTGCCACGGCCTCGTTGTGGTGCTGGCGGAATCATGGGATACACCCCGTACTGTTTATACATACAGTACAAGGTGCTCACCCGAACGGCCAGCGCCTTCGGTCAGCTCAGCCCATGCCAGGCGAGGAACGCTTCAAGGTCAGGCTCACGGCCGAGGAACCCACGCATGCCCGCGCGCAACGGTTGGGCCGCTCCGCTGTCGAGCAGGGCCGCCTGCAAGGCCGCGCCGGTGGCGCGATCCTGAAGACCCGCGTGCTGGAAACGGGTGAACAGATCGCAGGCATGCACGTCCGACCATACGTAGGCGTAGTACCCCGCGTCGTAATAACCCAGTAGATGCTCGAAGGCATGCGCCGGATGCTCATGCTCCTCCAACGGCCAGTAACCACAACGCTCACGCGCTTCGCTCAGGCGCTGACGCACGCTTCTACCGTCATTGGGCGTGGCATGCAGATCGAGGTCGAACAAGGCCAGGGCAAGGTCGTTGACGGTCTTGTCGAGCGCCTCGCCGCGCAAGCTGGCCAGCAATGCCTGCGCCTGCTCGCGCTGGAGTGGGTGACCGTCGTCCTTGTGCGCCGAGATACTCGCCAGATAATCCGCATCCCATGCCCAACGCTCGAACAACTTGCTGAATACTTCGACCCCGTCCGCGCCAAGGTTGCTTACCCCCGAGGCTACATGGTTGGTGGTACGCACCAGCAGATGATGCATGGCGTGGCCAAACTCATGGAACAGCTTGAGCAGCTGGGTATGGCCCAGTAGGGCAGGGCTGCCCTGCGGGGTGTCGCTGAAAGCCACCACCACGCTCGGGTGGAAACGGCCCTCCGCATCGACGCGGCGGTTATGGATGTAACGGGTGGCCACCAGGTCGGGCTGCTTGCCGGCATACTGCTCGGCATCCAGGTAGAAATAACCCACCAACGCATGGTCGAGCCAGACTTCGAAAGCCCTGACACTTGGATGCCAGACCGCCATTGTGCCGGGCGATGCAGGCGCGACGAGCCTCAGCCCAAACAACTTGTGCACCAGGTCGCCCAGCGCCTCGATCACCTTTGGCAGGGGGAAGAACTCGCGAAAGGCATCCAGCGTGGGCAGTTGCCGGGCCTGGCGCTCAAGGGTCTGCACATAGCGCCGATCCCAGGGTTGCAAAGTATCGAGGCCGTGCTGGCCCGCCAACATCCGCAGTGCCTCGCGCCGCTGGATCATCAGC
Source organism: Pseudomonas xantholysinigenes (assembly GCF_014268885.2). Taxonomy (NCBI): domain Bacteria; kingdom Pseudomonadati; phylum Pseudomonadota; class Gammaproteobacteria; order Pseudomonadales; family Pseudomonadaceae; genus Pseudomonas; species Pseudomonas xantholysinigenes. The sequence continues at coordinate 53,799 of NZ_CP077095.1, read as the reverse complement.
GGCCGCATGCGTGCCGCCAGGTCATGCAGGAAGCGTCGTACCTGCTCGCTATCGCCCGCGCTTTTGCCGCGCAAGCTCAGCGCTGGGTAGTCGCTGAAACCTAGCAGGTGGGCCTTCTTTTCACGCTCGATAGCCAAATTGAGCAGGTGAGTGCCATTGTCCTGCTGCACATCGGCGTTGACACCCCGCTGATGGTGACGGCGGTAGACCGACTCGCGCAGGCTGCGATCGCCAGCTTGATCGAGCAACGCCTCGGTCGAGGCAATATCTGAACCTATCAGCCAGCCCGACTTGCCATTTTGCCTGGCCTGTTCCGCCAACTCATTGCGCAATCTGGCTGGGAGCCCCACCAGCAAAGCTTCCTCGCTGACAGAGGTGCCTTCCAGTTGCATGTTCTCGGCAAAACTGTCGGCGATTTCCAGGATTTTTCCGTTTATCTGCGCAAGCGTCTGCTTGCCTGCCTCATCCAACTGCGCCCCGTGCCTGATGAAGGCCTCGCTGTACCACTGCAAGGTGGCACGCTCATGGGCATCGAGGTTCATGCCCATCCGCTCTGCCAGCTTGTGGTACAGGTCGCGCAACACTGAGCTGGCCAGTTTTTCATCGAAACGGGTGAGCAATTGCCCATAGCACTCGTTGATCAGGTTCGCCCAATCCTCGCCTTTGTAGGTCAGCGGCGAAGCCGCCAATAGCACAGCATTGAGCTGGGCATCCAGCTCATCAATCGCCAGCACCAGGTCATCCCAAGTCGGCAACTCACGTTGCTGCTCGATGATCCGGGCAATGCCATCGCGATGAGCCGCGAGCGCATGGGCGAAGGCCTCGTGGGCGTTATCCAGGGTCACCGCGCCATAGTCGATCGGCGTGGCGCTGGGTTGCAGGAGGGGGTTAACGGAAGACATAGGAAGCATCTCGCTCAGTTGAAGGACTGGCGAGCATGGACGGCCACCTGGCACTGGGGACGTTGATTAGCTACCACCCAGAGCGGCGGGGGGCGTGCGGCCCGGCAATGACACCCGGGCCGCACAACGCCTCTATTCGGCCGGTTTCTTCAGCTTCGGATTAGGGAAGAACTGCACCGCCTGCACCTTGGCCGGCGCCGCCTTGGGCGCCAGGTGGTTGACCCGGGTGCCCAGCTCCGAGGGCACCGACAATCCCTGCTCGTTCAGGGTATCGGTGAACCCGCAGGCCACGCACTCGCGGTGCGGCACGCCGTCCTCGTTCCACATCATCAGCTTGTCCATCTCGCTGCACGCCGGGCATACCGCCCCGGCGATGAAGCGACGTTTGCTCTTGCTCACGGCTACCTCGCTCATGCCGCCGCGTCCTCGGTGAGGCCGCTGTGGCGCAACAATGCATCGATGGAAGGCTCACGGCCACGGAAGTCGACGAACAGCACCATCGGCTCGCGGGAACCGCCACGGGCCAGGATGGCCTCGCGGAAGGCGCGGCCAGTCTCGGCGTTGAGCACGCCTTCTTCCTCGAAACGGGAGAAAGCGTCGGCCGACAGCACTTCGGCCCACTTGTAGCTGTAGTAACCCGCCGCGTAACCGCCGGCGAAGATGTGCGCGAAGCTGTTGGGGAAGCGGTTGTAGGCCGGCGGACGCATCACCGAGACCTCATCGCGCACGCCCTCGAGCACCTGCAGCACGCTGCGGCCATCGCCGTGGGTAGCGTGCAGCTCGAAGTCGAACAGCGAGAACTCCAGCTGGCGCACCATCATCATGCCGGACTGGAAGTTCTTCGCCGCCAACATCTTGTCCAGCAAGTCCTGGGGCAGCGGTTCGCCGGTTTCGTAGTGGCCGGAGATCAGCGCCAGGCCTTCCGGCTCCCAGCACCAGTTCTCCATGAACTGGCTCGGCAGCTCCACCGCGTCCCAGGCCACGCCGTTGATGCCGGATACGCCGGCATGCTCGATGCGGGTCAGCAGGTGGTGCAGGCCATGGCCGAACTCGTGGAACAGGGTGGTGACTTCGTCGTGGGTCAGCAGCGCAGGCTTGCCGGGGGTGGCCGGGGTGAAGTTGCACACCAGGTTGGCCACCGGGCTCTGCAGCGCGCCGGCGGCGGTGCGGCGATGATCACGGGCGCCGTCCATCCAGGCGCCGCCACGCTTGTTGGCGCGGGCATAGAGGTCGAAGAAGAAGCGGCCGACATGCTGGCCGTTTTCCTTGATCTCGAACAGGCGCACGTCTGGGTGCCAGCTGTCGAAGCCCTTGAGCTCGGCGATTTCGATGCCGTACAGGCGCTGGACGATGGCGAACAGGCCGGTCAGTACCTTGTCGATCGGGAAATACGCGCGCAGGGCTTCCTGCGACACGCTGTAGCGCTGCTCGCGCAGCTTCTCGCCGAAGTAGCCGGCGTCCCAGCTGGCCAGCTCGGCGGTGCCCTGCTCGGCGGCGTAAGCCTTGAGCTGCTCCAGGTCCTGGGCGGCGAACGGCTTGGAACGCTTGGCCAGGTCACGCAGGAAGCTCAGCACCTGGTCGCTGGACTCGGCCATCTTGGTGGCCAGGCTCAGTTCGGCGAAATTCAGGTAGCCCAGCAGCTTGGCCAACTCCTGGCGCAGGTCGAGGATCTCTGCCATCACCGGGCCGTTGTCGAACTGGCCAGCGTTCGGGCCCTGGTCGGAGGCACGGGTGCAGTAGGCGGCGTACAGCTCTTCGCGCAGGGCGCGGTCGTCGGCGTAGGTCATCACCGCGTAGTAGCTGGGGAACTCCAGGGTGATCAGCCAGCCGTCGAGGCCCTTGGCCTGGGCGGCGGCGGCCATCTGCGCCTTGGCCGAGTCGGTCAGGCCGGCGAGGGCGGCCTCGTCGGTGACGTGCTTGCTCCAGGCCTGGGTGGCGTCGAGCAGCTGGTTGGAGAAACGGCTGCCCAGCTCGCTGAGCTTGCTCTGCACTTCGGCATAGCGCTGCTGCTTGTCGGCCGGCAGGTCGATACCCGACAGGCGGAAGTCGCGCAGGGCGTGGTCGATGATGGTCTTCTGCGCCACATCGAAGCCAGCGGCCTCAGGGCTGGCAGCCAGAGCTTCATAGGCTTCGAACAGGGCGCGGTTCTGGCCCAGTTCGGTGGAGTAGGCGCTCAGGGCCGGCAGGCACGACTCGTAGGCCTCGCGCAGCTCCTGGCTGTTGCACACCGCGTTGAGGTGGCTGACCGGGCTCCAGGCGGCGCCCAGGCGGTCGTTGAGTTCGTCCATGGCCAGCACCAGGCCGGCCCAGGTTGGGTTCTTGCCCTGCTGTTCGAGGATCTCGGCGATGGCCTTGCGGTTGTCGGCGAGGATCTGCTCGATCGCCGGCAGCACATGCTCGGCGCGGATTGCCGAGAAGGGCGGCAGATCATGGGACTGCAGCAGCGGGTTGTTCGTACTCACGGTTCGGGTACCTTGGCAGGAGAAACACGGGACCATCTTAATTACAATCGACGCCGACCGCAGCAGGCAGCCTGCCTATCGGCATTGCAGAGGAACACTATCATGGCCCTCCGGACCTTCCAGCAACACACGCCGAAAGTGGGAGCACGGGCCTTCGTCGACCGCTCGGCGGTGGTCATCGGCGACGTCGAGATCGGCGAGGACAGCTCGATCTGGCCGCTGACCGTGGTGCGCGGCGACATGCATCGCATCCGCATCGGCGCGCGCACCAGCGTGCAGGACGGCAGCGTGCTGCACATCACCCACGCCGGGCTGTTCAACCCAGATGGCTTCCCGCTGATCATAGGCGACGAGGTGACCATCGGTCACAAGGTCATGCTGCATGGCTGTACCCTGGGCAATCGCATCCTGGTTGGCATGGGCAGCACCATCATGGACGGCGCCATCGTCGAGGACGAGGTGATCATCGGCGCTGGCAGCCTGGTGCCGCCGGGCAAGCGCCTGGTCAGTGGCTACCTGTACATGGGCAGCCCGGTGAAGCAAGTGCGCCTGCTGAGCGAGCAGGAACATGCCTTCTTCCCCTACAGCGCCGGCAACTACGTGAAGCTCAAGGACCAGCACCTGGCCGAAGGCTACGACCAACCGCAATGACGCATTCGCGGGTAAACCCGCTCCCACAGGGCCTGCACACAGCCTGTGGGAGCGGGTTTACCGGCGAAGCAATCGACCCAGAATTCGAGCGGAACCACTCCATGCACCAGCAGAACATCCTCTTCGACCTCGACGGCACCCTGACCGACCCTCGCGAGGGCATCACCCGTTCGATCCAGTACGCCCTGGCCAAGCTGGGCATCGACGAGCCCGACCTCGCTCGCCTCGAACACTTCATCGGCCCGCCCTTGCTCCAGGCCTTCATGCAGTTCTATGACTTCGACGAGGCCAAGGCGTGGGAGGCGGTGAACTTCTATCGCGAGCGCTTCAAGATCACCGGGCTGTACGAGAACCTGCTGTTCGACGGCGTGCCAGAGCTGCTGCAGGCACTCAACAGCCAAGGCCGCACACTGTACATCGCCACGTCCAAACCTTGGGAATACGCCCGCGAGATCGCCCGGCACTTCGCCTTCGACCACCACTTCAAGGTGATCTACGGCAGCGAGCTGGATGGCACCCGCACCAACAAGGTCGAGCTGATTCGCCACCTGCTGGATGAAGAAGGGCTGGACCCGGCACAGACCCTGATGATCGGTGACCGCAAGCATGACCTGATTGGTGCGCGCAGCAATGGCCTGCAAGCAGTGGCGGTAGGCTATGGGTTCGGTAGCCGGGAGGAACTCGAGGCCGAGGCGCCGGCGTACCATTTCGAGACGCTGGCTGAGCTGCATCAGGCGTTCATCAGAGGCTGACAGGTATCGGGGCTGCTTTGCAGCCCTTCGCGGGCAAGCCCGCTCCCACAGGTCGAGCGTTGTCACTGTGGGAGCGGGCTTGCCCGTGAGGGACCGCAAAGCGGCCCCTTTATCTCAAGGCCTTGCCATCAACCGTCCAAGCGCCAGCTTGCGCTGTTCAATCGGTATCCGCCCCAGCGCCTCGACCCGCTGATAGAACCGTGCCCAATCTCCGCCAACTTCCTTGAACAGCTGCGAAAACGCCGGCACCCACTGGTCATACAGGCCGAACGGCAGCAGCTTGGCATTGTTCAACGGTGCATAGATCCAGGCATCGAAGCGCCGGTCCCCTGCCCAGTCCCGATCCCGCACCTGGCAGTATTCCCGGCGCAGCCGTTCGAACTCGGCCTGCTTGGCCACCCGCTTGCCCGGCTCATCCAACGGCCCGGCATAGATCGCCTGCAACCGCTCGCGGCTGGCCAGCACCAGCCGGGTGAACTGTTCGCGCTGCCTGGCGCCCGCGTCCTCGATGGCTGCCAACCCGCGCGCGGCACGCCATTGCCGCGTACCCTCCTGTTCGACGAACGAGGCGAACGACTCGTTGAACTCGGTATCGTCCTGCACGTAGAAGCGCTGGTGCGCCAGCTCATGGAAGATCACCGTGGCCAGGCGCTCATCACCCCAGCCGGCCATGGTCGACAGGATCGGATCGTCGAACCAGCCCAGGGTCGAGTACGCCTCCACGCCGCCCACATAGACATCCAGCCCTTCCTCGCGCATCAACGCCGCCGCGCCGCGGGCCGCGCCCTGCCGGTAATAACCGCGATAGGCCACGCAGCCGGCGATGGGGAAGCAATGGGTCACCGGCTGCAATGACAGCTCAGGGGTGGCGAACACATTCCACACCACATACGGGCGCCCCAGATCGGCGTAGACCCGGTAACTGCCGTTGTCCGGCAACCGCAGCTGCGCGCTGGCGAACGCCCGGGCCTTTTCGGCGAACAGCAGGCGCTGGCGCAGCTCCAGACTAGTGGAGGGATCCTCAATCACCCGATCCAGCGGTTGGCGCGCCCGCAACAGCTGCCACTGCCCCTCTGCCAGCTGGCCGTAGTAGCCCACGCTGGAACAACCGCCCAGCAGAACGCCCAGCGCCACGGGAACCAACCGGGTGAAAACGCAGTCCAGAGCCCGACGGCTGCAGCGCATGAAAAGAAAAAGTCCAAACATCGAGGCTGTCTATCTCGCTCGTCGGCCGAATGCGACCAAGACTATCTCGCCAAGGGGAAGCTTCGCCATGCGTACACTGCTGTTTGCCGCCGGCACGCTCGTGCTGTTGTCCGGTTGTGCCTCCTTCCTGCCCCGCGCCGACCCGAACCAGGCCTGGATCGACCTGGCCCCGGGTGACAACGACTCGCTGCACGCCCTGCAGGTCGATGAGCGCGACTGGGCCGACACCCGTTATTTCGAGGTGCAGCCCGGCAATCATGAGCTGACCGTGCGCTACCAGTTCGCCGTGATGCCCAGCAATATCGGCCCGGTGGACGAGCCGTTATGGCGCGACTGCCAGCTCAATCTCAGCTACAAGCACTTCACCGCCGGGCAACGCTATCAGCTGCAGGCGGGCAGCATCGGCTTCCGCCCCTGGATCAAGCTCTACGACCAGCAGCAAAAACTCATCGGCCAGGGCGAACCCGCAGGCTGCCAACGCACCTGAACCTCGCGAACGGCGCTATGCTTGTTACCTGTGAACCGCGAGCGGGAGTTTCGCCATGCGCCAGCCCATGATGCTGATGGCCCTCAGTGCCCTGGGGGCATGCGCCAGCCCCTTGCCACCGGTCGATCCAGGCAAGGCCTGGGTTGATCTCTACACCATCACGCCCGGCAGAACCATCATGGCCGACCGCCTGGACGGCCAGCGCCTGGACGACGGGCGCTATTTCCAGGTGACGCCCGGCAAGCATGAACTGGTGGTGCGCTTCGACTACGAGATCTACTCGGGTGGTTTCAGTACCGACCCCACCGAGCGGACCTGCTACCTCACCGTGCGCTACAACGACTTCAAGGCCGGCCAACGTTATCGTCTGGAGGCGCGAGCCCCGGCGATGCAGCCACAGGTGCTGCTGTACGACGCCAATCGCACGGTGGTGGTCAACGAACCAAGCAACGTGACCTGCATTCCCTAAGACTCACAGCCATTCGCCTGAGCGGCCTTGTGTCGCGATAGGGGCGCGTAGCGGCCCCAGGATTTCAGCATCAAACAAAAATCGCCGGGGCTGCTGCGCAGCCCATCGCGACACAAGGCCGCTCCTACAGTGGTGGAGGCCGGCCTTACCTATCGTTCTTCTGGTAGATGACCTTCTTCGTGCCGCCATCGCAGCTGCCCACGATCATGTTCTGATCGCGGACTTCGCTGTTAGGCACGATCTCCAGCGTGTAGGAGGTCACCCCGCGCGCCTGAATCTTCGCTTCGATCTCGGCCTTAAGTTCCTCGCACGGCTTGGGCACGGCCAGTGCGGCGGTGGCCAGCAGGGAAACCAGCACACCCATTGCTACGCGGATCATGGAACGGCTCCTGAGACAGGGCAGACGCGCTGCCAACGCTGTTTAGACTACAGGAAACCGCCGCCGTTGCGCCGCCTAGGAAAGCAGAGTGGCGTCCAGGCTGATGGTCGCGTTCAACACCTTGGAGACCGGGCAACCCGCCTTGGCCTTGTTGGCGATCTCCTGGAACTGCGCCTCACTGGCACCTGGCACTGCGGCCTTGAGTGTGAGGTGCACAGCGGTAATGGCAAAGCCATCAGCCTGCTTGTCGAGACTCACTTCGGCTAAAGTATCGACACGCTCCGGGGTGAACCCCGCCTCGCCCAGCATCATCGACAGCGCCATCGAGAAGCACCCGGCATGGGCGGCGCCGATCAGCTCCTCCGGGTTGGTCCCGGGGCTGCCCTCGAAACGGGTGTTGAAGCCGTATGGCGCCTGCTTGAGCGCGCCGCTTTCAGTGGATATATGGCCTTTGCCGTCCTTCAGACTACCTTGCCAGACCGCCGATGCTGTCTTTTTCATGCTGCCTCCCGGACATGGGTTGGGTATGTAAAGTTCTGAGGACTGGGCTTGCATCAAGTTCAGATCAATCTGCAGGCAGGCATTGAATCCGCCGAATATGCCCATACAGAGTCCGCAAGGCCCTTGGCCAACCACCTGATGCGGAGGCTCCAATGACGCACCTGCGAGACCTGAAGATTTCTACCCTCGACCTGGTGCCGGTGCGCGCCGATGGCGGCCCGGCGCAAGCGCTGCGCAACTCGCTGGACCTGGCCCAGCACGTCGAGCGCTTCGGCTACAACCGCTTCTGGGTGGCCGAACACCACAACATGGACGGTATCGCCAGCTCGGCCACCGCGGTGCTGATCGGCTACCTGGCCGGTGGCACCTCGCGCATCCGCGTCGGCTCCGGCGGAGTAATGCTGCCCAACCATGCGCCGCTGGTGATCGCCGAGCAGTTCGGCACCCTGGCCAGCCTGTACCCAGGTCGTATAGACCTAGGCCTGGGCCGTGCCCCCGGTTCCGACCAGATGACCGCCCGCGCCCTGCGCCGTGAACGCTCTGGTAGTGCCGACGACTTCCCCGACGATGTCGAGGAACTGTCGCGCTACCTCGGCCCACGTACAGATGATCAAAAAGTGATCGCCGTGCCCGGCCATGACACCGAGGTGCCAATGTGGCTGCTCGGCTCCAGCCTGTTCAGCGCCCAGTTGGCCGGCATGCGCGGCATGCCCTATGCGTTTGCCTCACATTTCGCGCCACGCTACATGCACGAAGCGATCCGCATCTACCGAGACCATTTCAAGCCTTCGACGACGCTGGACAAGCCTTATGTGATGCTCGGCATTCCGATGGTGGTGGCCGAGACCGACGAGAAGGCCGACTACCTGGCGACCTCGGTGTACCAGCGCATCCTCGCGCTGATCCGTGGCCAGAGCCTGATGCAGCGCCCGCCGGTCGAGAGCATGAATGGGCTGTGGCTGCCCCATGAGCGCGATGCGGTGAGCAGCTTCTTGGGCCTGGCGATGATCGGCAGCCCGCAGAAGGTGCGGGCGAAAGTGGAGGTGCTGCTGGAGCAGACCGGGGCGGATGAGCTGATCTTCACCAGCGACCTGTATGAACATGCCGACCGGATCAGGTCCTATGAGCTGATGGCGCAGGCGCTCAAGACCGAGTGAGCCTCATTCGCGGGTAAACCCGCTCCCACAGCGACCGCGCTAGCTTTAGCAGTTGAGCAGGGCAGTTGCTCCCATAGGTGCACCACTGACCTTGATAGCAGTGCAAAACCTGAGGGAGCGGGCTTGCCCGCGAAGAATCCAGCGCATCAGCCACGCCGGTAGACAATCTCCTTGGTCCCACCCTCGCAGGTGCCGACCACCTTGCCCGCCGGCTCGCCCTTGTTGACGATCTCCAGCGTATAGCCCTTCACCCCCTTGGCATCCAGCTTGGCGGCAATCTCCGCCTTGAGCTCCTCGCACGGCTTGCCCGCCGCCAGCGCGCCACCGGCCAACGCCATCAACCCCACGGCCAGAATCAACTTCTTCATCGATCGCTTTCCTTGTACAGATCAAAGACGAAAAGGGCGCGAAGCCCGCGCCCTGGAAACTTATTACCCGATCAGGCCAGACAAGCCTAGCCCTGCTTCATTTCAGCTGTTGGCGATACGGAAGCCGACCTTCAGCGTCACCTGGAAATGCGCGGCCTTGTTGTCGCGGATATGCCCACGGGTATCGACCACCTCGAACCATTCCAGGTGCTTGATGCTCTTGCCGGCCTCGGCCAGGGCGTTGTTGATCGCTTCTTCGATGCTGGTGGGGGACGATCCGACCAGCTCGATTTTCTTGTAGGTGTGATGATCCGACATGAGCGCTCTCCTCGGTTGGGTAGTCCGTTGAGCCTAGCAGCGCAGGCCCGGTTTACCTGCGAGCGATCGCCGCAGGGCAAAGTTCGATCGCACTTTCGCCGGGTGGCGCAGTCGCAACCAGTACAGCCCACCACCGCGAAGGAGAGTCACCATGGCCCACAACTCGCTGCGCAAAGCGTCGCTGGAAAGCATGGAAGCCGAGATCGAGAGCCTGCTCAAGGCCCTGGAACACCTCAAGCACGATGCCTCGGAAGAGTCCCACAAGACCATGAAGGCGCTGCGCGGCAATGCCGAGAACGCCCTCAAGCACTCGCGCAGCCTGCTCAGCGATGCCTATGACGAGGTCAAGGCCCGTACCCGCCAGACCAGCATCGCCACTCGCGACTATGCACAGGAACATCCCTGGACCACCGCCGGCGTGGCGGTGGGCGCCCTCGGCCTGCTGGCGGCCTACCTGATGTGCCGGCGCAACTAGAGCGCCTGCTGTTGCAGTTCCTGGCGCAGCCATTGCGCCAGTTGCTCGGCGCGCCCGTCCGCGGCGCGCCGGGGCACCCACAAGGCCAATGCGGCATGGGTGGGGGAAAAGCCCCAAGGTGCTGCCAGCCGTCCGGCCTTCAGGTCATCCGCCACCAGCGGTTGTGGCGCGATGGCGACGCCAAGACCAGCCACCGCCGCTTCGAGCAGATAGTACAAATGCTCGAATGCCTGGCCGTAACTCAGTGCGCCGGGCTCGATGCCATGCTGCTGCGCCCAGGTCGGCCAAGCCTGTGGCCGCGAGGTGGTATGGAGCACTGCCTCTCGTTGCAAAGCCACGGCTGGCGCGGCTTTCAAGCGATCGAAGCCTTCGAAGTGCGGGCTCAGCACCGGGCCAATTCGCTCTTCGGCGAGTACATGCACCTGCATGTCCGCCGGCCATGGGGATTCGGCATAGACCAGCAAGGCATCCAGCCCCGGGCGACGTGGATCGAGGTCACCTTCGCCGGCGGACAGGTGCAGGCGCAATTCTGGCAAATCGGCCTTCAACCGCCCCAGGCGCGGGATGAACCAGCGCGCCAGCAAGCTGCCTGAGCAGCCAAGCACGAAGGGCGCTTCGTCGGCATCGCGGGACAGCTCGGCGCAGACGCTGCGCAAGCGGTCGAACGCCTCGGAGCTGGCATCGCGCAGACGCATCCCGGCATCTGTGAGTTTGACGCCACGCCCGTCCTTGGCGAACAAGACCACGCCCAGATGCTCCTCGAGCACCTTGATCTGCCGGCTGACGGCGCCATGGGTGACGTGAAGCACCTCGGCCGCCTGGCTGACGCTGTTCAGCCTGGCGGTCGCCTCGAAGGCCCGCAGGGCGTTGAGAGGGGGAAGGTCCTGGGCCATTTTACTTGTGAGTTTTCCTGACAGGTTTGCGCAATCTTATCGGTTTTCAGCCGGGCATGTCGTGGGTAGAGTAAAGCCCATCGACCGGTGTCGGCCTCTTCGCGGGCAAGCCCGCTCCCACAGATGCCAAACGCCACACGGTACCTGTGGGAGCGGGTTTACCCGCGAAGAAGCCAACACGATCCCAACCTCTACACCGCCTATGGAGCGCCCCATGACCCAGACCCAATACCGCGCCGGCCCCGATGCCAACGGCCTGTTCGGCGCGTTCGGCGGCCGCTACGTGGCCGAAACCCTGATGCCCCTGGTGCTGGACCTTGCCCGCGAATACGAAGCCGCCAAGGCCGACCCCAAGTTCCTCGAAGAACTCGCCTACTTCCAGCGCGACTACATCGGCCGCCCCAACCCGCTGTATTTCGCCGAGCGCCTGACCGAGCACTGCGGCGGCGCGAAGATCTTCTTCAAACGCGAAGAGCTCAACCACACCGGCGCGCACAAGGTGAACAACTGCATCGGCCAGGTGCTGCTGGCCAAGCGCATGGGCAAGAAACGCCTGATCGCCGAGACCGGCGCCGGCATGCACGGCGTGGCCACCGCCACCGTCGCCGCCCGTTTCGGCCTGCCTTGCGTGATCTACATGGGCGCCACCGACATCGAGCGCCAGCAGGCCAACGTGTTCCGCATGAAGCTGCTGGGCGCCGAGATCGTCCCGGTGACCGCCGGCACCGGCACCCTCAAGGACGCCATGAACGAAGCCCTGCGCGACTGGGTCACCAACGTCGACGACACCTTCTACCTGATCGGCACCGTGGCAGGTCCCCACCCGTACCCGGCCATGGTCCGCGACTTCCAGTCGATCATCGGCAAGGAAACCCGCGCCCAGTTGCAAGAAAAGGAAGGGCGCCTGCCCGACAGCCTGATCGCCTGCGTCGGTGGCGGCTCCAACGCCATGGGCCTGTTCCACGACTTCCTCGATGATGCCAGCGTGCAGATCATCGGCGTCGAAGCCGGCGGCCACGGCGTGCACACCGACAAGCACGCGGCCAGCCTCAACGGCGGCGTGCCGGGCGTGCTGCACGGCAACCGCACCTACCTGCTGCAGGACGACGACGGCCAGATCACCGACGCCCACTCGATTTCCGCAGGCCTCGACTACCCCGGCATCGGACCGGAGCACGCCTACCTGCACGAAGTGAAGCGCGTGGAGTACGTCAGTATCACCGACGACGAAGCCCTGGACGCCTTCCACGCCACCTGCCGCCTGGAAGGCATCATCCCGGCGCTGGAAAGCTCCCACGCCCTGGCCGAGGCGATCAAGCGCGCGCCGAAGCTGCCCAAGGACCACCTGATGGTGATCTGCCTGTCCGGTCGCGGCGACAAGGACATGCAAACCGTGATGAACCACATGGCCGCCCAGGAGAAACAGGCATGAGCCGTCTCGAACAACGCTTCGCCGAACTGAAGGCCGAAGGCCGCTCGGCACTGGTCACTTTCGTCACCGCTGGCGACCCGGGCTATGACGCCTCGTTGCAGATCCTCAAGGGCCTGCCGGCCGCCGGTGCCGACGTGATCGAACTGGGCATGCCGTTCACCGACCCGATGGCCGACGGCGTGGCCATCCAGCTCGCCACCCTGCGCGCCCTGGAAGCCGGCCAGACCCTGGCCAAGACCCTGCGGATGGTTCGCGAATTCCGTGTGGATAACCAGACCACGCCGATCGTGCTGATGGGTTACTACAACCCTATCCACCGTTTCGGCGTGGCGCAGTTCGTCGCCGAGGCGAAAGAGGCGGGCGTCGACGGCCTGATCATCGTCGACCTGCCACCGGAGCATGACGCCGAGCTGGCCACTCCGGCCCAGGCCGCAGGCATCGACTTCATCCGCCTGACCACCCCGACCACCGACGATGCGCGCCTGCCGCGCGTGCTGGAGCGCAGCTCCGGGTTCGTCTACTACGTGTCGGTGGCGGGTGTGACCGGTGCGGGTTCGGCGACTACCGAACATGTGACCGAAGCCATTGCGCGCCTGCGTCGGCATACCGATCTGCCGATCAGCGTTGGCTTTGGTATCCGCACGCCTGAACAGGCCGCAGCTATCGCCCGTCTGGCCGATGGCGTGGTGGTCGGTTCGGCGCTGGTCGACAAGATCGCCCAGGCCAAGGATGCCGGCCAGGCGGTGCAGGATGTGCTGAGCCTGTGCTCGGCGTTGGCTGAGGGTGTGCGCGCCGCTAGATCCTGATCCGCGTCGCCTGATTCGCGGGTAAACCCGCTCCCACAGGATAGGGTGTGATCCTGTGGGAGCGGGTTTACCCGCGAAGAGGCCCACACAAACAACACCGACCTACTCTTTGAAAATCGACAGGTCCAACGGCCTGATCGCCCCCATCCAGATCGCATGATCGCGGTGGTCCGCCAGCTCGTCCCCGGTCTCCGGGTGCAGGAACACCACCAACCCCTTGCGATACAACGCCAGCCACGGCAGAACCACGCCGACCACTTCCGGCCCGAAGGCCAGCTGGCAGCTCCAGTCCGGGTGCGGCCCGACCGGTTTCTGGTGCATGCGCCCCATGGTCACGGGGAACAGGCGCGTCGCTTCCTCGCAAAGTTCGCGGGCCTGCTCCATGGTCGATGCGTCGTAGTACACGTGGGCGTGATAGCCCTTGATCCTTTGCACGGTGGCTCCTGATTGCGGTAATGCGAACATCTTGAAGTCTACGCCATCCCTGTAGGAGCAGCCTTGTGTCGCGAAAGGGGCGCGAAGCGGCCCCAGAATTTGCGTGATGATCACGATCGCCGGGGCTGCTGCGCAGCCCTTTCGCGACACAAGGCCGCTCCTACAGACAGCGCCGTTCATCGGCCACGCTCCTGCTCCAGCCAGTCTACGAACCGCTGTATCAGCGCCCCGCGCCGTTTGCGCGGCGGCAGCACCAGGTAATACCCGCGCTCCGACCGCAAACTGCCTTCCATGGGCCGACACAACAACCCTTGCTCGACCAGCCCATCGACCAGGTGTGCCCAGCCAATCGCCACACCTTGCCCGGCAATCGCAGCCTGTATCAGCAGCGTGTAGTTATCGAACCGCAGTTGCCCGGACGGAGGAGGGCTGTCCACACCAAGGCCACGAAACACCCCCGCCCAATCGAACCAGCGACTGGCCTGCTCGCCCTTCAGATGCAACAACGGCAATCGTTGCAAAGCCACGGCTGACAAGGGTTTGCCATGACTCAGCCGTGGGCTGCAAACGGGGAAGACTTCCTCGTCGAACAACCAGCGACTCTCGCCCTGATGGAAACGCCCATCACCAAACAGCACCGCCACATCGATGTCCGGACGCAACATCCCCTGGCTGCGCTCGCCGGTCACCAGGCTCACATCCACCTGTGGATAAGCCTCGTGGAAACGCTGCAGACGCGGCATCAACCAGAACGCGGCAAACGCGAAGTCAGTGGCCACCTGCAACACCTCGCGCTGACCACGCCCGCTGGCCAAGGCAACACCATCGTCCATGGCCTGAAGCCCTTGATGTGCCTGCTCGAACAGCAGCTGGCCCGCTTCGGTCAGCTCGATGCCCCGGTAGATACGGTCGAACAACCGCGTCCCCAGTTGCGCCTCCAGGCGCTTGACCTGCTGGCTTACCGCCGGCTGGGTTGTGCCCAGCTCAAGGGCCGCAGCCGTGAAGCTACGCAAGCGCGCGGCGGACTCGAACACGCGCAATGCGTCGAGAGACAGGTCGGCAAGGTGCTCAAACATAAGCGTGGCTAATCCCAGTCATTGCCCGACGTGGGCTTTACCCAACTTATCCACAGCACCATGCTGGATTGCAAGCGTTCACCATAACTCTCGACGATGGAAGGGCACCATGAAGCAACCCAACATCCTGTTCATCATGGCCGACCAGATGGCCGCGCCGCTGTTGCCGATCTACAGCCCGTCGCCGATCAAGATGCCCAACCTGGCGCGCCTCGCCGAGCAGGCCGTGGTGTTCGACTCCGCCTACTGCAACAGCCCGCTGTGCGCCCCCTCGCGCTTCACGCTGGTCAGCGGCCAGTTGCCCAGCCGCATCGGCGCCTACGACAACGCCGCCGACTTCCCCGCCGACATTCCGACCTACGCCCACTACCTGCGCCGCCTCGGCTATCGCACCGCGCTGTCGGGCAAGATGCATTTCTGCGGCCCGGACCAGCTGCACGGCTACGAAGAGCGCCTGACCAGCGACATCTACCCGGCCGACTACGGCTGGGCGGTGAACTGGGACGCGCCTGACGAGCGCCCGAGCTGGTACCACAACATGTCCTCGGTGTTGCAGGCCGGCCCCTGCGTGCGCACCAACCAGCTGGATTTCGACGAGGAGGTGGTGTTCAAGGCACGCCAGTACCTCTACGACCATGTGCGCGAAGACGATGGCCGGCCCTTCTGCCTGACCGTGTCGATGACCCACCCGCATGACCCGTACACCATCCCCAAACGCTACTGGGATCTCTACGAGGCTGTGGATATCCCGCTGCCCCGCGACGAGATCGCCCAGGACCAGCAAGACCCTCACTCGCAACGCCTGCTCAAGGTCTACGACCTGTGGGACAAGCCCCTACCCGTGGACAAGATCCGCGACGCCCGCCGCGCCTATTTCGGCGCCTGCAACTATATCGACGACAATATCGGCCTGCTTCTGCAGACCCTGGAAGATTGCGGCCTGGCCGACGACACCCTGATCGTCTTCTCCGGCGACCACGGCGACATGCTTGGCGAGCGCGGGCTCTGGTACAAGATGCACTGGTTCGAGATGTCGGCACGGGTACCGCTGCTGATCCACGCACCCAGGCACTTCAAACCTGCGCGCATCAGCGCCAGCGTTTCCACCTGCGACCTGCTGCCGACGCTTGTCGACCTGGCCGGCGGCACTGTGGATAAAGACCTGCACCTGGACGGCCGCTCACTGCTCGGCCACCTGCAAGGGCAGGACGGTCATGACGAGGTGATCGGCGAATACATGGCCGAAGGTACCGTCGGCCCGCTGATGATGATCCGCCGCGGCGCCTACAAGTTCGTGTACAGCGAGGACGACCCCTGTTTACTCTACGACCTGAGCCGCGACCCGCACGAGCGGGAGAACCTCACCGGCAGCCCGGACCACCAGGCGCTGCTGCAGGCATTTGTCGATGAAGCGAAGCAGCGCTGGGATATCCCCAGCCTGCGCCAGCAAGTGCTGGCCAGCCAGCGCCGCCGCCGCCTGGTGGCCGAGGCGCTGGCCATCGGCACGCTGAAAAGCTGGGACCACCAACCGCTGGTGGACGCCAGCCAACAGTACATGCGCAACCACATCGATCTCGACGACCTCGAGCGCAAGGCACGTTATCCACAGCCCGCACCCCTGGATTGAGAAGAGAGGCCGCCATGCAGAAGTTCTCCACCGCCGTGCTCGCCCTGGCCCTGAGCCTGGGCACGGCCCACGCCGCCGATGGCGACGCGCAATGCAGCACCGTGAAACTGGCCGACCCTGGCTGGAGCGATATCGCCAGCACCAACGCCGTCGCCCGCCTGCTCCTGGAAAGCCTGGGCTACCAGGTGAAGATCGACAGCCTGGCCGTGCCGATCATCTACGGTGGGCTGAAGGATGGCCGGGTGGATGCCTTCCTCGGCAACTGGATGCCGGCGCAGCAAGGCTTTCATGACAAGTTCATCGCCAATGGCGATGTACACCGGCTCGGGCGCAACCTCGAAGGCACGGAGTTCACCCTGGCGGTGCCCGACTACGTCTGGAATGCAGGCGTGAAGGATTTCGCCGACCTGCAGAAGAACGCCGACAAGTTCGACAAAAAGCTCTATGGCATTGGCTCTGGCGCGCCGGCCAACCTGTCGCTGAAAGAGATCATCGAAAAGAACGATTTCGAGCTTGGGCAGTGGAAACTGATCGAGTCCAGCGAGCAGGCAATGCTGGCCCAGGTGGATCGGGCGGTGAAGAAGCAGCAGTTCATCACCTTCCTGGGCTGGACCCCGCACCCGATGAACGTGAAGTTGAAGATGCATTACCTCACGGGGGGCGAAAAGTGGTTTGGCAGCAAAGGCGATGTGTACACGCTGACCCGCAAGGGATATCCACAGGCGTGTCCGAATGCAGCGAAGCTGTTGAGCAACCTGACGTTCACGTTGGACATGGAGAACAGCATCATGGCCGAGGTTGTGGATAAGAAGGTGAGCTTTGATGAGGCGGCCAGGGGGTGGGTGAAGGCTCATCCACAGGTGCTGGATGCCTGGCTCGCAGGGGTCACCACCAAAGCTGGCGGAGAATCCCAAGCGGCCGTAAAAGCTAAACTCTGACCCACTGAGCGACATATAACCCCTGTGGGAGCGGGTTCACCCGCGAACACCGGCACAGCCGGTGCCATGCACCGCGGTGTTTGCTTCGCGGGTAAACCCGCTCCCACAGGGCTGGTGAAATCTTCAGGAATACCTATTCCCATGCCCCGCCTGACCCGCCTGCTGCCCTTCCTCACCTGGCTTCCCCGTCAATCGGACCGCAGCCTGCGCCAGGACCTGCTGGTGGGCCTGAGCGGCGCCATCCTAGCCCTGCCGCAATCGATCGCCTACGCCCTGATCGCCGGCCTGCCCGCCGAATACGGCCTGTACGCCGCCATCGTGCCGGTGCTGGTGGCCTGCCTGTGGGGCTCGTCCTGGCACCTGATCTGCGGCCCTACCGCCGCCATCTCCATCGTCCTTTACGCCAGCATCAGCCCGCTGGCCTTGGCCGGCAGCGCCGATTACGTGACCTTGGTGCTGCTGCTGACCTTCCTCGGCGGCATCTTCCAACTCTTGCTCGGGCTGCTGCGCTTCGGCGCGCTGGTCAACTTCGTCTCCCATTCGGTGGTGCTGGGCTTCACCCTCGGCGCCGCCGTGGTCATTGCCCTGGGGCAGTTGCCCAACCTGCTGGGCCTGGATCTGCCGAGCCAGGCCACGGCTCTGAAGACCGTGCAGGAACTGGTCGGCCATGTTGGCGAGGTGGACATGCCATCGCTGGTTCTGGGGCTGAGCACCCTGGCGATTGGCGTGCTGGTGAAGCTGTGGCGCCCACACTGGCCGGGCCTGTTGATAAGTCTGCTGCTGGTGAGCCTGGCGGCCTGGCTGTTGCCCGGCGTGTTCGGCCATGTGCCGCGCGTGCCCGCTTTCGTCGGCCAGTTGCCACCGTTCAGCCCGCTGCCGTTACTCGATGTGGAACTGATCCTGCGCCTGCTGCCCAGTGCCGTGGCTGTCGGCATGCTCGGACTGGTCACCAGCCTGTCCATCGCCCGTTCGCTGTCCGCCCGTTCCGAGCAACTGATCGACGCCAACCAGGAGATCCGCGCCCAGGGCCTGTCGAACATCATCGGGGCATTGTTCTCCGGCTACCTGTCCTCCGGCTCCTTTACCCGCTCCGGGCTCAGCTATGACGCAGGTGCCCGCTCGCCGTTGGCCGGGGTGTTTTCGGCGTTGTGGGTGGCGCTGTTCGCGGTCGCTGGTGCCGGGCTGATCGCCCATCTGCCGATCCCGGCGATGGCGGGCAGCATCCTGCTGATCTGCTGGGGGCTGGTGGACCATCGCGGCATCCGGGCGCTGTTCCGGGTCAGCCGCTCGGAGTTCCTGGTGATGGCGCTGACGGCCGCCGCGACGCTGCTGCTCGAGCTACAGACGGCGATCTACGCCGGGGTGCTGGCGTCGCTGTTCTTCTACCTCAAGCGCACTTCGCGACCGAGGGTGCAGCAAAGCCGGGAAGGGGAGACGGATGTATTGCGGGTAGGTGGGTCGATCTTCTTTGGCGCCGCGCACTACCTGCAAGTGCGCTTGCAACGCTGCCAGGGGCCGCATGTGGTGATCGATGCGCGGCAGGTGAACTTCATCGACTATTCGGGTGTGGATATGTTGCACCGCGAGGCGCGGCGGTTGATGCGTAATGGCGGGAGCCTGACGTTGCAGCGGGCAAGGCCGCAGGTAATCGAGGAACTACAGAAGTTAGAGGGGGTTGAAGGATGTCCGGTCAAATTCCAGGAATGAGTTTCAGATCCTGGGGGCTGCTGCGCAGCCCTTTCGCGACACAAGGCCGCTCCTACAGGAAATCGCGGCCCCTTGTAGGAGCGGCCTTGTGTCGCGAAAGGGCCGCATAGCGGCCCCGGCAATCTCAAGCCCGAGCGAGTTGTCTGCGCAGCTCATCCAGCACCGGTCCAGTCTCCGGCCGCACCCCTCGCCAGATGAAGAACGCCTCGGCCGCCTGCTCGGCCAGCATCCCCAGCCCATCGAGCACCTTGGCCGCCCCCAGCTTGCTGGCCCACTGGCAGAACGGTGTCGGTTCCTTGCCATACATCATGTCGTAGCACACGGTACGCCCCGCCTCGACCAGGCTGTCGGCAATCGGCGGCAGCTCACCGGACAGACTCGCCGAAGTGGCGTTGATGATCACGTCCACCGGCTCCTGCAACCAGCTGAACCCACTGGCCACCACAGGCCCCAGCTCATCGAACTCCCGCGCCAGTTGTTCGGCTTTCTCGACGGTACGGTTGGCAATCACCAGCGATTGCGGGTTGTGCGCCAGGATCGGCTCCAGCACACCCCGAACAGCACCGCCAGCGCCAAGGATAAGGATGCGCTTGCCTGCCAGTGTCACCCCGGCATTCACCGTCAGGTCACGTACCAACCCGGCACCGTCAGTGTTGTCGCCTTGCAAGGTACCGTCGGCCAGCTTGGTCAGGGTGTTTACCGCGCCGGCACGTTGCGCACGCGGGGTGAGGCTGTCACACAGGCGATAAGCCTCTTCCTTGAATGGCACGGTGACGTTGGCGCCGCTGCCTTGCTTGAAGAAGCCTGTGGCGCAGTCACTGAACTCGTCCAACGGCGCCAGCAAGGTGGCGTACTCCAGATCCTGGCCGGTCTGGTCGGCGAACAGGCGGTGGATCAGCGGCGACTTGCTGTGGCCGATGGGGTTGCCGAATACGACGTACTGGTCCATTGCGGTTCCTCTGTTATCCACAGGCTTACTGGGCGAGCCAGTCGCGGTCCTGCAGGAAGTATTCGGTCAGGCGCGCTTCCTCGCTGCCCGGCTCGGCTTTCCAGTCATAGCCCCAGCGCACCTGCGGCGGCAGCGACATCAGGATCGACTCGGTGCGCCCGCCCGACTGCAGGCCGAACAGGGTGCCACGGTCGTAGACCAGGTTGAACTCGACGTAGCGGCCACGGCGGTATTCCTGGAATTCGCGCTGTTTGGCCGTGTACGGGGTGTCCTTGCGGCGCTGGACGATCGGCAAGTAGGCGTCGACATAGGCATCGCCGATCGCACGCATGAAGGCGAAGCTGGTGTCGAAATCCCACTCGTTCAGGTCGTCGAAGAACAGGCCGCCGATGCCGCGAGGCTCGCCACGGTGCTTGAGGTGGAAGTAGCGGTCGCACCAAGCCTTGTAGCGCGGGTAGACGTCGGCGCCGAAAGGCGCGCAGGCCTGCTCGGCGACGCGGTGCCAGTGCACGCAGTCTTCCTCATTGCCGTAGTACGGGGTCAGGTCGAAGCCACCGCCGAACCACCACACCGCCTCTTCGCCTTCCTTCTCGGCGATGAAGAACCGCACGTTGGCGTGGGAAGTCGGTACATGCGGGTTGTGCGGGTGGATCACCAGCGACACGCCCAGGGCCTCAAAACCACGGCCCGCCAGCTCCGGCCGGTGGGCACTGGCCGACGGCGGCAGGCCGGCGCCGAATACGTGGGAGAAGTTAACCCCGCCTTTCTCAATCACCTTGCCGTCACCGATCACTCGCGTGCGCCCGCCGCCACCGGCATCGCGCACCCAGGCATCCTCGACGAAACGGGCGCCGCCGTCTTCGGTTTCGAGGGCAGAGCAGATGCGGTCTTGCAGGTCGAGCAGGTAGGCTTTTACGGCCTCGGTGCGGCTGGTCATCGGGTCACCTGGAAGGAGCGGGAAAATTCGCCGCGTAGCATACCACCGGCCGACGCCGCGTCGCAGTTGACGGCGGTCAAGCAAAGGCGTCCGATAGAAGGCCTTTGCGACCCACGACGACAGGAGTGTGTGATGGCCAAGCGTATCCAGTTCAGCCAGCATGGCGGCCCGGAAGTTCTGCAACTGGTCGAGTTCGACCCGGCACCGCCCGGCCCGCAGCAGGTGCGGGTGCGCAACCATGCGATCGGCTTGAATTTCATCGACACCTATTTCCGCGGCGGGCTGTATGCACCGCCTGCGCTGCCTTCCGGGCTGGGTACCGAAGCGGCCGGCGTGGTCGAGGCGGTGGGCGAGGGGGTCAGCCGGATCAAGGTCGGCGACCGAGTGGCTTATGCCGGTGGGCCGCTGGGGGCCTACAGCGAGGTGCATACCCTGCCGGAGACCAACTTGGTGAAGCTGCCGGAGGCAATCAGCTTCGAACAGGCGGCGGCGGTGATGCTCAAGGGGCTGACCACGCAGTATTTGCTCAAGCAGACCTACGCCGTGCAGCCGGGGGACTTCGTGCTGTTCCATGCCGCCGCCGGTGGTGTGGGGTCGTTGGCTTGCCAGTGGGCCAAGGCACTGGGGGCGAAGCTGATCGGTACCGTGAGCTCTCCTGAGAAAGCCGAACGTGCCAAGGCGCTCGGGGCATGGGCGACCATCGACTACAGCCATGAAGACGTGGCCAAGCGTGTGCTGGAGCTGACAGACGGTCAGAAGTGCGCGGTGGTGTATGACGGCGTGGGGGCCGATACCTGGCTGACTTCGCTGGATTGCCTGAGGCCGCGGGGGTTGATGGTGAGCTTTGGCAATGCCTCTGGCGCGGTAACCGGGGTCAACTTGGGGATCCTGTCGCAGAAGGGGTCGTTGTATGTCACCCGGCCGACGCTGGGGAGCTACGCCAACAATGCCGAGAACACCCAGGCCATGGCCGATGACCTGTTCGCGATGATCGCCAGTGGCAAGCTGGTTGTGGATATCCAGCAGCGGTATCCGTTGAGCGAGGCGGCCAAGGCGCAGGCGGAGTTGTCGGCGCGGCGGACGGTTGGTTCGACTGTGCTTCTACCTTGAGGGCTCTATCGCGGGGCAAGTCGCAGCGGCGAACCGCCGCTGCGACTTGCCCCGCGATGCGATTTCTCAGTCGTAGTGGAACCGACATTGAAGTACAGTCAACCGGCCACCTTCATAGAAGTAGACCAGACGGTGCTCTCGGGTGATGCGACGAGACCAGAACCCCGAAAGATCGCCCTTGAGCGGCTCAGGTTTGCCAGTCCCTTTGAAGGGTGTACGGCAGCACTCGCGGATCAGCACATTGACCGTCTCGAAGATCGCCGAATCAGCTTCCCGCCAGTGGTGATAGTCTTCCCACCCCTCGGCAGTGAACGCAACGCTCACGGAATTCCGAGCCTCAGTCTTGTTGCGTTGCTTTGACTTCATGTTCATCAATGATCAGCTCTTGAGTAACTGGCTGACCCGACCGCAGCTGCTCGACTGATGAACGCAAGCGCCTTGCGTTGGCAGAAGACCCTAGCAAGTAAAGGGTCTCCTGCATGCCGTTGTAATCCTCCAGGGACAGCATGACCACCGGCTCGCCACGTTGGCGCGTGATGATCGCCGGCTCGTGGTCGCGGCATACGTCATCCATCGTTTGCTTCAGGTCGGCGCGAGCTTGGCTAAAAGTCAGTACATGCATTTGTCCAATCCTTCCCGGATTACAAAGGAGAGCTGAGCGAACATTGTACAAAGCTGTGTACAAATCTCAACGACCCGCCGTCGGCGTCTTCATCACTCGGGATGGAGTGCTGCGCAAAGCAAAGGGAGATTACCGGCCCAAACCTTCAGCGGGAACGTGATTGGATCGGTGTGACACGTAGGGTATTTCCCAGTTTCTATCCCATCGCGGGGCAAGTCGTAGCGGCGGTTAGCCGCTGCGATTTGCCCCGCGATTGCGTCAGTTCAGTCAGTGGGTTTCTTCGCCGCTGGCGCCGACTCGATGCCATCGAGCATCGCCTCCACCAATCCCTCCGCCATTTCCAGCGAATGCAGGCTCGACCAGTACATGCCACGCCCCTCGTCGCGCAGGTGATCGAGGGCCTTGATGCCGGTGTCGTAGGCACAGCGCAGGTAGAGCGCGACGTGTACCAGGGCATCGTGGGCTTCGATGTTGGGGTTTACGGTGAAGAGTGGAGGGTGGCCGGCGTCGCAGCGGCCGAAGGGGTGGGTAGAAGTCGAAGGCAGAGGTGGATCCGGAACGATTTTCTTCATCATGAGATCTCGTTTCAGGGCCGACACGCATTCGTTACCACACGAATGGGTGGCAGCTGCACACGGGGTGGTAAACCGGGAGAGATCTCAAAACCCGGCAGGCAAAAAGCCTCCCGCATGCAGCCGCCATTGACTGCCAAGATCTCTCCCTGCTCGGGTTACCACACCCGATCGCCAAGTTATTCGGCGACGGTCTGGAGCCTAGAGGCAGGCGTTCCCACTGAGAAGGTAATGGCAGTCGACAGACTGCGTAGGATATTTCTCTGAATTCGAAATGGGCAACCTTGAGAGGAAAAATCAGAAAGTCCTGAGGGTGCAGAGAATCCCTGTGGGAGCGACACGCGAGGGGTAGGGCCCCTCGCTTGACCGTGCCGGCTCTGAGGCGTAGCCTTTCTCCCTGAGGTTGTGCTGGTGCGCCGGTTGAGTTTCAAGTTATCCGGGCGAGCGCATCCTTACCCTTTGGCCGCTTAAGCGGCCATTATTTTTGGGCTTGTTTCTATCCCCTTTGGGCACGATGGAATAGAGCTCCGCCTTGGGCTTGCGGGCCGTCAGTTCAAAAATCGCCTCATCGTAGATTTCATTGCCATAGCCATCGATTCGGCCAATCGTGCTGCGAAGAGCAGTCATGTGCGTGGCCTTCTTCCAGATCGATGTCGCTGCCAGCGCTGCCTTGATTTGCAGAACCATGTCATCAATGGTGTATCCGTCGCGTATCACCCGGCTTCTGTAGGCATGACTGCCAATGAAGACGATGCCCGGATCCTCAAGCTGGGGTAAATCCTGCCCTGCTTTCTGCCTGTTGATCGCTTCGAACTGATCAGCGGTAAATCTGCCTATCTCCACCGCCCTGACCCGATGATTGGACGCTAGTTGCTCCAGATTCGCCCTTATCAGGTACTCGGCATTCTCGAATAGCGGCATTGTTCTAGATGCTCCCGCCGATTTGTGACGCACGGCGAGCAAGCTAGAGGTAGGGGTTCCTGTAGTGAAGGTGGCGGCTTAGGACGGGGGTAGTAGGACGTTTCCCAATTGGTTACTGGGGCCGCTTTGCGGCCCTTTCGCGGCACAAGGCCGCTCCTACAGGGGATCGCGATTGCCTGTGGGAGCGGCCTTGTGTCGCGAAACGAGGGCAAAGCCCTCGCCAGCGGCATCAGCCCGGGCGCACAACCTCACCGGTCGCCAGGTCGCGAATCAGGCTCGGGTTCTTCCGCCCACCCAAGGCTCCACCCAACACCATGTCCAGCTCGTTGTGGAAATACTGCTCCACCCGCAGTCGGCTCTTGGCCGCCGGCCGCCCGGCCGGGTTGCAGGAGGTGGAGATCAACGGCCCGACCAGCGCGCACAGCTCCCGCACCTGTGGATGATCGCTGACTCGCAGCGCCACGGTGTCGTGCTGCCCGGTCACCCACTCGGGCAGCAGGCCCTGGTGCGGCACCAGCCAGGTGTTCGGCCCCGGCCAGGTGGCGCTCATGCGATCGATCCAATCCTGGGGGAAATCCTCGAACAGAAAATCGAACTGGCGAATATTGTCGGCGACCAGGATCAGCCCTTTATCCACAGGCCGCGACTTGAGCGCCAGCAGGCGATACACCGCGTCCTCGTTCCACGGGTCGCAGCCCAGGCCCCAGACCGCTTCCGTCGGATAGGCGATCACCGCACCCGCCTTCACCTCACGCGCGGCTTGTTGCACACGCCAACTGCTCACCATTTCCGTCTCTCCGCATAAACGCCGTGTGCGCAGTGTACTTAGCCCGCACGGGCAAACCAACGCCCGGCTTCATTGCTCACCCGGCCCTCAAGTTCCAGCTCAGTGAGGCTTGCTAGCACCTGGGCCAACGGCAGGCCGCTGCTGTGGGCCAGGCCCTCGCTGGTCTGGGGTGCGGCGTGGAGCAGGGCGAGCAGGGGATGGGCGGCTTTATCCACAACTGCGGGCGGCAGGTTCTGCCAACCGCGCAGGCTGTCGAGGATCTGCTCCACGCTTTCCACCAGCAGGGCACCATCGCGGATCAGCTGGTGGCAGCCCTTGGCGCCGGGGTGATGAATGGACCCGGGAATCGCGTACACCTCCCGCCCCTGTTCGGCGGCAAGCCGTGCGGTGATCAACGAACCGCTGGCCAGGCTGGCCTCCACCACCAGCACGCCCAGCGACAAGCCGCTGATGATCCGGTTGCGGCGCGGGAAGTTGCCGGCCAGCGGCCCGGCATCCAGCGGGTACTCGGAAACCAGCGCGCTACCACTGTCGAGCATTGCCCGTGCCAGGTCACGGTGGCGCTGTGGATAAAGTTTTTGCAACCCCGTGCCGAGCACCCCGATGGTGTGCCCGCCGGCCTTCAAAGCGGCCCGATGAGCGGCACCATCGACGCCCAGCGCCAGCCCGCTGGTGATGGTGAAACCAGCCTGGGAAAGGCAACGGGAAAACGCGCCCGCCGTATCCAGCGCCGGAGGTGAAGCACGCCTGCTGCCCACGATCGCCAGTTGCGGTTGCTCGAGCAAATCAGGGTCACCCGCGACGAACAGCAGCGGTGGCGGATCGTCTATCTCGGCCAGCAGCGCCGGGTAGCCAGGCCCGTCCCACATCAGTAAATGCTGGCCCGGATGCTCTATCCAGCGCATTGCAGCCAATGCGCCGTCGCGCACTTGCGGGCTGCGCCGGGCGTCTATACTGGCTGCCTTCAGTCCCAACGCATGCCAGGCGCTGGCCGGTGCACTCAGCGCCGACGAGGCACTGCCGAACGCTTCGATGAGAGTATGGAAACGACGCAAGCCAATATCGGGAAGGCTATGAAGACGCAGCCGCGCCTCCAGTTCCGCAGGCGGACAAGGCGACGAACGGGATGGGTTCATGAGGAATCATCCTTGATCGACAGGGGGCCAATTACGTGGCACATCCTGTGGATAACTTTGTGAGTAACACTTTGAAAAGCTGTCCATGAAACGGCAGCTATCAAGCCCATAGAGACCCTAGCCAAGCTTCACAGGTGCCGAACGCCCCATTTCCCTTTATTATGTGTGCTCAGTTTTCAACCGACCGCACAGTGACTGCCTGACCGCCATGGCCATTTTGAACATTCTCGAATTCCCCGATCCGCGCCTGCGCACCATCGCCAAACCGGTGACGGAGTTCGACGACGCCCTGAGCCAGCTGATCGACGACATGTTCGAGACCATGTACGAGGCGCCCGGCATCGGCCTGGCCGCCACCCAGGTCAACGTGCACAAGCAGGTCGTGGTGATGGACCTGAGCGAAGACCGCAGCGAACCGCGCGTCTTCATCAACCCCACGGTCGAGGAACTGACCCACGACATGGGCCAGTACCAGGAAGGCTGCCTGTCGGTACCCGGCTTCTACGAGAACGTCGACCGCCCGCTGCGCGTGCGGGTCAAGGCCCAGGACCGCGACGGCAAGCCCTACGAGCTGGAATGCGAAGGCCTGCTGGCGGTGTGCGTGCAGCATGAGTTCGATCACCTCAACGGCAAGCTGTTCGTCGACTACCTGTCCCAGCTCAAACGCGACCGGATCAAGAAGAAGCTGGAAAAGCAGCACCGCCAGCAAGCCTGATCCCCACCTTCCAGAAGGCTTGCTCCGGCAAGCCTTTTTCTTTTTCAAGAAGCGAGAACTCCATGCGCATCGTCTTCGCAGGCACTCCAGAGTTTGCCGCCGAACACCTCAAGGCCCTGCTCGACAGCCCGTACGAGATCGTGGCCGTCTACACCCAGCCCGACCGCCCGGCCGGCCGTGGCCAGAAGCTCATGCCCACCGCGGTGAAGGCGCTGGCCGTGGCCCATGACATCCCGGTGTACCAGCCGCAGACGTTGCGCAACGCCGAGGCGCAAGCCGAACTCGCCGCGCTCAAGCCAGACCTGATGGTGGTGGTCGCCTACGGCCTGATCCTGCCGCAAGTGGTGCTGGATATTCCGCGCCTGGGTTGTATCAACAGCCATGCCTCCCTGCTGCCGCGCTGGCGCGGTGCGGCGCCGATCCAGCGCGCCGTGGAAGCCGGTGACGCCGAGAGCGGCGTGACCGTGATGCGCATGGAAGCGGGCCTGGATACTGGCCCGATGCTGCTCAAGGTGATCACCCCGATCAGCGCCGACGACACCGGCGGCACCCTGCACGACCGCCTCGCCGCCATGGGCCCCGGCGCCGTGGTGCAGGCCATTGCCGGCCTGGCCGATGGCACCCTGCAAGGTGAAGTTCAGGACGATGCTCTGGCCACTTATGCACACAAGCTGAACAAGGACGAGGCGCGCATCGACTGGAGCCGCCCGGCCGTGGAGCTGGAGCGCCTGATCCGTGCCTTCAACCCGTGGCCGGTGTGCCACAGCACCCTCGACGGCGAAAGCGTGAAAGTGCAGGCCGCTAACTTGTCCACAGGCAAGGGCGCCCCCGGCGAAATCCTCTCCGCCAGCAAGGACGGCCTGGTCGTCGCTTGCGGCGATGGCGCCCTGAGCCTCACCCGCCTGCAACTGCCCGGCGGCAAGGCCCTGGCCTTCAGCGACCTGTTCAACAGCCGCCGCGAGAAATTCGCCAGTGGCAAGGTGCTCGGCCAATGAACCCACGCCTGGCCGCCGCCCGCGCCCTTGCCGCCGTACTCAGCGGCAAGGCCTCGCTGAACAGCTCGCTGCCGGCGCAATTGGACAAGGTCGACGAGCGCGACCGTGGCCTCACTCAGGACCTGGCCTTCGGCACCGCCCGCTGGCAACCGCGCCTGGACCTGCTGGCCGCGCAACTGCTGCAGAAGCCGTTCAAGGCCGCCGACGCCGATGTGCAGGCGCTGCTGCTGGTCGGCCTGTACCAGCTGTTCTACACGCGCATCCCGGCCCACGCCGCCATCGGCGAGACCGTGGGTTGCGCCGACAAGCTCAAGAAGCCGTGGGCCAAGGGCCTGCTCAATGCCGTGCTGCGCCGCGCCCAGCGTGAAGGCGAGGAGCTGCTCGTCGGCATGGAACGCGACCCGGTAGTGCGTACTGCCCACCCACGCTGGCTGCAGAAGTCGCTGAAAGCCTTCTGGCCGGAACAATGGGAAGCCATCTGCGCCGCCAACAACGCCCACCCACCGATGATCCTGCGGGTCAATCGCCGCCATCACAGCCGCGACGCCTACCTGGCACTGCTGGCCGAGGCCGGCATCCAGGCCAGCGCCTGCCAGTACAGCCGTGACGGCATCGTCCTGGCCGAGGCCTGCGACGTGCGCGGCCTGCCGGGCTTCGCCGACGGCTGGGTGAGCGTGCAGGACGAAGCCGCGCAGTTGTCCGCCGACCTGCTGGAACTGGCTCCCGGCCAGCGCGTGCTCGACGCCTGCTGTGCCCCCGGCGGCAAGACCTGCCACCTGCTGGAAGCCGAGCCCGGCCTGGCCCACATGGTCGCCATCGACCTGGAAGCCAAGCGCCTGGCCCGTGTGCGCGAAAACCTCGACCGCCTCAAGCTCGACGCCGAGCTGATCGCCTGCGACGCCCGCGACACCGCCAGCTGGTGGGATGGCAAACCGTTCCAGCGCATCCTACTCGACGCGCCATGCTCGGCCACCGGCGTGATCCGCCGCCACCCAGACATCAAGCTGACCCGCCAGGCCGAGGACATTCCGGCCCTGGCCGCGCTGCAAGGCGAATTGCTCGACGCCCTGTGGCCGACGCTGGAGGTGGGCGGCATGCTGCTCTACGCCACCTGCTCAAGCCTGCCGACCGAGAACACCGAAGTGATCGATGCCTTCCTCGCCCGCACCCCTGGTGCCCGCGAGTTGGACCTGGCCACCGAAGCCGGCCTGCGCCAGCCCCACGGCCGCCAGTTGCTGGCCCAGGAAGGCGGCCATGACGGGTTCTATTACGCCAAACTGATCAAGATCGCCGCTTCGCGCGGGTAAGAACAAAAGGGTAGGGAGTAGCGGATGAAGATCATCATCCTCGGCGCAGGGCAAGTGGGCGGCACGCTGGCGGAGCACCTGGCCAGCGAAGCCAACGACATCACCGTGGTCGACACCGACAGCGAGCGCCTGCGCGACCTGGGCGACCGCCTGGACATCCGCACCGTGCAAGGCCGCGCCTCGCTGCCGACGGTGCTGCGCCAGGCCGGCGCCGACGACGCCGATATGCTGGTGGCGGTGACCAACAGCGACGAGACCAATATGGTCGCCTGCCAGGTCGCCTACTCGCTGTTCCACACCCCGACCAAGATCGCCCGGGTGCGCGAGTCGGCCTACCTCACCCGCGAAGAGTTGTTCGACAACGACCACATTCCCGTGGACGTGCTGATCAGCCCCGAACAGGTGGTGACCAACTACATCAAGCGCCTGATCGAACATCCAGGTTCATTGCAGGTGATCGACTTCGCCGAGGGCAAGGCCCAGCTGGTGGCGGTCCGCGCCTATTACGGCGGGCCGCTGGTGGGCCAGCAACTGCGCCAGATCCGCGCGCACATGCCCAACGTCGATACCCGCGTGGCGGCGATCTTCCGCCGCGACCGGCCGATCACCCCGCAGGGCGACACGGTGATCGAGGCCGACGACGAAGTGTTCTTCATTGCCGCGCGCAAGGACATCCGCGCGGTGATGGGCGAGCTGCGGCGCATCGACGAAACCAACAAGCGCGTGGTCATCGCCGGTGGCGGGCAGATCGGCGAGCGCCTGGCCGAGGCCATCGAGAGCCGCTACCAGGTGAAGATCATCGAGAAGAGCCCGGCGCGCTGCCGCCAGCTCTCCGACACTCTGGAGAGCACTGTGGTGCTGCAGGGCAGCGCCTCGGACAAGGACCTGATGCTCGAAGAGAACATCGCCGACGCCGATCTCTTCCTGGCCCTGACCAACGACGACGAGGCCAACATCATGTCGTCGCTGCTGGCCAAGCGCCTGGGGGCGCGCAAGGTGATGACCATCATCAACAACCCAGCCTACGTCGACCTGGTGCAGGGTGGTGAGATCGACATCGCCATCAGCCCGCAGTTGGCTACCATCGGCACCTTGCTGGCCCACGTGCGCCGCGGCGATATCGTCAGCGTGCACTCGCTGCGCCGTGGCGCGGCCGAAGCCATCGAGGCGGTGGCCCATGGCGATTCAAAATCGAGCAAGGTGGTGGGCAAGGCCATCGAGGACATCTCGTTGCCGCCGGGCACCACCATCGGCGCGATCATCCGCGACGAGGAGGTGCTGATCGCCCATGACGACACGGTGATCGAGTCGGGCGACCATGTGATCCTGTTCGTTGTGGATAAAAAGCATATTCGGGACGTGGAGAAGCTGTTCCACGTGGGCCTGAGTTTCTTCTAGTTCATTTCCCCCTGTGGGAGCGGGTTTACCCGCGAATGCGATTGTCGATCTACCGACGCATTCGCGGGTGAATCCGCTCCCACAGGCGCTCGCAACATCATGGATTCGGGAGAGAGACCTATGCGCGAATCGCTGGAGAAGATGCTGGCCAAGGGTGTGGATAACCCGCTGCTGAGGTTCGGGCTGGGCAAGGCCTGGCTGGATGAAGGCAATGGGGCTGAAGCGGCGCTGCACCTGGCGGCCTGTGTGCAGCAGGATCCGAAGTACTCGGCGGCGTGGAAGCTGCTGGGCAAGGCCTATCAGCTGCAGGGTGACCTGGCTGGGGCGCGCAAGGCCTGGGAGGAGGGGATCGAGGCGGCGCAGGCCCATGGGGACAAGCAGGCCGAGAAGGAGATGACGGTGTTTCTGAAGAAATTGAATAAGGTCTGAAATCGCCGGGGCTGCTTTGCAGCCCATCGCGACGCAAGGCCGCTCCTACAGGAGATCGCATTACCCTGTAGGAGCGGCCTTGCGTCGCGAAAGGGGCGCAAAGCGCCCCCAGGTTCTTAATACCAACGTGTTTCCCCAGCCGGACGCTTCTTGAAGCGCTTCATGCTCCACATGTACTGGCTCGGATACTCGCGCACATAACGCTCGACCACCTTGCTCATGGCCGCTGCCGATTCAGTTACATCGGTGCTGTACATCGCTTCTGGTGCCGCTTCCAGGAACACCTTGAAGCCCGAGCCATCCGGCAGCCGCAGGGCATGCAGGAACACCCCGACCGCCTTGCCACCGGCCAGCATGTTCGGCACGAACTTGCTGGTCAGCGCCTGGGTACCCAGGAAAGGCACGAACACACCCGCCGACTCGGCCGGCTCTGGATCCGCAGGAATCCCCACCTGACCACCCCGGCGCACTTCCTTGATCACGCTGAGGATGCCTTCCTTGGTCGAAGGCGCCACGCGGTTGCCCATCTGCACGCGCTGTTCACGCAGCAGGTCATCCACCGCCTTCAGCTTGGGCGGACGATAGAAGATGATCGGTTTGCACTGGTTGCAATAGAAGTGATTGAGCACTTCCCAGTTGCCCAGGTGGCTGGTGATGCCCACCACGCCCTTGCCCGAGGCCAGGGCCTGCTCCAGCACTTCCAGGCCGTGCACTTCCTTGACCAGGTCCAACGAGCGCTGCGGTGGCCAGATCCAGGCACAGGCGCTCTCGACGAACGACTTGCCAATATCCTTCAATGCACGGCCCACCAGTTGCTCACGCTCGACCGGGTCCATCTCAGGGAAACACTTGGCCAGGTTGATGCGCACGACATTGCGCGAGCCATTGGGGATTTTCCACATCAGCCAGCCGATACCGGCGCCGACGCGCTGCACAGCGCTCCAGGGCAGCTTGGCAAACAGGCGCAGCACCCCGACCATCAGGGCGCCCTTGAACTTTTCCACAGGCGAATTCCTTATTTCAGCAAGGCGCGCATTGTAACCCCTCAGCGCAGCAAGGCGGCGTAGCGATCGCAGTCAGTGGTGTGGTCCATGACCATGCCGGTGGCCTGCATGAAGGCGTAGCAAATGGTCGGCCCGACAAAGGTGAAGCCGGCTTTCTGCAAGGCCTTGCTCATGGCCTTGGCCTCATCGGTGACCGCCGGCACATCGCCGCGGCCCTGGAAATGGTTGATCTTCGGCGCGCCGCCGACGAACGACCACAACCACTCGGCCGGGTTATCCACAGCCAGCCAGGCCAGGGCGTTGCGGCGCACGGCCTTGAGCTTGAGACGGTTGCGGATGATGCCGGGATCAAGCATCAGCTCCTCGATGCGCTCGTCGCTCAGGCGCGCCAGTTTCACCGGGTCGAAGCCATCCAGCACCTGGCGATAACGCTCGCGCTTCTTCAATACCGTGATCCACGACAATCCCGCCTGGAACCCTTCGAGCAAAAGCATCTCGAAGAGCAACGCCGGGTCGCGCTGCGGCGTTCCCCACTCCTGGTCGTGATAGGCCTGGTACAACGGATCGTCGGAACACCAAAAGCAGCGTGGCATAAGGCTCCAATAACGTAGAGGGCGAGGCGAATCGGGTTATACTCCCGCTCTTTACATCCGCATCCCCAGATACAGGTGAATTTCGTGAGCCAGCCTACGCCAGCCGTGCGTACCTTCCAAGACCTGATCCTCGCCCTGCAGAACTACTGGGCCGAGCAAGGTTGTGTGGTGCTTCAGCCCTACGATATGGAAGTAGGCGCCGGCACTTTCCATACCGCCACCTTCCTGCGCGCCGTGGGCCCAGAGACGTGGAACGCCGCCTACGTGCAGCCTAGCCGTCGCCCCGCCGACGGACGGTATGGCGAAAACCCCAACCGCCTGCAGCACTACTACCAGTTCCAGGTAGTGCTCAAGCCGAACCCGGCCAACTTCCAGGAGCTGTACCTCGGCTCGCTGAAAGCCATCGGCCTGGACCCGCTGGTTCACGACATCCGCTTCGTCGAAGACAACTGGGAATCGCCGACCCTCGGCGCCTGGGGCCTGGGTTGGGAAATCTGGCTGAACGGCATGGAAGTGACCCAGTTCACCTACTTCCAGCAAGTCGGCGGCATCGAGTGCTACCCGGTCACCGGTGAAATCACCTACGGCCTGGAGCGCCTGGCCATGTACCTGCAGGGCGTGGACTCGGTCTACGACCTGGTGTGGGCCGACGGCCCGTTCGGCAAGGTCACCTACGGCGACGTGTTCCACCAGAACGAAGTGGAGCAGTCGACCTACAACTTCGAGCACGCCAACGTCGAGAAGCTGTTCGAGCTGTTCGACTTCTACGAAAGCGAAGCGAACCGCCTGATCAAGCTGGACCTGCCGCTGCCGACCTACGAAATGGTCCTGAAGGCCTCGCACACCTTCAACCTGCTGGACGCCCGCCGCGCCATCTCGGTGACCGAGCGCCAGCGTTACATCCTGCGCGTGCGTACCCTGGCCCGGGACGTCGCGCAAAGCTATCTGCAAGCCCGCGCACGCCTGGGCTTCCCGATGGCCTCTCCCGAACTGCGTGACGAAGTGTTGGCTAAGCTGGAGGCTGCACAATGAGTGCTCAAGATTTCCTGGTTGAACTGGGCACCGAAGAGCTGCCACCGAAGGCCCTCGCCACCCTGGGCGACGCGTTCCTCGCCGGCATCGAGAAAGGCCTGCAGGCCGCCGGCCTGAACTACAGCGGCAAGCAGGTCTACGCCGCGCCGCGCCGCCTGGCCGTGCTGATCCGTCAGCTGGACGTGCAGCAACCGGACCGCAGCATCAACATCGACGGCCCGCCCCTGCAAGCGGCGTTCAACGCCGAAGGCCAGCCAACCCAGGCGGCCCTGGGCTTCGCCAAGAAGTGCGGCGTGGAACTGGCGGACATCGACCAGAGCGGCCCGAAGCTGCGCTTCTCCCAACACATCCCGGGCAAGGCCACCGCCAGCCTGCTGCCGACCATCGTCGAGGATTCGCTCAACGACCTGCCGATCCCCAAGCGCATGCACTGGGGCGCCAGCCGTGAAGAGTTCGTACGCCCGACCCAGTGGCTGGTGATGCTGCTCGGTGACCAGGTCGTCGATTGCACCATCCTGGCCCAGAAGGCCGGCCGTGAGTCCCGTGGCCACCGTTTCCACCACCCGGAAAACGTGCTCATCACCACCCCGGCCAACTACGTCGAGGACCTGCGCAAGGCCCACGTGCTGGCCGACTTCGCCGAGCGTCGCGAGCTGATCAGCAAGCGTACCGCCGAGCTTGCGATGCAGCAGGAAGGCACGGCCATCGTGCCACCGGCACTGCTGGACGAAGTGACTGCCCTGGTCGAATGGCCGGTGCCGCTGGTGTGCTCGTTCGAGGAGCGTTTCCTCGAGGTGCCACAGGAAGCGCTGATCACCACCATGCAGGACAACCAGAAGTACTTCTGCCTGCTGGACAGCGAAGGCAAGCTGCTGCCGCGCTTCATCACCGTGGCCAACGTCGAGAGCCGCGATCCGAAGCAGATCGTCGAAGGCAACGAAAAGGTCGTGCGTCCGCGTCTGACCGACGCCGAGTTCTTCTTCAAGCAGGACAAGAAGCAGCCGCTGGAAAGCTTCAACGAGCGCCTGAAGAACGTGGTGTTCCAGGCTCAGCTGGGCACCGTGTTCGACAAGG
Organism: Pseudomonas xantholysinigenes; assembly: GCF_014268885.2. Lineage (NCBI taxonomy): Bacteria > Pseudomonadati > Pseudomonadota > Gammaproteobacteria > Pseudomonadales > Pseudomonadaceae > Pseudomonas > Pseudomonas xantholysinigenes. The sequence continues at coordinate 19,177 of NZ_CP077095.1, read as the reverse complement.
CCGAGCGCGTTTCCAAGCTGGCCGCCTTCATTGCCCCGTACATCGGTGGCAGCGCCGCCAATGCCGGCCGTGCCGGCCTGCTGTCCAAATGCGACCTGGCCTCGGAAATGGTCGGCGAATTCCCTGAAATGCAGGGTATCGCCGGCTACTACTACGCCCTCAACGACGGCGAGCCGGAAGACGTCGCCCTGGCGCTGAACGAGCAGTACATGCCGCGCGGTGCTGGCGCCGAGCTGCCGCAGACCCTCACCGGTGCCGCTGTGGCCATCGCCGACAAGCTCGACACCCTGGTCGGCATCTTCGGCATCGGCATGCTGCCTACCGGCAGCAAGGACCCGTACGCCCTGCGTCGCGCGGCCCTGGGCGTGCTGCGTATCCTGATCGAGAAACAACTGGACCTGGACCTGACCACCGCGGTCGAGTTCGCGGTCAAGCAGTTCGGTGCCAAGGTCAAGGCCGCCGGCCTGTCCGAGCAGGTGCTGGAGTTCATCTTCGACCGCCTGCGCGCGCGTTATGAAGACGAAGGCATCGACGTTTCCACCTACCTGTCGGTGCGTGCCCTCAAGCCAGGCTCGGCACTGGACTTCGACCAGCGCGTGCAGGCCGTGCAGGCCTTCCGCAAGCTGCCTGAAGCCGACGCCCTGGCCGCGGCGAACAAGCGCGTGTCGAACCTGCTGGGCAAGGCCGAAGGCGCCATCGCCGACCAGGTCGAGCCGAAGTACTTCGACAACGCCAACGAGTTCTCCCTGTACTCGGCCATCCAGCAGGCCGACCAGGCCGTGCAACCGATGGCGGCCGCGCGTCAGTACAGCGAAGCCCTGGCCCGCCTGGCGGCCCTGCGCGACCCAGTCGACGCCTTCTTCGAGGCGGTGATGGTCAACGCCGAGGACGCCAAGGTACGCGCCAACCGTTATGCCCTGCTCAGCCGCCTGCGCGGTCTGTTCCTGGGCGTGGCCGATATCTCGCTGCTGGGGTAAGTCGTTGAAACTGCTGATTCTTGATCGAGACGGAGTGATCAATCACGACTCCGACGCCTATATCAAGTCGCTGGAGGAATGGATCCCCATTCCCGGCTCGATCGAGGCCATCGCGCAGTTGAGCAAGGCGGGCTGGACGGTGGCTGTTGCCACCAACCAGTCCGGCATTGCCCGCGGCTACTACCCGCTGGAAACCCTCGAGGCCATGCACGCGCGCCTGCGCGCGCTGGTGGCCGAGCAGGGCGGCGAAGTCGGCCTGATCGTGCATTGCCCGCATGGCCCGGACGAGGGCTGCGACTGCCGCAAGCCCAAGCCTGGCATGCTGCGGACCATTGCCGAGCACTACCAGGTACCACTGACCGGCGTATGGTTCGTCGGCGACAGCAAAGGTGACCTGGAGGCGGCCCTGGCCGTCGATGCACAACCCGTGTTGGTGAAAACCGGCAAGGGCGAGCGGACCCTGGAAAAGGGCGTCGCAAAAACTACACTGATTTTCGACGATCTGGCAGCCATCGCCAGAGAACTTATTTAAAAGAGTGCGCCGGGACCTGCGCACTTTTCATTAGGCGGGCACGCCCCGCAACGGTACATGCCACTATGTCGATCCTGCAGGCGATCAGAATCTTTCTTTTTTACCTGCTGTTGGGCACCAGTTCGCTGCTGTGGTGCTCGCTGAGCTTCTTCGTCGCGCCTTTCCTGCCGTTCCCCAAGCGCTACAAGTTCATCAACGTGTACTGGTGCCGCTGCGCGCTGTTCCTGGTGCGAACGATCCTGCGGATCGACTACAAGGTCACCGGCGCCGAGAACGTGCCTGACGTACCTTGCGTGATCCTGTCGAACCACCAGAGTACCTGGGAGACGTTCTTCCTCTCGGCGTATTTCTCGCCGCTGAGCCAGGTGCTCAAGCGTGAACTGCTGTATGTGCCGTTCTTCGGCTGGGCCATGGCCATGCTGCGGCCGATCGCCATCGACCGGAAAAACCCGAAGGAGGCCCTGCGCCAGGTCGCCAGCCAGGGCGACGAGCTGCTCAAGCAGGGCACCTGGGTGCTGATCTTCCCCGAAGGTACTCGCGTGCCGCATGGGCAGATGGGCAAGTTCTCCCGCGGCGGCACCGCGCTGGCGGTGAACGCCGGCCTGCCGGTACTGCCGATCGCCCACAACGCCGGCAAGTTCTGGCCGCGTGAAGGCTGGGGCAAGCGCCCGGGCACCATCGAAGTGGTGATTGGCAAGCCGATGTTCCCCGAGGGGACTGGCCCGCGTGCCATCGCCGAGCTCAACGACCGTGCCCAGGCATGGAACGAGGCGACCCAGCGGGCCATGGGTTCGCTGCCGCCAAGCGCGGAAAAACCTGAGCAGCAGCCTGCCTGACGATCTGTGGATAACTTGTTAGCAATTTTTGGATGAAGCGTCTCAATACATAGCTAAGTGATTGAATTAGCTATTTATTTCCATGTATGACGTTTTTTCGAAAATCGTGCATAAGTTTTTTCCCGCGATAAAAAAACCGGCTTTTACGCCGGTTTTTTCATGGGCTGAAATCGCTGCAGGCTTTTTCGCGGGTATGTGGGAGCGGGTTTACCCGCGAAGAAGCCAGCGACAAACTCAGACCTTGTCGATATCCACATCCCGGGTCTCTTTCAGGCAGAAGATCCCCACCACCAGGCTCACCCCGGTAATCAGCACCGGGTACCACAGCCCATAGAAGATATCCCCGGTGTACACCACCAACGCGAACGACACTGTCGGTAGGAAGCCACCGAACCAGCCATTACCAATGTGATAAGGCAGGGACATCGAGGTATAGCGGATGCGCGTGGGGAACAGCTCGACCATCACCGCCGCCAACGGCCCGTAGGTCATGGTGGCGATCAGGATCATGGCGACGATCAGCACCACCACCATCACTTGGTTCACATGCGCGGGATCCGCCTTGGCCGGGTAGCCGGCGCTATCGATGGCGCTACGCATGGCCGCTTCGTCGAAACCATTGATGGTCTTGTCGCCGACGCTGACGATCACCTCGCTGCCGGCGACACTCACCGAGCTGTAGGGTAGCCCTTGCTTGACCAGGAACGTCTTGACCTTGTCGCATGGGCTGTCGAAGCGTGCCTTGCCCACCGGGTCGAACTGGAAGGTGCAGCCCTGGGGGTCGGCGGTGACGACGATCGGTGCCTGGCGACTGGCGGTGTCGATCTGCGGGTTGGCGTAATGGCTCAGGGCCTTGAACAACGGGAAGTACAGCACCGTCGCCAGCAACAGGCCAAGCATCAGGATCGGCTTGCGCCCGACCCGATCCGACAGCCAACCGAAGAACACGAAGAACGGCGCACCGATCACCACGCTGATGATCAGCAGGGTGTTGGCCTGGGCCGGGTCCATCTTGAGCATCTGGGTCATGAAGAACAGCACGTAGAACTGCGCGGTGTAGAAGGTCACCGCCTGCCCGGCATTGATGCTGAACAGCGCCGTAAGCACCACCTTCAGGTTCGGCCAGGAGGTGAACGACTCACGGATCGGCGACTTGCTGACCTTGCCCTGGGCCTTCATTTTCACGAAGGCCGGCGACTCATGCATGCTCATGCGGATCCAAGTGGAAATCGCCAGCAGCACGATCGACAGCAGGAACGGCAGGCGCCAGCCCCAGGTTTCGAACTGGTCGCCGCTGATGTAGCGGCTGGCCAGGACCACGACCAGTGACAGCAGCAGGCCGAGGGTGGCGGTGGACTGGATGAAGCCGGTATGGAAACCACGCTTGCCGGGTGGCGCGTGTTCAGCGACATAGGTGGCCGCGCCGCCGTATTCACCGCCCAGCGCCAAGCCCTGGAGCATGCGCAGCACCACCAGGATGATCGGCGCGGCGATGCCGATGCTGGCGTAGGTCGGCAGCAGGCCGACCGCGAAAGTGGACAGGCCCATCAGCACGATGGTCACCAGGAAGGTGTACTTGCGCCCGATCATGTCGCCCAGGCGACCGAACACCAGCGCGCCGAACGGGCGCACCAGGAAGCCGGCGGCGAAGGCCATCAGGGCGAAGATGAAGGCGGTGGTGTCGTTGACCCCAGCGAAGAACTGCTTGCTGATGACCGCGGCCAGCGCGCCATAGAGAAAAAAGTCATACCACTCGAACACCGTCCCGAGGGATGACGCGAAAATGATCTTGCGCTCTTCACGACGGCTTGGGCTGCTCGCGGCCGCCCCCTGTTCCTGGATGTAATCCGACATCGTTGCTGTCCTCGGCCCGCGGGCCACAGTGATTATTCTTGTTGTTCCACTGCCGGCGGCTTGCGACCACAAGCCGCCGCTGTTGCAAACACCCGGGTCAGGGCGTCGGTATCGCGCTGGCGTCGCTGAGGTTGGTCTGGGTATTGGCCCCCTTGATGATCAGTTGTGCCGCCTTTTCGGCAATCATGACCGTGGGTGAACAGGTATTGCCGGAGACAATCTGCGGCATGATCGAGGCGTCGGCCACGCGCAGCCCCGGAATGCCATGCACGCGCAGCTGGTTATCCACAACATCCAGCGCGCCACTGCCCATGCGGCAGGTGCCCACCGGGTGGAAGATGGTGGTGCCGATCTGGCCGGCGGCCTGGTGCAGCTCTTCCTCGCTCTGCAGGGCAGGGCCTGGCAGGTACTCGCGAGGATCGAAGGCCGCCAGGGCAGGGGCCTGGACAATGCGCCGGGTGAGGCGGATGGCATCGGCGGCAACGCGCAGGTCCTCGGGGTCACTGAGGTAGTTGGGGTCGATCAGCGGCGCGGCGTTCATGTCTGCCGAGCGAATGTCGATCCGTCCACGGCTTGCCGGGCGCAGGTTGCACACCGAGGCGGTGAAGGCCGGGAACTCATGCAGCGGTTCGCCAAAGCGCTCCAGCGACAATGGCTGCACATGGTATTGCAGGTTGGCGGTCGCCTGCTCGGGGCCGGATCGGGCGAAGGCTCCCAGCTGGCTCGGCGCCATGGCCAACGGGCCGCTGCGGTCAAAGGCATAGCGCAGGCCCATGCCCAGCTTGCCCCACAGGCTGTTGGCCATCTGGTTGAGGGTGCGAGTATTGCGGATCTGGTAGATCAATCGCAGTTGCAGGTGATCCTGCAGGTTACCGCCCACTCCGGGCATGTCGTGGCGCACCGGGATGCCCAGGTCTTCCAGCAACTTGCGCGGGCCAATGCCGGAGCGCTGCAGAATGCCGGGCGAACCCACCGCCCCCGCACACAGGATGATCTCGCGACGGGCGCCGAACTCATGCCATGCCCCTTGCCAGAGCGCCTTCACGGCCCGGGCACGGGTGTTGTTGAGCAGCACCTGGTCGACCTGCACGCCGGTCAAGACCGTGAGGTTCGGTCGTTTTAGAACAGGCCTGAGAAACGCCTTGGCCGAGTTCCAGCGCACGCCGCTGCGCTGGTTGACCTGAAAGTATCCACAGCCGGCGTTGTCGCCCGTGTTGAAGTCGCCGACCATGGCGATGCCACTCTGCTCGGCGGCATCGCGGAAGGCATCTAGGATCGGCCAGCTGTAGCGCTGCTGCTCGACCCGCCATTCGCCGTCGGCGCCGTGGCTGTCGCTGGTGCCGGCAAAGTGGTTCTCGCTGGCCTTGAACAAGGGCAGCACATCCTTCCACGCCCAGCCATCATTGCCTTGCTCGGCCCAGCGATCATAGTCGGCGGCCTGGCCGCGCATGTAGATCATGCCGTTGATCGACGAGCAGCCTCCCAGCACCTTGCCCCGTGGATAACCCAGGGCACGGCCGTTCAGGCCTGGCTGGGCCTCGGTCTTGAAGCACCAGTCGGTGCGTGGGTTGCCGATGCAATAGAGGTAACCGACCGGGATGTGAATCCAGGGATAGTTGTCGCGACCACCGGCCTCGAGCAGCAGGACGCGGCAGGCAGGGTCGGCGGACAAGCGGTTGGCCAGCAGGCAACCGGCGGGGCCGGCACCCACGACCACGTAGTCGTAGACAGAATCGGCTGATGGCATGTGCAACCTCGCGCCTGATTATTATTCTTGTCCCGATCCATCTTATTGATTAATTTCGCCGAGGAAACACGAGATTTCGCGCAGCCGTTGTGCGTTTTAGCACAGCGTCATACCTGAGCTGGCCCATTCGCGGGTAAACCCGCTCCCACAGGTTCACTGCCAATCCTGAGTTTGGCATTGACCCTGTGGGAGCGGGTTTAACCGCGAAAGGGCCAACGCGAACAGCCAAAAGGATCAGCATGTTCGACTGGAACGATCTGCGGTTTTTCCTCGAGTTGCAGCGCAGCGGCCGCCTGCTCACCGCCGCCAAGCGCCTCAACACCACCCACAGCACCGTGGCCCGGCATATCGAGAGCATCGAGAAGCACCTGGGCACCGCGCTGTTCGTCCAGCACGCCCAGGGCTATGAACTCACCCCGTCCGGCCAGGCCCTGCTCAAACATGCCGAGGCCATGGAAAATGTCGCCCTGCTGGCGCAGGAAGAGATCACCCAGGCCATCACGCCACTGGGCAAGATCCGCCTGGGGGTCACCGAAGGCATCGGCATCATGTTCTTCACCCCGCGCATGAACGCGTTGTTCCAGCGCTACCCGGGGCTCGAAGTGGAACTGGTGGCGGTGCCGCGCTTCGTCAGCATCCTCAACCGCGAAGCCGAGATCAGCATCCACCTGGAACGCCCCAGCGCCGACCTGTTGATCACCCGCAAGCTCACCGACTACCGCCTGGCCCTGTACGCCAGCCAGGACTACCTGGACCGCGCACCGCCCCTACACAGCCGCGAGGACCTGGCCCGACACAGCTGGATCGGCTATGTCGACGACCTGCTGTTCAGCCAGGAGCTGTTGTTCCTCAACAGCTTTTGCCGAGCACCGAACGTGGTGTTCCGCAGCACCAGCGTGATCGCCCAGCAGCAAGCCGCCCAGGCCGGGCTGGGCATCGCCGTGCTGCCCAACTACATGGCCCGCCACAACCCGGGACTGGTGCGCGTCCTGCCCAGCGAAACCATCCAGCGCAGCTACTGGATCTGCACCCGCCGCGAGCTGCACAAGTCGGTACGCCTGCGGGTGGTCTGGGACTATCTGCTGGCGTTGTGTGCCGCCGAGCAGGACGCGTTGCTAGCCGAGTAACGCCTTGGCGGCCAGCAGCACGGCGGCGCCACACCCCACCACGGCGAACAGCTGCTGCAGGCGTGGACCAGCCAGCTTGCTCGCCAATGGCCGCGCCAGCAGCAAGCCCAGCACCGCCCCCACGGCGAACGGCGCCCCGACCCACCAGTGCATGACCCCCGCCACGCTGGCGCTGACCACACTGCCAGTGGACACCAGGGCGATCACCGCCAGCGAGGTGGCGACGATGCTTTTCATGTTCAGGTTGGTATAGCGGTTCAGCGCCGGGATGATCACGAATCCACCGCCGACGCCCAACAACCCTGAGAGCAACCCCGAGAGCATCCCGGTGAACGCCAACGCCCGGGCGCAGGGCAGGGTCCAGCGCAGGCGCCCCTGCAGCGGGTTGAGCACACAGGGCATGATCTCCCGCTCCCCGCAGGGTGATTCACCACGCAGTTCTCGAGCGGCCTTGCGCCAGATCCGCAGGCAGGCATACACCAGCACCCCGGCAAATACCAAGGCCAGCGGTGTATTAGGCAAGCGATGGGCGAGCATCAGACCGAAGGGTGCGCAGGCAATGCCGATTACCGCGATGAACAGGGCCGCTCGATAGCGCACCAAACCCTGGCGCAGCCCGAGCACTGCCCCGACCAATGCTGCCAACCCCACAGCCAGCAGGCCAATCGGCGCAGCCTCGACCATGCTCAGCCCCAGGCCGAACACCAGTAGTGGCACCGCCAGGATGCCTCCGCCGGCGCCGGTCAGGGCCAACACCGCGCCAATGACTGCGCCAAGCCCGGCGCCCAGCATTTGCTGCTCGATCACCGTTGCGCCTCGACCACCAGAGGTTGCGGTCGAGCCAGCCACTCGCGGCCCTTGAGCATGGCCTTCCAGTACAGCGGCGGCAGGATCTGCGCCTTGAGCAACCAGGCCAGGCGGGTGGGTTTGCGCCCATCGAGCAGCCAGCGAGGGAAGCTCGGCGCCACCTTGCCGCCATAGGTGAACTCGGCCAGGACGATTTTGCCGCGCTCCACGGTCAGCGGGCAGGAGCCATAACCGTCGTACTGGGCCAGGGTCGACAAGCGACCGAGGGCCACCAGCACGTTGTTGGCCACCACCGGCGCCTGCTTGCGGGCAGCGGCGGCGGTCTTGGCGTTGCTGGTATTGGCCACATCGCCCAGCGCGTGGACATTACCGAACTGGCGATGGCGCAAGGTATGCGGATCGACGTCGACCCAACCCGCCGCATCGGCCAGTGGGCTCTGGCGGATGAAATCAGGCGCCACCTGAGGTGGCACCACATGCAGCATGTCAAAGGCCTCGACTCGGGTCTCGGTGCTGCCGTCGGGCAGAGTGCGGACAAAGGTAGCGCGCTTATTCGGGCCGTCCACCGCCGTCAGGCGATGCTGGTAGTTCAGATCGACGCCGTACTTGTCGATGTAGCTCATCAGCGCCGGCACATAGTCTGGCACACCGAACAACACCGCCCCGGCATTGAAGAAGCTGGCCCTTACATCGCCCAGCTGGCCGTTGCGCAACCAGTGGTCGCAGGACAGGTACAGCGCCTTCTGCGGGGCACCGGCACATTTGATCGGCATCGGCGGCTGGGTGAACAGGGCGCGCCCTTGCTTGAGGTTCTGCACCAGTTGCCAGGTATAAGGCGCCAGGTCGTAGCGGTAGTTGGAGGTGACGCCGTTGCGTCCGAGGGTTTCGCTCAGGCCTTCGATGGCCTGCCAATCCAGCTTCAGCCCTGGGCAGACCACCAGTTGTTCATAACTGACGGCGCGGCCATCGTCGAGGATGACCAATTGACCTTGCGGGTCAAAGCCCTCGACCCGCGCCTTGATCCAGCGCACGCCGCGGGGCAGGGTGGCAGCCATGGTGTGCGCAGTGCTCGGCGCCTTGAACACGCCGGCACCGACCATGGTCCAGCCGGGCTGGTAGTAATGCACATCGGCAGGGTCGATCAGGGCGATGTCCAGCGAAGGGTCGCGGGCCATCAGGCTGGAAGCGGTGGCGATGCCAGCGGCACCGGCACCGACGATCACCACCTTGTGGTGGTCGGCACGGGATGTATCGGCAGGGGACAGCAGGGCAGGCATGGCAGTGTTCCTTTGAATCTCGTTATGGGTGCAGCGTGACTTACAGCTTGTTCAGCGGAATCTTCAGGTAGCTCACGCCATTCGCTTCAGGCTCGGGGAACTGTCCGCTGCGCATGTTGATCTGCACCGACGGCAGGATCAGCACGGGCATGTCGAGGGTCTTGTCACGGGCCTCGCGCATCTCGACGAAGCTCTCTTCGCTGACGCCTTCATGGATATGAATATTGTCGGCGCGCTGTTCGGCCACGGTGGTCATGTAGCGCAGCTCGCGGCCACCGGGCAGGTAGTCGTGGCACATGAACAGACGGGTCTGGTCGGGGAAGGCCAGCAAGCGACGAATCGAGCGGTACAGGGTTCTCGCGCTGGCGCCGGGGAAGTCGCAGCGCGCGGTACCGTAGTCAGGGGTGAACAGCGTGTCGCCGACGAATACGGCAATCTCGCCTGCATCCTCGACCATGTAGCTCATGCATGCCGGGGTATGTCCAGGGGTATGCAGGGCACGGGCATGGAGGTTGCCGATGCGAAAGCCCTCTTCATCAACGAGCAGTACATCGAACTGGCTGCCATCTCGGGCAAAGCCGGGCTCGGCATTGAACAAGGTGCCAAAGACTTTCTGCACCTGGGTGATCTGCGCGCCGATGGCGATGCTGCCCCCCAGCTTGTCCTTGAGATAGGCCGCTGCGGACAGGTGATCGGCGTGCACATGGGTATCCAGAATCCATTGCACCTTGGCGCCCAGCGCCTCGACCCGGGCGATCAGCTTGTCTGCCGAATCGGTGCTGGTGCGCCCAGACTTGGGGTCGTAGTCCAGCACGCTGTCGATCAGCGCGCACTGGCGCGTCTCGCCATCCATGACCAGGTAGCTGATGGTCCAGGTCGCTTTGTCGAAGAACTCTTCAACGTGAAGGTTGTTGCCGATGATCATTGCACTCTCCAGTTATCCACCGGGCCTCCTTGAAGGCATAGGCAGTGGAAGGTGCTTTATCAAGATACATGCCAGCCTTTCAGATAGGACGCCGTCCCCTTGTAGGGGCGGCCTCGTGCCGCGATGGGCCGCGCAGCAGCCCTATCCCAGCCAACCAAAGGTGACAGTTCCTGGCAGTCGACTGTCAGCCAATGGCAGTGTTTGGCAGTCCTTGCTACCCTCGCCAGGTCCTTCATCTGGTGCTGTCATGCTAGCCGCTTCCCATCCCGCGATCCTCGCGCTGGTGTCCTATCTCGAACACGATGTGCTACCCAGCATCGTGCTGGATACCGACTACAACATCCTCGCCGCCAATGCCGCCTATCGTCGCCAGTTTGGCAGCGAGACGCATGCGCCGATCGGCGAGAAATGTCATCGCGTCTCGCACCACTATGCCGTTCCATGCGACCAGGCCGGTGAGCACTGCCCGCTGCGCAAGTCGCTGGGCAGCAAGGTACCCGAGCGCGTGCTGCATATTCATCACACCCCGCGCGGACCTGAGCATGTGGATGTGGAACTGCGCCCGATCCTCGACGACGAGGGCAGGGTGGTGGCCTTCGTCGAACGCCTCACCAGCGTCACCCTGGCATCGGCACAACCGCAACAGCAGGGCTTGGTCGGTCGTGCACCCGCGTTCCAGGCGGCAGTCGCCAGTTTGCAGCGAGCGGCACCGGCGCAGATTCCGGTACTGCTGCAAGGCGAATCGGGAACCGGCAAGGAACTGTTCGCCCGCGCCTTGCACCTGGGCAGCCCTCGGGCCAATGGCCCCTTGGTGGTGGTGGACTGTACCGGGCTGACCGAGTCACTGTTCGAGAGCGAGCTGTTCGGCTACGAGAAGGGCGCTTTCACGGGTGCAACCCAGCGCAAGATCGGCCTGGCCGAAGCCGCTCACGGCGGCACACTGTTCCTCGATGAGATCGGCGAGGTGCCATTGGCCATGCAGGTAAAGTTGCTGCGCCTGATCGAATCAGGCAGCTTCCGGCCTGTCGGCAGCACCCGCACGGTCCATTCGGACTTTCGCCTGGTATCAGCCACGCACAAGCCATTGAAAGAGATGGCGGCCGAAGGGACGTTCCGCGAAGACCTGTATTACCGCATCAGTGGATTCCCGATTCGCCTGCCTTCGCTGCGTGAACGGGCAGAAGATTTGCCTCTGCTGTGTGAAAGCCTTTTGCAGCGTCTTGCTGGCAAGCAGTCTCCCAAAGTAACTCCAGAAGCTCTGGCGTGGCTCAACCTACATAGCTTCCCGGGCAACATTCGCGAACTCAGGAATATCCTAGAGCGCGCCCATCTTTTCGCCGATGATGGTTTTATCCGGCCAGAACACCTGCCTCCGGATATCCAGCCGACGGCGAAGCAGAAGCTGTTCCCCGCTCACGGACGCAACACAATGGCCGAGTTAGCTCATGCCCTGGAAACCTTTAAAGGCTCACGCAGTGAACTGGCCGAATACTTGGGAATGAGTGAGCGCACCTTGTACAGACGCCTGAAGACGTTGGGCCTCTGAATCACATGTTCCACGTGGAACGTTGAAAGAATGCTTTGCAAATCCAACGATCCGAAACCTGGTAAACGCTACTAGGAAGTTTCGCTACGCGCTTTCAGTACCAGAATCGTCAACCGAATTCGGTTGACGATTGATACAACTATCGGCAGACTGAACTCAATCGCGCCCGATCCTCTGGTGCTGGCTTAGTCCGGCATTACGTTCGGGCCTTCTCGTATCTGGGACATGGAAAAGTGCCGCAGCTATCACCTCCCAAGCCTTTCCGTAGCTATACCGATCTGGTAGCGATACTGGCGGAGCGGGGCATGCATATCGAAGATACGACGCGGACCGAGCGTAAACTGGCCCAGCTCGGCTACTACCGGCTGAGTGGATTCTGGTATCCCGCACGCCAATTCCATCTTGACCCCCATCAACAACGTCTGTTGTGCAGCATATCTAGAAAGCCCATTCGGCTGGATGCATTCGAACCAGGTACAGCCTTCGAAGATGCCGTTTCGCTTTACAAGTTCGACAAGACCTTGAGGATGCTCATGCTGGATGCGATCGAGCGTCTGGAGGTACATCTAAAAACTGTAGTTGCACATGAGATCGGCTATCACGACCCCATGGCGTATACAGACGTGAAATACATCCTGCCGAAATGGACCCAGCCATACACCGATCGTAATGGCAACCCGCGTAACAAATGGCTCGAATGGAGCATCAAGCAAGAGTCACATTTGAAGCGCAGCAAGGAAGACTGTATTCAGTGGCACATGCAAGCGAAAAAATCCATTCCAGTCTGGGTTGCGGTGGAGGCCTGGGATTTCGGGGACCTCTCCGAATTCTTCGAGTTGCTTTCTGGGAAGTACCAGAACTTGATCCTTGGCCGACTAGGTCTCTCAGACGCGAAAATGTTCAGTCGCTGGCTACAACAGATCAGCCACCTGCGCAATCGCTGCGCTCACCATACCCGAATCTGGAACCAGGCCTCGCCAAATCCTCTCTCGGTGCCAGCCAATCACCCGTACTTTCAGCCCCTGCAGCTCAACGAAAGCTCTCGAAAGCGGCTGTACGGGTTGATATCCATAATTTGGTTCTTGCTCAAGCGAATAGCACCAAGCTCAACTTGGATCCGGGAGGTCGGATCCTTGGTGGACACCAAGCCAAACCTACCGGGATGCACTTATGAGGCAATGGGATTACCAGTCACAGGGTTCCCTCGACACCTGTTCAGCTAACCATTGCATCAGCCACTCGATAGTCCCTCGGTAACACGAGTCAGTCACCAAAGAAAAAGCCCGCTTTCGCGGGCTATTTTCTTTGATCTACTAGTACATATAGCGCTATCAGAAGTCCAGGTTGGACACCGACAGCGCGTTACTTTCGATGAAGTCACGACGTGGCTCGACCGCATCGCCCATCAGGGTGTTGAACAGCTGGTCGGCGGCGATCGCGTCCTCGATGGTCACCTTGAGCATACGGCGCACGGTCGGGTCCATGGTGGTTTCCCACAACTGGTCCGGGTTCATCTCACCCAACCCTTTGTATCGCTGGATAGTGTGACGCTTGGTGCTCTCGTTCATCAGCCAGTCCAGGCCTTCCTTGAACTCGGTGACCGCCTTGCGACGCTCGCCACGCTGAACGTAGGCACCTTCGCCGAGCAAGGTGCCGAGCTTGGCGCCCAGGTTGACCACCGAGCGGTAGTCGTTGCTGCCGAAGAACTCGCGGTTGAAGGTGACGTAGCTGGCCAGGCCGTGGGAAGTGATTTCCACTTCCGGCAGCCAGATGTTGCGCTCCTTGTCTTCGCGCAGGCTGGTCACGTAGCTGAGACCGGACTTCTGGCTATTGTTCAGGCGCTCCTGGAACTTGCTCAACCAATCCTGCATGGTGGCATGGTTGGCCAGTTGCTCCAGGGTGACTTCCGGCAGGTAGATGAAGTGCTCGGTCAGCTCTTCCGGGTACAGGCGCGACAGACGCTTGAGCGTCTTCATCACGGCGCGGAATTCGTTGACCAGCGCTTCGAGCTGCACACCGGAAACCGCCGGTGCCGACTCGTCCAGGTGCAGGCTGGCGTCTTCCAGGGCCGACTGGGTCATGTACTCTTCCATGGCCTCGTCGTCCTTGATGTACTGCTCCTGCTTGCCTTTCTTCACCTTGTACAGCGGTGGCTGGGCGATATAGATGTAGCCACGCTCGACCAGCTCTGGCAACTGACGGAAGAAGAAGGTCAGCAGCAGGGTACGGATGTGCGAACCGTCGACGTCAGCATCGGTCATGATGATGATGTTGTGATAACGCAGCTTGTCGATGTTGTACTCTTCGCGGCCGATGCCACAGCCCAGGGCGGTGATCAGCGTGCCGACCTCCTGGGACGAGATCATCTTGTCGAAGCGTGCCTTCTCGACGTTGAGGATCTTGCCCTTCAGCGGCAGGATCGCCTGGGTGCGACGGTTGCGGCCTTGCTTGGCCGAACCACCCGCGGAGTCACCCTCCACCAGGTACAGTTCGGAAAGGGCAGGGTCCTTCTCCTGGCAGTCGGCCAGTTTGCCCGGCAGGCCGGCGATATCCAGCGCGCCTTTACGGCGGGTCATCTCACGGGCCTTGCGCGCTGCTTCGCGAGCACGGGCGGCGTCGATCATCTTGCCGACCACGGCCTTGGCTTCGTTGGGGTTCTCCAACAGGAAGTCGGCGAAGTACTTGTTCATCTCCTGTTCCACGGCGGTCTTCACCTCCGAGGAAACCAGCTTGTCCTTGGTCTGCGAGCTGAACTTCGGATCCGGTACCTTGACCGAGATGATCGCGGTCAGGCCCTCACGGGCGTCATCACCGGTGGTGGCGACCTTGTTCTTCTTGGCCAGACCTTCCTGCTCGATGTAGCTGTTCAAGCTACGGGTCAGCGAGGAGCGGAAGCCGACCAGGTGGGTGCCACCGTCGCGCTGGGGAATGTTGTTGGTGAAGCACAGCAGGTTTTCGTTGAAGCTGTCGTTCCACTGCAGGGCGACTTCGACACCCACGCCATCGTCACGCTGGACGTTGAAGTGGAAGACCTGGGAGTTGACCGGGGTCTTGTTGGTGTTGAGGTATTCAACGAATGCGCGCAGGCCACCTTCGTAACGGAAGAACTCTTCCTTGCCGGAGCGCTCGTCCTTCAGCAGGATGCCAACACCAGAGTTCAGGAAAGACAGCTCGCGAATGCGCTTGGCGAGGATGTCCCAGCTGAAGTGGATGTTCTTGAAGGTTTCCGCCGATGGCTTGAAGTGGATGTGGGTGCCGGTGGTTTCGCTATCACCGACCACAGCCATAGGCGCTTGTGGAACACCGTGGACGTAAGTCTGTTCCCAGATCTTGCCGCTACGGCGAACGGTGAGCACCAGTTTCTCGGACAGGGCGTTCACCACCGACACACCTACACCGTGCAGACCGCCGGATACCTTGTAGGAGTTGTCGTCGAACTTACCGCCGGCGTGCAGCACGGTCATGATGACCTCGGCTGCGGAAACGCCTTCTTCTTTATGCACGTCGACCGGAATACCACGGCCGTTATCACGGACGCTGATGGATTCGTCCGGGTGAATGATGACGGTGATGTCATCGCAGTGCCCGGCCAGGGCTTCGTCGATCGAGTTGTCGACCACCTCGAACACCATGTGGTGCAGGCCGCTGCCGTCATCGGTGTCGCCAATGTACATGCCGGGACGTTTGCGTACGGCATCCAGCCCTTTCAGCACCTTGATGCTGGAGGAGTCGTACGTTTGATTTTCGCTCATGCCTTCACTCCCGATGGTCGTGGCTCTGGGTGATACGGCCCTGTTCCACGTGGAACAAGGCGACTGGCGTTTCCGTCTGCCAGCCTTCCCTCAGAAATTCGTGGTCTACACAGGTGATGAACACCTGGCAGTTCAATTCTTCAAGCAAGCGGCACAGGGCGCGGCGATGCTGCTCGTCCAACTCGGACGGCAAGTCATCCACCAGATAAATACACTGACCGCGGCGAACCTGGCTGACCAAATGCCCTTGGGCAATTCGCAAGGCACACACCACCAGCTTTTGCTGGCCCCGCGAAAGAATGTCAGCCGCGTTGTTCGCGCCCAATCGCAGGCGTAGATCGGCGCGCTGGGGACCGGCCTGGGTATGGCCCATCTGCTGATCGCGAAGCAGGGAAGTAGCGAGGACTTCGTTGAGTTCCCGGTCCTTATCCCAGCCGCGGTAGTAGCTCAGGGTCAGCCCGTCCAGTTCGACCAGCTCGCTCAGGGTCCGCTCGAAGACGGGCTTCAAGGCCTTGATATAGTTGCGACGGTATTCATCCAATTCCGCACTGGCGAGGCACAGCTCCCGATCCCAGGCGGCTTGCGAAACGGCGTCCAGTGTACCATGCCGCAGCCACGAGTTCCGCTGTCGCAGGGCCTTCTGCAGGCGCTGCCAGGTGGCCATGAAACGTGGTTCCACGTGGAACACACCCCAATCGAGAAACTGCCGACGCACCTTGGGGGCGCCCTCGAGTAACCTGAAACTGTCCGGGTTGATCAGTTGCAGCGGCAACATTTCGGCCAGTTGCGCAGCGCTGCGGGCATTCTGCCCATCGATGCGGATGGTGAACTCGCCTTGCCGCTCCCGCGAAACCCCGAGGTTGCTGGTGCCACCTTCGGCCAGCTCGACCTCGCCGAACACCGTGCAAGTCGCTTGCTCGTACTGGATCACCGGGTTCAGTCGGGTACTGCGGAACGAACGCGCCAACCCAAGCAGGTGCACAGCTTCGAGCACACTGGTCTTGCCGCTGCCGTTGGCGCCGTAAAGGATATTGATGCGGGGGGAGGGTGAGAGGGTCACCGGGTGCAGGTTGCGCACCGCGGTGACCGAGAGACGTCGAAGGGACATGTCGCCTGCTTTAGGTTACAGACGCATCGGCATGACAACGTAGGACGAGTCGTCATTGCCGGCTTCCTGCAGCAGGGCGCTGCTGTTGGAGTCGGACAGAATCAGGCGAACCTGTTCAGTGGTCATGACGCCCAGCACGTCCAGCAGGTAGCTGACGTTGAAACCAATCTCCAGCGAGCTGCCGTTGTAGTCGACGCTGATTTCTTCTTCCGCTTCTTCCTGCTCCGGGTTATTGGCCTGGATCTTCAGTTGGCCGGCAGCCAGTTGCAGGCGAATACCGCGGTACTTCTCGTTGGACAGGATCGCGGTACGGCTGAACGCTTCGCGCAGGGCTTGGCGATCGCCGATCACCAGCTTGTCGCCGCCCTTGGGCAGCACGCGCTCGTAGTCCGGGAACTTGCCATCGACCAGTTTGGAGGTGAAGGTGAATTCACCGGTGGTCGCGCGAATGTGGTGCTGGCCGAGGACGATGCTGACCATGCCTTCCGGATCGGTGAGCAGGCGCGCCAGTTCGAGGATACCCTTGCGCGGCACGATGACCTGGTGGCGGTCCGCCTGGCCGATTGGCGCCTGCATGGCACACAGGGCCAGGCGGTGACCGTCGGTGGCAACGGCGCGCAGGGTGTCGGTGGACACTTCCAGCAGCATGCCGTTGAGGTAATAACGTACGTCCTGCTGGGCCATGGCAAAGCTGGTGCGCTCGATGAGGCGGCGCAACTTGCTCTGCTCGAGGTTGCAGGTCAGCGAGCCCGGGCCTTCTTCCACAGTCGGGAAGTCATTGGCCGGCAGGGTCGACAGGGTGAAACGGCTGCGGCCGGCCTTGACCAGTAGCTTCTGCTCATCGACCTTGATGTCGATCAGCACATCGCTGGGCAGGCTCTTGCAGATGTCCATCAGCTTGCGCGCCGGGACCGTGATCTCGCCCGGCTCCGCGGGTTCTTCCAGCTGGACGCGGCCAACCAGTTCGACTTCCAGGTCGGTACCGGTCAACGACAACTGCTGGCCTTGCACGACCAGCAGCACGTTGGACAGTACCGGCAAGGTCTGGCGGCGCTCGACGACGCCTGCGACCAGTTGCAGGGGTTTCAACAGGGCTTCGCGTTGAATGGTGAAATGCATGGTCTAGTCCCTTGCCTTCAATAAGCTGCGCAGACGGCCATCAGGTCGTCAGCGTACGCAGCAGGTTCTTGTAGTCCTCGCGGATGTCCGCGTCGGATTCCTTCAGTTCGTTGATCTTGCGGCAGGCGTGCAGCACGGTGGTATGGTCGCGGCCACCAAACATGTCGCCGATTTCCGGCAAGCTGTGGTTGGTCAGCTCTTTCGACAATGCCATGGCTACCTGGCGCGGGCGCGCCACGGAGCGTGAGCGACGCTTGGACAGCAGATCGGAGATCTTGATCTTGTAGTACTCGGCCACGGTGCGCTGGATGTTATCCACACTGACCAGCTTGTCCTGCAGTGCCAACAAGTCCTTGAGCGATTCCCGGATCAGCTCGATGGTGATATCGCGGCCCATGAAGTGCGAGTGGGCGATCACCCGTTTCAAGGCGCCTTCCAGTTCGCGCACGTTGGAACGAATGCGCTGGGCAATGAAGAACGCGGCGTCGTGCGGCAGTTCGACCTTGGCCTGGTCGGCCTTCTTCATCAGGATCGCCACGCGGGTTTCCAGCTCAGGCGGCTCGACCGCCACGGTCAAGCCCCAGCCGAAGCGCGATTTCAGGCGTTCTTCCAGGCCTTCGATTTCCTTCGGGTAGCGGTCACTGGTGAGGATCACCTGCTGGCCACCCTCAAGCAGGGCGTTGAAGGTGTGGAAAAACTCCTCCTGCGAACGCTCCTTGCGGGCAAAGAACTGGATATCGTCGATCAGCAGCGCGTCGACCGAACGGTAGAAGCGCTTGAATTCGTTGATGGCGTTGAGTTGCAGCGCCTTGACCATGTCGGCGACGAAACGCTCCGAATGCAGGTACACCACCTTGGCATTCGGGTTCTTCTTCAGCAGGTGGTTACCCACAGCGTGCATCAAGTGGGTCTTACCCAAGCCAACGCCGCCATAAAGGAACAATGGGTTGTAGCCATGCTTGGGGTTGTCGGCCACCTGCCAGGCCGCTGCGCGGGCCAGCTGGTTGGACTTACCCTCGACGAAGGTTTCAAAGGTAAAGGTACGGTTCAGGTAGCTGGTGTGCTTGAGCGCGCCCTCGACCTGCACCGTGCGCTGTTCGGTGCGCCCGCTGGTGGCTGGCGCAGGCGTTGGTTCGGCCATGCTGTCGAAACTGTCACGGGAGCTTGGCTCTTCAACGGCTTCGGCGACGACTGCCGGCTCGGCCGCAGGTGTGCTGGCCGGCTCGAGCGGACGCACGACCTGTGCGCTCTGCTGAACTTGTGCCTGCTGCGCCGCGACCGCGGCGCTTACCGGCGCGTTGGGGGCGGCGCGCGGCGCCGAGCTGCGGCGGCTGCCTATTAATAAGGAAAGGGCGGGCGCAATGCCGCTGCCCTGTTCGCCAAGCAGCTCCAGCAAACGGCCAAGGTACTTTTCATTGACCCAATCGAGAACGAAGCGGTTGGGCGCATAGACGCGCAACTCGTCGCCTTCGGCTTCGACCTGTAGCGGACGGATCCAGGTGTTGAATTGCTGGGCAGGCAGTTCATCGCGCAGAAGCTCCACGCACTGCTGCCAAAGTTCCACTGACAC